>JAWXCM010000441.1:0-17560 GCA_034408745.1 Bryobacteraceae bacterium
CAATATGCCGGTGCCCCAGCTCCGCCGCTTCCGGCAGCAATAACTCCGGCCGGTCCAGAACCCGGATCAGCATCTCGAGCGTATGCACAAACTTCTGTCGCTGTAAGTCGAGGTCGCCGCGAAACAGCACCCGCAGGTCGGGACGCATCTGGAACAGCTTCGAGTAAAACGCCTCGGCCGCTCGGCCCGCCACAGGAGCCAGCTGCTGAAAACTACAACGTATAAGGTCGGCCTGTTGCTTCGTCATGCTCAGTTCACTGGGTTTGCAAAATAGCGCGGACACGCCTGAGACCGTCGGCATCTTCCTGGTTCAGCGGAACCATGCGAGCCGCGCCCGTCCACTCCTCCGCCGCACTGGTATACCACTCTTTCGACAGCCGCATGCCATCTGACTTCGACTTCGCCGCCAGATCCGCCGCACCCGCATACACCCGAGCCCGAAGCGTCCGTGCACGCCTCGACGGCTCACGGAAAGACTGCGTGCTTTCCACAGCCCGTCTGGCCAGCGGCAGCGCAGCCTCCGGATCCTGGGCCGCCGCCAGCCGCGCCAGCGTGATGTAGGAAAACAGCAGCCCCTGCCTGGCCGTCAGATCCACCGGGTACTTGTCGCAAAACGCCTCGCCGTCGCGAATCGTGGTGCGCAACAGCTCCCGGGCCTCCGCGCTTCGTCCTGCGGCGATCATCGCATCGGCCTGCAGCTGCTGCGCCCGCAAAGCGATCGATTTCGATGCCAGGTGCTTCGGATCCCGCTCCAGTACCCGCGCCGCCGCGACAATCGTTTTCCCCAGCACCTCGATCGCACCAGCCGGATCGGACGCGGGCCACGCCATTCCAACGCGCAGCAGCGACTGCGCCATATCCAGCGAAGCCATGTGATTCGCCGGGTCCGCCGCCGCCATGCGCTCCGATATCGCCGCCGCCTCGCGAAACGCCGGCAGCGCCTTCGTCGCATTGTGCGAAGCGTCGTCGTTCAACAGCCCGTCCCCATAACTGCCCCACGCAATCGCCAGCATCCGTTGCGCCCGCGCACTCGAAGGCAGGTTAGCAACAGCCTTCTGTCGCAGCTTCAGCAGGCGCTCATAATACGGCATCGCCTCCGCCATCCGACCCTGCCGCCGCAAATTCAGCGCCAGCGCATGGAGCGCGTCCCCGTACACGCCCTCGCGCGCCGGATCCTTGCCGTCCGGCGAGATCAGATTGACGGCCTTGTACGCGGTCGCAATCCCCTCGTCATCCAGTTGCTCCCGTGACAGATCCTGCAGAATCTGCACCACCCGCTCCTGGATGCCTGAGTCCTGAATCAGCGCCGGCGGCAGTTTGTCCGCGAATGCCAGCGCCTCGTTGTAGCCGTTCAGCGCCGCCTGACGCTCCCCGCGATGCGCGTGGATTTTCGCCATGAACGCCCGAGCCTTTAAGATATGCCGGGCGATCGCCGGATCGTTCGGGAACCGCGGCGTCAGCCGGTGCGCAAACTCCAGCGCTTTCCCGTAGCTCGCCAGCGCTTCGTCCACCCGGCCCAGATTCGCCTGACCCGGGTGCCCCAGAACATCCCCCGCGCGGTCATAGGCGAACACCAGTTGCCGGTCGAGCGACGGGTCGTCCCCCGCCTCACGAGCCAGCGCGTCCAGATGCCGCAGCGCCGCTTCCACCACGATCATCCGAGCCTTCGTGCTGCCAGCAATGTCGTTAATGGAATCGTAAACGCCGAACAGCAGATCGTCGGAGAGCCGCCGAACCTGCTGGAACCGCCGGTCCGCCGTCTGCTTCTCCCGATAAAACAGCACCGTCGCGCTCGTCAGCAAAATCAACAACGTTGCGACCGCCGTCACCGGAATCCAGAACCGCCGCGTCTGCCGCCGCAGTCGGTAGGATCGCGAGTGCGACCGCGCCTCCACCGGAGCAGCCTCAATGCAACGCCGCAAATCCTGCGCCAGATGTTCCGCCGAGGTGTACCGGTGCATCCCGGCTTTGCTCAGCGCCTTCCTCGCGATCGCATCCAGATCGCCCCGAAGCGCCCCCGGCAGCGGCCTGTTCTGCCGAGCCGCAATCAGCGAAAGTTGCTCCACCGGATCCTCGCAAATCGCCCGCTCCAGATCCATCGGCGCATGAGACGTGATCCGGTGCGGTGACTTGCCCGTCATCAGCTCAAACAGCATCGCCCCCAGCGCGTACACGTCCATCGCGACGGTCGCCGGCTCACCCCGAACCTGCTCCGGGCTGGCATAATGCGGCGTCAGCGCCCGCGCGAACACGGCCGTCGTACCCGATCCCGGTGCACCCGGCTCCCGCGGCTCCACCAGCCGGGCGATCCCGAAATCCAGCAGCCGCGGCGTCCCGTCTGAGGCGATGAGAATATTACCGGGCTTCAGATCCCGGTGGACCACCATGTTTTGGTGCGCGAACTGGACCACGTCGCAAACGCGCGCCAGCAGCTCCAGCCGGTCCCGCACGGCCAGCCCCATCGATTCGCAGTACTGCGTGATCGTGGTGCCGCGCACATACTCCATCGCAAACCACGGCCGACCGTCCGGCGTCGTGCCGCCGTCCAGCAACTTCACAATCCACGGGTGGTTCAGTCGCGCCAGAATCTGCCGCTCCTGCCGGAATCGCGACAGCACCGCCCCCGACTGGATGCCTGGACTCAGAACCTTGAGCGCCACGCGCTGCTCATACTGCCCGTCATTCCGCTCCGCCAGATAGACGCAGCCCATGCCGCCGCGCCCCAGCTCATGCGCGATTCGCCACGGACCCAGCACCATGCCAGGCCCCGGGTCCACGCTCGCAGGAGCGATTTCCCCTGCCATCTGCTTCACCGCCGACCCGATAAACCCCCTGGCATCATGGTCGGCCGCCAGCAAAGACCAGACTTCATTGAAAACACCCGGGTTATCCGGACAGGCCGATTCCAGCCACGCCCGCCGCTCCGCCTCAGGCCGCTCCAGCGCCGCCTCAAACAGCTCCTCTACCAGCGCCCACTGGACTGGCGGCGAGGTCCGTTCCTTCGGCTCAGGACTGCTGGGCGTCGCCATTCAACTCCCGGTAGAGCCACGCTTCCGCCAGCCGCTGCTCGCGACCCACGGTGGCAATCGAGATCTCCAGCGCCTGGGCCGTCTCCTCCACCGAAAAGCCGCCAAAGAATCGCAACTCGACAATCTTCGCCTTGCGTTCGGAGATTTTGGTCAGTTCATCCAGCGCTTCGTGCAGCGCCACCATCGCCGCGCTCGTGTCGTTGGAAAAGCTGATCGCTTCGTTCAGCGTCGCCCGAACCTGATCGCCGCCCCGCTTCTCAGCCAGGTTGCGCCGAGCGTGGTCCACCAGAATCTGCCTCATACAACGCGCCGCCACGCCAATGAAGTGCGACCGGCTCTGCCACTGCGGCTGCTCCGACCCCGCCAGACGAACCCACGCTTCATGAACCAGCGCCGTCGGCTGGAGTGTCGACGCACCCCGCTCACGGCGCATATAGGCTCCCGCCAGTTGCCGCAGCTCGCGGTAGACCAGCGGAACCAGTTCCTCGGCGGCCGCGGAGTTGCCCTCTCTCCAGTTCGCCAGCAGCCGGGTTACTTCCGGATTCTCGGACATATTGGTATCACGCGCTCCGAAGCAAAGTGAAAGCCGCAACAGTGCAGAGGCACCCAAGTACCCCACACACCGCGGCGAACCGCACATCCGTATCGTTGGTGGATTGCAACAGCACGCGCTCCGGATTGTCGGGCCGAATCAAAATCCGTTGCCGCGACCCGGCCGCACAACCCCTGGCCGCCCGCGTGATCCGCGCGTAGCTGATGCCTTTGGCAAAATGAAACTGGCCTACAAACCTCGTGCCTTTGTTGTTGTAGGCAAGGATACAAACGCCCAGGAAAACACCTTTGGACGACCCCTCCATCGGCCGGATGTCACTGTAAAGCACTTCCGCTTCGGTTTCCTGCCAGCCGCGCCGACTCCATCTCGACCAGAAGCGCACCCCAGCCACGGCGAACAGCGCAATGCTGGCGATCAGTAGCACGGGGTAGATCACGGTGACGGGCATGGGGCCTGGTGTCAGCATACCGTTGGGAGCCGGGTACTGGCAATCGGGAAAAAACTGGAACGCATCCCTTCTGAGACCTCAGACATCAAAGAACTTAGCTGCATCCGGATGAATTCACGGAACCAGCGGGCCCGGAGCCCGTCTGTTACAATGAGGCGTCGTCCGGACGGCCTTTTCGAGGCGTATTCATGAACAGCCGATTCAAGCTTGTTGTCGTATCTTCCTCCACTATGCTCGTGATTCTGCTGCTCCTTGGAGCGGCCGTAGGTACCAGCGCATCTTCCCCGGATGACGCCTACCGCCACCTCTCCGTCTACACTGAGGTGCTCTCGCGCATCAAGAGTGAGTACGTTGAAGAGCCGGACATTAAAAATGTCACCCTCGGCGCCATGAACGGCATGCTGGAAGCCATTGATCCGTTTGCCAGCTACCTCAGCGCGGAACAGTATAAACAGTACCTCAAATCACAGGATGCGAAGAAAGCTGGCGTCGGCCTGGTGCTCTCTCGCCGTTTCGGCTACGTCGGCGTGGTCGACGTGATCCCCGGCTCCTCGGCCTGGAAAGAAGGTCTCACCACCGGCGACATGCTGGAGTCCATCAATGGAGTCGGCACCCGCGACATGCCTCTGGCCTACGCGGAAATGGCGCTCATGGGCGATCCGAACACCAGTATTGAAGTCTCCGTGCTCCGTGTCCGTAAGCCCGATCCCACTAAGATGACCCTGACGCGCGGCTTCACCAAATATCCGTCGGTGACGTCGAAGATGTTGCAGGACGGCCTCGGCATCATCCAGTTGCCGGCACTCGTCGAGGGCCGCGTGAAGGAAGTCCAGCAGGCCGCCGATGCCCTCCAGAAGCAGGGCGCGAAAAAGCTGATTCTCGACCTCCGCAACTCCGGCTTCGGTAAGCCGGAATTTGGCATCGAACTCGCAAACCTGTTCCTGGATACCGGACTGATCACTTACGTGCAGGGACAGAAGATGCGCCGCGAAGATTTCAAGGCCGATCCGGCCCGCGCATCTCTCAAGAGCATCCCACTCGTGGTGCTCACCAACCGCGGTACCGCCAATGCGGCTGAAGTCGCCGCCGCCGCGCTGCTCGACAACAAGCGCGCGGAAGTGGTCGGCGAGCGGACTTATGGCGATGCCTCAGTGCGCAAAGCGATTACGCTGGACGACGGCTCGGCCGTGCTGCTCGCAGTAGCCAAATACTACTCGCCGTCGGGCAAAGCGATTCAGGATACCGGCGTTACGCCGACCCACCCTGTCACCGATCTGGCCCCGGTTTCCGACGATGATGAAGACGACGCCACGCCCCCCGCTCCCGACACTGCAAAGAAGCCGGAAGGTGACGAGATACTGAAGAAGGCGATTGAAGTCAGCACCGGCAGCGTCGCGCAGAACTCCCCCTTGACGGGACCGGCGTCGCCGCAGGGATTGCCCGAACGGCAGAACCCGCTGACCATTCAGAAATAAGACCGACAAAAACGATGCCTCTGTACGACTACAAGTGCGATAAATGCGGAAAGATTTTCGAAGTTCGACAGAACTTCAACGACGCTAAGCTCACCGCTCACGAAGAATGTGGCGGTCCACTCGAACGCCTGATCTCCGCACCCGCCCTGCAGTTTAAAGGAAGCGGCTTCTACATCACCGACTACGCCAGGGGAAGCGGAGCGGGCAGCAAAACCGATGGAGCCAAGCCTCCCGCCGAGTCCCGATCGGAAGGCAAGTCCGAATCGAAGGCCGAGTCCAAATCCGAGTCCAAATCCGAGTCCAAATCGGAGAGCAAATCCGCATCGACTCCGGCTCCCGCACCGGCAAGCGAAAAGAAATAGTCCGTTCTACCTGCGCGGCGGAACGACAACGTCTCGCCGCAGACACCCGCCAGTACTGACCGAAACTCGTTCTTCGTCCGCGTTCTCCCCCTCACCCCAGACGGTCAGCGCATACTGCCCAGCCCCCAGCCGGTCAAGGCAAACCGTCCCTCCGGACTACCAGATCGTGGTGACGGTTGAGGATCGTATCCTGCCGTCGCGGCTTAAAAGAGGGATCCCATGCAATTGAGCCGTGGCGGCGATCACGCGGTCCGGAAGATCGGGAATATCCTGACGGGAGACTTCCGTCATCTTCATCGCGACAGCATCGTCAACCGGCATGTTCTGCAGCACCGATTTCGGGTCGGCAATCGCTGCATGAATATCGTGGAGCGCGTTTGCCGGAATCCGCGCCTTCTCAACCAGATAGACCATTTCGGCAAGGCTGATGGCAGATACGCCAATATGATCCCCTGCGGCTATCGTCTCGTCAATAAAGGCGGACGCACCCTTGCTGAGGCGCGGATCGGAAAAGAGATACCAGATGGCCGTATGCGTGTCCGCGACTGCAACAATCATCAGAAATCGGAGCGCGGGAAATTTGCAAACATCTCCGCCCTGTTCTGATCGATTTCCTCGGCCGAAGGAGCCGGTCCGTATTTCGCCAGAAGGCCGCGGAGGGACCGTGTCGGCTCTTTCCCCGGACCTGTTTCGGCGGGAGTGTGTTCGAGAATGCCCTCAAGCGCCTCACGCACGAGATCGGCGGCCGAAAGGCCTCTGGCGCGCGCTGCCGCCATGAGCCGCGCTTCTTCCTGCGGTTGCAGCGGTAAAGTGATCGTCATGGCCGGGTCTCCTTCTCTTTCTACACTACCGGATATAGGCGAACCTGTCACGCATTTCCAGCCTCGCTTTCCCGCTTCCACCACAGAGCAAAGCGTCGCCCCGGGCGTACCATTTGACTTGCCAGCGGCGGCACAAAGCGCGAATGTCGCGGGCTGATTCTACCAGCGGGCCGGGTCCATGCCAGAGCGGCTGACCGCCTCATCCGGGAGGGGCGGCGGGCGTCCTAAAGCTGTTCGAAAGACTATCGAGAGACTTCATATCTGCCCAGCCGGGTCGCCCGAAGGCGTTCTGCTGCCCGCTTTGTATGCAGCAGTTTGATGAGGGGAAGGTCGATGAACTGAGTATCGAACACGTCATCCCCTCGAAACTCGGTGGCTCCGACATCACGCTACGCCCTCCCCTCAGGCTTGTGTGAGCGGTATGGCTCGCGTGACTCCAAAGCCTGTATCGGTTCGAATGAGCCAATCCTCGTTTCAGCGATTTTGCCACATGGAATCAGCGAGTTACACCAAAACCAGCGACCCTGCGTGCTACACTTCATAGGCATCAGGCGCCCCAGCAACAGCGGGGCGCATTTCATTTGGTGGCACCGAAAAAGGAGGAGCAAGAGATGGTCGAACACAAACGAAGCCAACAATTAACCCACACCTCCCCTGAGATCCACGAAAATTGGCTTCGTTTCGTAAACCTCTCTCGAGCCAGCGAAAGTGCCCAGGGCGCCGCACAGGTCGGCCATTCCCGGATCAATGAAAATTGGCTTCGTTTTGCCAGTCTCCCTGCCGCGATCCCAACCCAGAGTACGCCGGGCGAGAATTGGCTTCGTTTCGCAAATTTCACTCCAGCGGATATCGCCCAGGCGACGCGACCAACGGTCAGCCCGATCCAGTCCGCAACCGGAGTCCTTTCATTGGACACCGCCCGCACCAAAGCGAAGCCCGACCTGGCCGACAAAAAACGAAGCCACCAGCAAACCCACATCCCTCATAGAATCAACGAAAATTGGCTTCGTTTTGAAAATTTCCCCCGCCACAGCGAACCCGCTAACCCGTCAGCCCCCACCAGGTCTAAACTTGTAGAGTTGCAGCCACAACCGTCCCAGCCCTTGCCGGAAGTCTCCGCGTCGCGACGCGCGCTCGCCGGATTTTTCGTTTCCGGGCTTATCCTCTCCTTCCCAGGCGCCATCCTGCCCGCCTGGGGCTACCATCTCCGTCCCAACTACCTCACCGTCGGCAACTACTTCCTCGCCCTCGTCATCGGCGTCCTCGCCGCCATCAAAGTCTCGCGCTACGTCATCGCGCAGCGAGGCCTCGGCGGGACCCTCGTCCTCGGCTGCTCCATCGCCTTCGCATCCCTTCTGCTCCTGTCCCTCACCTCGCCGCCCGTCGAGGAATCCTGGCGATTCCCGGGCCTCCTCGGTCTCGGTCTGGGAGCCGGACTCCTCAACACCGCCATCTTCCAGGCGCTCTCCCCGGCCTTCCGCATCAACCCCGCCGCCACCGTCAACCTGGCCGGAATCTTCTTTGGACTTGGATCGTTCATCAGCCCACTGCTCATCGCAGGAACTTTCAACCTCTACGACGTCTCAACCATCCTTTATGTCGTTGCCCTCGTACCGGGATTCTTCGCCATCGGGTATGCGCGAGTCACTTTCCCCACCGCCGACAGCGCGCCGCAAAGACCCGTCAAAGAGATCCTTCGCGAGTTCACCGTACCAGCCGCCGTCCTGCTCAGTCTTCTGCTCTTCGTCCACTTCGGCAACGAATGGGCGATCGCGGGCTGGCTGCCGCTGTTCCTGATCCTCCGCCTCGGACTCAGCCCGGTAAACGCACTACTCCTCCTGCTCCTCTACTGGCTGGCGCTCATGCTCGGCCGAGTGGCGTGTCAGGCCATTCTGCCTCGGTTCTCCCACGCGAAGCTGCTCCTCATCAGCATCCTCGCTTCTCTTCTCGGTTGTTTGTTCCTGAGCTTTACCAATAATTTATTCGGAGCCACAATCGGAACGCTGCTCGTCGGACTCGGCTTCGCGCCCATCTATCCGCTGGTAGTCGGAGCCATCCGCAGCCGCTTCCCGCACTACCACCCAGGGTTCTTCAACGGGATCTTCTCCATCGGGCTGACCGGGGGAATGCTCGCGCCCGCGACGGTCGGCTATCTGGCCGATTACATGGGGCTCGGCGCTATCACGCTTCTACCCGTGGCCGGGTCGCTGGTCGTGCTCGTTCTGGTGCTCGTCATCTGGCTCGAGGCCTGGTTCACCCGCTGGCACTCAGCGCAGACGGATCACGACCGGGTCACCTGACCCCAGCGTCGTCACCAGCTCCGCCGATTTCAACTTCGCCGGGTTCCCCTTCCACGGAAAGAACAGGAACCCGCTCACCGGCGTTTTCCTGGGCCCCTCGGGCAGGGAAGACTTGTTCACCACATCGGAATTCGACATCCGCTCCTCCACCGGCGCATCGGGATTCTGCGCCGGCGCGGGCGGACCCGGATACCGCCGAGCCCGCGGATCACCAGGGAATCGCTCCTCTACGTCAGCCGAGCCCGCCCTGACCGGAGGGCGCTCCCAGTCCGGGTAGCGCAGATAGCTCAGCACAAGCGCAGGAGGTTGCGCCAGTAGCAGTTCCTTTTTCCCGCTGACCCGCAACGAAAAGTCGGCCAGCTTCACCTCAACCGGCTTGCCCGGCTCCGGATAGATGGCGACCTCCACCACAAGGAAGTTGTCCGTAACAAACGACTCGCGCCCATAGGAGATGAGCCGGACCATAAACTCGGCCGCCACCTCGGCGCCGGCAACCTTCACCTGCACGGGAAATTCGGAAGCCTTGCGCTTCGTCTCAGTCCCTTGTGCCGCGGCCAGCAACGCCGACAATAAAAGGAGCACACTCATCCTCATGGTCAAAGTGTACGGTATGGCTACAATCAGGCAAATGCGATCCGCCATTCTCCTGCTGACCGCCGCAGTCGCGTGTATCGGCGCCGATCTGGCCGAGCGAGTCCCGGCTCTCATCGACTCCGTTCCGGCTGCGAAACAAAGCTTCTGGGGAATTCGCGTCATCGACGCCCAGTCCGGGCAACTTCTGTACGCGCTCAATGAGGACCGATTCTTCGTCCCGGCCTCGAACACCAAGCTGTTCACCAGCTCTCTCGCGCTTCGCCGCCTCGGGCCCGATTACAAGTTCAGGACCCGCGTCGCCGCGCCCGCCAAACCCGATGCCGAGGGCCGTATCGCAGAAATACGACTGCTCGGCGGTGGCGACCCAAACCTGTCGGCGCGCATGATCCCGTACAACAAGGACGAAAAGAATCCCGACGCACTCGCCGCCCTCCGCAAGCTCGCCGAGCAGGTGGCCGCTTCAGGCGTGAAGGTGATCGCGGGCGATGTCATCGGCGACGACACAGCCTATGTGTCCGAGCCTTTCCCGCCAGGCTGGGGCCTCGACGATCCGATTTATGAGTACGGAGCGCCGGTCAGCGCGCTGACGCTCAATGACAACGCATTCGAAGTGACCGTTTTCCCCGGCGCCGAAGCCGGAGCGCCCGGCAGCCTCGCTCTGAATCCGCCAGTCGAGTACTTCACCATCGTCAACCGCACCCTGACAGCCGACACTGGCAAGACGCAACTCTCATTCCGCCGCGTGCCCGGCTCGCGAGAGCTTATCGTCACCGGAACCGTCGTCACCGGCCAGAAGATTGAGGCCGAACTCGTGGCCGTCGACGATCCCGCGCTCTACGCTGCCACCGCCTTCCGTCAGTTGCTGGAACAGCGCGGCATCCGCATCGACGGCATCACCCGAGCCGCCCACCGCCGCGTCGGCGACGAATCGCCGGTGTTCGAAGGAGAAGAACTCGCAGTTCATGAATCCGCGCCCCTCTCGCAAATCCTGGTCATCTCGAACAAGGTAAGTCAGAACCTGCACACCGAACTCGTGCTCCGCGAGATCTCGCGAGTTGCCAACGGAATCGGCAGCCGTCGCGAAGGACTCAAGATGATCGCGGCCTACCTGAAGGAGATCGGCGTCGAAGAAGGGCAGTGGAATTTTGAGGATGCCTCCGGAATGTCGCGCCTCGGCCTGGTCACACCCGCGACCGTCTCAAAGCTCCTGCAGGCAATGTACGCCCATCCGCTATACGATCTGTGGCTCACGACGCTGCCGATAGGCGGTTTCGACGGCACGCTCGAAAAGCGCTTCGACAAACTGGAGCTCGCACAGCGGATCCACGCCAAAACCGGGAGCCTCAGCCACGTCGCCGCGTTGTCCGGGTACGCGCTGCGGCCCGACGGCAAGACGTACATTTTCTCCATCCTGGTAAACAATTTCCAGGCCGAAGCCAAGGTGATCCGCGCAACCATGGACAAAGTCGCGCTCGCGTTTCTCGAGTAGTGTTCGGATGCGAACACCACGTTGCGATGTCGCCGACATCCGATTCGGGCACTTCGCTACGAGTAAGTCAGGACGGTACTTATACTGAAGTGGAATGCATCGACTGCTTCCGCTTCTCCTGGGCGCCATCGCCGCCAGCGCTCAGACTCCGGCACTGCCAGCCGGGGTTAAAGTTGAGAAGAACATCTCTTACAGCCAGTATCCGCAGACCGTTCTCGACGTCTATTCGCCCGCCAGATCGACGGCGGGGAAGCGAGTTTGCGGTGTCATCGAGATCCATGGCGGAGGATGGGGGGGTGGCACAAAGGAACAGGTGGTCGAGCGTTTCGTGCTGCCCTGGGTGAACAAGGGCTGCGTGGTGGCGAACATCGAGTACCGTCTGACGAAAGTGGCGCCGGCGCCCGCTGCCGTGCAGGACGTGCTGCAGGCGGCAAAGTGGTTCGCGTCGCATGCGGGGAAGTACAACGTCGACCGCAGGCGCATCATTGCGACGGGCGATTCGGCAGGTGGACACCTTGCTCTAATGACGGCTCTTACGCCTAAGAGAGCGGGCTTCGGTCCTACAGGGAAGGTTAAGGCCGTCATCAACTGGTACGGCATCACCGACGTCGAGGACCAGCTTGGAGGACCCAACATGCGGGATTACGCTGTGACCTGGGTGCCTCAGGTCGAAGGGCGTATGGAACTGGCTCGCCGCGTTTCTCCCGAGACCTGGGTTCGCAAGGGTTTGCCGCCTGTGCTGACGATCCACGGGTCGGCCGACCCCACCGTTCCCTACGACCATGGCGTTCGCATCACCAGGTCGCTCCGCGATGCGGGTTCCGACGCTGAGATGATCAACGTCAGTGGCGGCGAGCATGGGCAACCGCGCGAGCAGTTCGACGCAGTTTGGCCGCAGATCTTCGAATTCCTCCGGCGGCGAGGCTTCTTTAAGGACCGATAAGACGATGCTGAAGATCGGGTCGGTTCGCTGGAAAGGCCGCTGCACAAAGCATTCGGGCTACAACCCTGAGCTCGATGGGCCTGGTGCTATTCGCGGAGGCTGCCGGCGCTGTCAGTTGCTCTACGACATCTGGGACCACCATCAGAAAATGGTGCGACTGATTCGTGAGTTCGGGCATCGGGAAGAAGACACTGTAAAGCCGAAAGGTGCCACTGCAGTCGACGAAAGGCAGCTTTCGTTGCTGGACGGCTGACAATTCATATGTCTGTATATCGGGAACGACGCGAAGAGCTGGAAGCTTACGAGACGCAGATGGGCATTCCGCGGGGAAGGCTCGCGCTTGCCATGGATGTGCTGACCGACGCGATTATTCTCGTCGGCCAGCACGGGGTGTACTGCCAGAGCGCACGTCAGCCGGGCAAGCCGGCGATGGATATACAGCTTGTGGTGCGCAGCCTGAGCGACGCCAAGGAACTGGTCTCCGACGTGATGCAGGAGCTGAAGAAGGCGCGTCAGGCCAGCCGCGAGTAGGTCCTGACGTCCGGGCTTTCGAGAAACAGTTCCGCCACCTTTTCCCGCAACGCGTGAAGGTACGGCATTTCCTTATGCAGGTCGAGCGCCTGCATATCGACCCACTTCTCGAAGAACACGAATACGCCCGGAAATTCGGTGGATTCGTGCAAGTCGTACAGGACGCAGCCGGGCTCCCGGCGAGTCGGTTCCACCAGCCCGATCAAGGTCTGGCGAGCGGTGTCTTCGAGGCCCGGACGGGTCTTAAACGTGGCGACCACGGTTACAAGATTCATTAACGGATGTATCCCATTTTGCGCAGCGAATCTTCAGGCTCGCCGGCATCGAACTGAATGAAAGACTGCTTCTGACGCCCGTGTTCGATCGTCACGGCAAATGGCCCATTGGTGAACGGGAACGCCTGCTGCAGAGCTTGCAGGTCACTGGCTGTCTTCATCTTCGACTTGAGTCCGGTGTCCTCAAGGAAGAACTTTGAGAACTGCGGATTTACCGTCGGCTGCCCGATGATCGTGACGTCGTTGGCCCAGGACCATTTCGCCATCTTCTTCGCAGCGTCGAGGCAGTGTGCGCATTCCGGATCGTAGAAGTACACGAACACACGGCCGTTCTGGAGCGAGTAGGGAGCGCCGTCCAATTGAATCGACGCGGGCGCAACCGCGCCCGTCTGCCGCGCGTAGGTGATGCCGAAGGAAGCGCCACCGAACACCACAATGGCACCGAGCATGATCAGTGCGCCGCGCAGGTTGTCCGACTGCCGCGTCCACCAGCCGGCAGCCGCGGCCATTAGCAGCATGATGGCGTCGCCGATGAAGAACCCCGGTCCAACGGCCCGTTTGAGCCAGGGGAAACAGGAACACTCTTCGCCGCGCAAAGCGTTGTAGTGATACCCGATGTAGACCATGAAGGCGACCAGCATGAGAGCTGTCGCTATGGCGCCCCAGCGCCGGAATCGCGGAACCAGAAGCAGCACCGCTGAGAATACTTCCGCGACACCCATGAAAATCGCAGTGAATAGTGCGAGTTGTCCGGGGACCTTGGCCTGAATCATCCGGGTGGCAGCTTCGTACGGCTCTGTGAGCTTCCACAACCCGGCAATGAGGAAAAGCAAAGCAAGCAAAACGGCACACGCGAGACTGAGAACCGATTTCCACGCCGGAAGAACCAGCGGTCCGGATTCCAGCCGCGCCTCGGCCAGTCCATTACCCATACACAAACATTCTACCCATGAATCAAAGTGCCTGTGCGGAGGCCTCACTTGCGGTGCGCCCCTCCATTGACCGAGACTGGACGCATGAAGCTTGTATCCCTTCTTTTGACAATCGGCGTCACGATGACGCTGGCCGCGGACAAGAAGCCGGCTCCCGCCACGGTGACACTGAAGAATGCCAAGGGCGACGTCGTGGGCAACCTTAAGGCGACCCCGGTGAAAGGCGGTTCGGTGAAGCTGTCCGGATCTGTAATGAAGATGCCCGCGGGCCAGCACGCGATCCACGTCCACATGACGGGCAAGTGCGAGGCGCCGGACTTCACTTCGGCTGGCGGCCACTTTAATCCGGAGCAGCACAAACACGGCCTCGCGACGCAGACCGGTCACGCGGGCGACCTCGGCAACTTTACGGTTGCCGCAAACGGGAAGGCGAAGGTGAACCTGATGCTGACGAAAGTAACGCTGGCTGATGGCGCCAACTCGCTGTTCAAAGAAGGCGGCACCGCGCTGGTCGTTCATGAAAAGGCTGACGATCTGAAGACCGACCCGACTGGCAATGCCGGCGGACGTGTGGCGTGTGGGGTGTTCAGCCGCTAACTGCGGTCATCAAATCGCGCGGAGAACCTGGGCGGTTCTCCGCGCGGTATCGTGTACAGTATGGCGTCTTTGGAATACGTTGCTCTTCTCACATCCGATGTAGAGGAGTGGAATCGCTGGCGCGAAGAAGAGCCCGAGACTCACGTCGACCTGCAGAACGCGGACCTGCGTGCGGCCAACCTGATGCTGGCGAATCTGGCGCGCGTCGACCTGCGGCGTGCGGATTTCACAATGGCCAACCTGAAGGGCGCCGACCTGCGGTTCTCCGATCTGCGCGGAGCGAATTTGATTGGCGCGCGGATGATCGGAACGGACCTGGAGGGCGCGGACCTGCGAGGCGCCGATCTGCGCACGGCTGAAGATTTGACGCCAGAACAACTCGCCACCACGCTGGGAGACGAGTCGACCACCATCCCGTCCGACATCGTCATTCCCCGCCGCTGGCGCGCCGAATTTACCGCCCGTTAACCATGCCTGCCAACACTGTCGGCGCCACTGCGCCAGGACGGCGCGAGTTCCTGACTGCGGCGGCCGGGCTGGCTGGCCTTTGGCCTGGGTCCTGGTTCGGCAAGACGATCAAGATGGCGGGTATTCCGTTCCAGCGGATTTCGCGAGGCGGGGAAGGGCGTCACTTTCTCTGGATCCACGGCAATGAGCGCACCGCTCGCGAGGTCCTTACGGCACACATGGAATCGCGTCACAGTGGCCGCGCATTCCTGATCGAAAGTACGGAGCGGAATGTCCCGGTCGGCGGCGGCAAAGTGGACCCGAACCGGATGTGGTCGAGAGAAGGTGCCGAACGGAGCCTGCGGAATCTCAACAAGGGCTGGACGGATGCGCAGGTGAAAAGCGCACTGGACAAGCTGGATCGGGCAAGGCCGGGCTTCTTGCGGCGCCTGCTTCCGCCACCGGGCGAGGTCATCATCGCTTTGCACAACAACGGCCCCGGTTATTCGATGCAGGACGAACTCGCGATCAGCGACGCGACGGCTCTGAACGACAAGGATCATCCCGACGAGTTCATGCTGTGCGTCAGCGAAGTGGATTACCAACTGCTGGCGGGCGGCCCTTTTAACGTGCTGCTGCAGAAGACGGCCCCGAAGGATGACGACGGGTCGCTCTCCCGTCTCTGCGCGAAGCGCGGAGTTCGATACGTGAACATCGAGGCCGCACTCGGAAATACCGCGGCCCAGAAGCGGATGCTGGACTGGGCGGAGCGGATGCTCTAGTCACGGTGCAAAGGCCAGGCCTCGGAGCAGTTCTTCGGCATAGAGAGCGCCTTCGGGTGAATCTTCATGTTTGAAGTAGAGGTAGACGTCGCGGCCTCCTTCGTTGAGCGCGGTTACCCGAGTGGCAATTTCGACTCGCTCTTCGGGTGTGTAATCGCCTTTGCGGAGCCGGAAATAGACGAAAGGGGCGGTAATTACTTCGGGAATTACCAGCTTTTCGGATTCGGCGAGGCAGAGGCAGACTCCACGGCTGCCGAGTATGTCGTAAACCGGCTGTTCGAGCCAGGAGGCGTGGCGGAATTCGAAGGCGAAGCGCATGTCGGCCGGGAGCAGCGCTACGAAGGCCGCGAGCAACTCGGGGTCGCACTTGAGATTCGGCGGCAACTGGAAGAGGACGGGGCCGAGGCGGCCGGCGATGCGGAGCGGGTCGATGGTCTTGAGGAATAGCTCGACGAACGTTTCGCAGTTCTTCAATCGCAGAATATGCGTCAGCTTTTGGTGCGCTTTCAGTGAGAATACGAACTCGGGCGGGGTGGATTCCAGCCACTCGCCGAGAGACTTCGGAGACGGCAGCCGGTGATATGTGTAGTTAATTTCGGTGCTGTTCAGCCGCGTTGCGTAGTGCTGAAGGAATCGTTTTGCCGGTACGTCCGCCGGGTAGAAGCCGGGTTTCCAGGTGGGATACGCGAAGCCGGATGTGCCCGCGTAGAGCTTGCTCGCCATCAGCACATTGCATCACACCCGCGGCTGGGTTTCTCCTGATACATTTGTTGGTCGATATGACTCGACGAGAGTGGCTCCTGGCGACCAGTGGGTCGGTTGCGGCAAGTGCGCAGACTACGCGCCGTCCGAACATTCTGTTTCTGCTGGCTGACGACCAGCGGTTTAACACGATTCATGCGCTGGGTAACAACGAGGTGCAGACCCCGAACCTCGACAGGCTGTGTGCGCGCGGGGTCGCGTTTACTCACGCATTCATTCAGGGCGGGAGTGTTGGCGCGGTGTGTATGCCGAGCCGGATGATGCTGATGTCGGGGCAGCATTTGTTTCACGCGTCGGAGTTTATGACGCCCAATCTGGCTGCGAATACGCGGCCATTTCATATGTGGCCGGAGGAGTTGCGCAAAGCGGGGTATCGCACCTGGGCTACGGGGAAGTGGCACAACTCGCCGAAGCTGCACGCACGCTGTTTCAACGGCGGCAAGAGCCTGTTTTTTGGAGGGATGGGGGAGCAGGGGGCGCTGCCGGTGTGGGAGTACTCGGCCGACGGCAACTACCCGAAGGACAAGGCTGCGGCGACTACGCGGCTGAGTACCGAGGTGTTCGCGGACAACGCTGTCGCGTTCATCAAGGAGCACAAGGGGGCGGAGCCGTTTGCGGCTTATGTTGCGTTTACTTCGCCGCATGATCCTCGTACTGCGCCGCCGGAATATCACAAGAAGTATGTGCCGGCTCGCATGGAGGTGCCTGCGAGTTTCCTGCCGGAGCATCCGTTTGATAACGGCGAACTGAAGGTGCGCGACGAACTGCTGGCTCCGTTCCCTCGCACGCATGATGTGGTTCGCCAACACACGGCGGATTACTACGCGTGCATCACTCACGTTGACGCGCATGTGGGGCGGATACTGGACGCGCTGGACGCGAGCCCGCATGGGCGGAACACGATTGTGGTTTACGGCGCGGACAATGGGCTGGCGCTGGGGCGGCATGGGTTGTTCGGCAAGCAGAATGTGTACGACCACAGCGTTCGGGTGCCGCTGATTGTTGCGGGGCCGGGGATTCCGAAGGGCGAGCGCCGCACCCAGATGGTGCACCTGCACGACATGTGTCCGACGCTGCTGGATTTGGCGGGCGTGCCGATTCCTTCTACGGTGGAGAGTCGGACGCTGGTGCCGATTTTGAAGGACGCGAAGGTGGCGGGCCGTGAAGAGATGTTTGCGGCGTATCGGGACTTCCAGCGCGCGGTGCGCACGAAGGACTGG
>JAWXCM010000442.1:0-8492 GCA_034408745.1 Bryobacteraceae bacterium
CCCAGATTCCGATCCCGCCCTTCAGCTCCTATCTCCGTCCGTACACAATGAACGCCGCCGGACAAATCGCAGGTGAGGCCGACTTCCACGTGAACGGCGGTCCGTACACCCACGCCTTCCTCTACGACTCCAACGGCGGCGGCAATCCCATCGACCTCAACCCCGGCGAAGAGGAAGATTTCCTCACCGATGCCATGAACGCCAACGGCGATGTCGCCGGCACTAGCGACTTCAGCCCCAGGGTCTTCCTGCATCGGAACGGCACCACCAGCTACTTCGACACCTACGGCTCTGTGATCGGAATGAATGACCACGGCACGGTCATCGGCGGCGACCTTTCCCATCCGGAAGACAACTTCGTAATCTACAACGGAACCTTCTACACCCTCGGCAGCCTCAATCCGGATGGCTCGCCCTTCGATGAACTGCTTTTCGTCAACAGCATCAACAACCTCGGACAGATCGGCGGAAGTGGCCTGATCGGCGGTGGGACGCAGGCCTTCGTGCTTGAAGAGGTCCCCGAGCCCGGCGCATTGGCCCTCACCGCTCTCGGTGGTGTGGTCCTGCTTGCGTGGCGCCGAACGCGCAGAGCCTGAAAAGTCAACGGAACTGGCTCGCGGAACGTCATAAGTTTGTGGTGCGACTCCTGTTCCTGGCCCTGGCAGCTCTACCGGCATTCGCGGCGGACGGCGTCCTGACGCATCTGCTGCAGTCTGTGGAAACACGCTATAACGCCGCAAAAACCTTGCAGGTGACCTTCCAGGAGGTCTTCACCGGACCCGGCGGCCGCCGTCAGACCGAAGCTGGAGACCTTTTCCTGCGCAAACCAGGCCGCATGCGCTGGCAGTACACCAACCCCGCCGGAAAGCTCTTCCTGTCCGACGGCAAACAGGTTTACTTCTACAATCCGGCCACCAACCGCGCAGAAAAAACGAAGCTGAAAGAGACCGAGGACATGCGCGCGCCACTCGCGTTCCTGCTCGGTAAACTCGACTTCAACAAGGACTTCCGCGACTTCAGGCTGGAAAATGAGAGCGCCTCCTCGGCCAGCGTCACCGCCGTCCCGAAATCCGACAAGCTGCCCTACAAACAGGTGCAATTCACCGTCAACCCCGTCACCGGCTACAGCATCCAGAAGCTGGTAGTGCACGGGCACGACAACGGGCAGCTCATCTTCACCTTCGGCAATGAAGTGGTGAACCCGCCGCTCAACGACAAGCTCTTCCGGTTCGAGCTCCCCAAAGGCGCCGCCTGGGCCGACCTCACCGAAACACCTCAGGGAGGCGGCGCGCAGCAGCAGCGCTAAATACCCGTATGGCCGAGTTTGCCGTCAAATACGCCGACCCGCGCGGCGAGATCCACAACCAAATTGCCGAAGGCGCCTCCGATCACGACGTTCGGGAGCGGCTCACGTCGCAGGGTTTCCTCGTCTACTCCGTCAAAGCCAAAGGCGGAGCGCTGGCCACCCTCGGCGGACGGGCTGGCGGACGAGGCACCAAACTCAACCTCGAAAAGTTCCTCATCTTCAACCAGCAGTTCGTCACCCTGATCAAGGCCGGTCTGCCGATTCTCAAGGGCCTCGACCTGCTCGCCGACCGCCTCGTCGACCCGAAACTGAAGCCCTATATCAACTCCGTGCGCGACGAAGTCCGCCACGGCTCGCTGCTGTCCGACGCCTTCGAAAAGCAGGGAATCTTCCCGCCTGTCTACGTCACCTCGGTGCTGGCGGGCGAAAAATCGGGCGCGCTCGCCGACGTGCTGGAGCGCTTCATCACCTACCAGAGGACCGCGCTCGCCATCCGCAAACGCGTCATCGTATCGCTGATCTACCCCAGCTTTCTCGTCGTGCTGGTGTTCGGCCTCATCGTCTTCCTGGTGACGTACGTCGTACCAAATTTTGCGAAGCTGTACGGAAGCATGTCCGCGAACCTGCCGCAGATGACGCAGATCCTCATCGCCGTCGGCACCACATCTCGCGACTACATTCTTTTCGTCGTCGGAGCCATCATCCTCGCCGCAATCGGCCTCCGCTACTGGGCTCGCACCCAGGCCGCCCAGCTCAAGATCGACTACGTGAAGCTGCGGATGCCCATTTTCGGCGAGATCTGGATCAAGTATCAGGTGGCGCAATTCTCCCGAGTCCTGAGCACGCTGCTGCAGGGCGGCATCCCGCTGGTGCAGGCGCTCGGCACCGCGTCCGCTTCGCTCGGCACCCCGCTCCTGACCCAGGCTCTGGAAAAGGCGGTGCGCATGGTCCGCGAAGGACAAACGCTCTCGTCTTCGCTCCGTGCCACCGGAATTTTCCCGCCGCTGTCGATAGACATGATAGAGGTCGGCGAATCGACCGGCGCCCTCCCGGCTATGCTCCACAGCGTGGCCGATTTCTACGAAGACGACGTCGGTACCCGCATGCAGGCGGCGTTGTCCATGATCGAGCCCGCGATCATGATCTTTATGGGCATATTCGTGGCTTTTGTGCTCATTGCGTTGTATCTGCCAATCTTCTCGCTGGCGGATTCATTCGGAGGCTGAGGAGTAATTAGTATGGCGGCCGAACGGACCAAACTCGACCCAACACAGGAAGCGACAGCAGCCAAAATGCTGGCGTCGCGCTACAGGTGCGAGTTCGTCGATTTACAGGAAACTCAGATTGACCACGACCTGTTCCACAGTGTCCCGGTCGACCTGATGTTCCGCTACAACTTTGTCCCGCTGCACGCCAGCAACGGCACGCTGGAGATCGCCCTCGCCGACCCGCGCAACCTCAACCTGGTCGACGAACTCTCCATCCAGCTCCGCAAGAAGCTCAAGGTCAAGGTCGCCACCCTCACCCAAATCTCCGACCTGCTTAAGAAAACCGAGCAGTCCCAGCGCGTCCTCGAAGAAGTCACCGAAGGCTTCGCGCTCGACGTCGTCGGCGACAAAGAGAACCCCGATGAGACGCTGTCCATCGACAAGCTGGCCGCGGAAGACTCCGACATCGCGCCCATCATCAAACTGGTGGACACGACGATCTTCAGCGCGCTGGAACGCCGGGCGTCGGATATTCACATCGAAACGCGCGACCAGGAAGTCGGCATCAAGTACCGCATCGACGGCGTGCTGCACCAGGCGATGCCGCCCATCGCCAAGGACTGGCACTCGACGATCATTTCCCGTATCAAGGTCATGAGCGAGCTCGACATCGCCGAGCGCCGCGTCCCGCAGGACGGGCGTTTCCGCGTCCGCTACAAGGGCCGCCTCATCGATTTCCGCGTCTCCATCATGCCCACCATCCATGGTGAGGACGCCGTGCTCCGCGTGCTCGACAAAGAGTCGATGAGCGAAAAGTTCTCCAAACTCACGCTCGACGTCGTCGGCTTCGCGCCCGCGGACATCGTCAAGTTCCGCCGCTACATCAAGGAACCCTACGGCATGGTGCTGGTCACCGGGCCTACTGGCTCGGGTAAAACCACCACGCTGTACGCCGCGCTGAGTGAGATCAAGAACGAAGAAGACAAGATCATCACCATTGAGGACCCGGTCGAATACCAGCTCAAAGGCATCACGCAGATCCCGGTGAATGAGAAGAAGGGCCTCACGTTCGCCCGCGGCCTCCGCTCCATCCTCCGCCACGACCCCGACAAAGTAATGGTCGGCGAAATCCGAGACCAGGAAACCGCGCAGATCGCCATCAACGCGGCGCTCACCGGACACCTGGTCTTCACCACCGTCCACGCCAACAACGTGCTCGACGTGCTGGGCCGCTTCCTGAACATGGGCGTCGAGCCGTACAATTTCGTCTCGGCGCTGAACTGCATCCTTGCGCAGCGGCTGGTCCGCCTCATCTGCCCGCACTGTAAAATCACGGTCCACTACGAGGAAGACCTGCTCCGCGAGAGCGGCCTCGATCCGAAGGAATGGCTCGACTTCCCGTTCTCGGAAGGCAAGGGTTGCTTCGAATGCGGCGGCACCGGATTCCGCGGCCGCTCGGCAATCCATGAACTGCTCGATCTGTCCGAGCGGATTCGAGAGATGATTCTGGACAAGCGGCCGACATCGGAAATTCGGCGGCAGGCGCGCGATGAGGGTATGACGTTCCTCCGCGAATCGGCTGTCGACAAGGTGCGTCGCGGCGAGACGACACTAAGAGAAATCAACAAGGTCACGTTCATTGAGGGCTGATGGCTACTCTGTTTGACAAGCTCGGCGGCATCCTGAAGGATCCACCTCCCGACTTCGTGTTTGAGATCACGGAGGAAGGGATCGCATGGGCGCGTCCCGCCGCGGGTACGCCTCCCGGATTCGCGCCGCTGGAATCGGGAATTTTGAACGTGTCGCCTCTCTCAGACAACGTACTGAAGCCCGATGCGCTCGCCGACAAAATTCGATCCATCACGGCGGGAGCCGGAGGCGGCCGGAAACGCGGAACCGCCGTCATCATCCTGCCCGACTACGCCGCCCGAGTCGCGGTGCTGGGCTTCGACATGTTCCCCACCGACCCACGCGAGCAGCTCTCGCTGGTACGGTTCCGCATGAAGAAGAGCGTGCCCTTCGACGTGGAATCCGCCGTCGTCGGCTATCACGCACAGAGTGCGGGCAAGAATAAGACCGAGTGTGTGGTGGCCGTCGCCGCGCTGGAAATTGTCGCGCGTTACGAGGCGGCGTTCCGGGCTGCCGGACTACAGCCTGGATGGGTCACCACGGCCTCAATGGCGATGGTGGAACTGCTCCCCGAAAAGGGCGTCTCCGTGCTAACCCGCCTCAGTGGCCGCTACCTTAGCGTCATCGTCGCCAACGGGCAGGTCATGCGCCTGGTGCGTACGGTGGAGCTGACCGAGGTCACACCCGACGAAATGATGGGCGTGCTGTTCCCCACCCTCGCTTTTGTCGAAGATGAAATGGGCGGCACCGCCGACCGGATCTACTTCGTCGGCTTCGACGCCGCTGGCCGTCTGCCGGACTGGGTGAGCGAACTCCAGGTTCCGGCCGAGACACTGAGATCGCGATTCGGAGCACCCGGAGCCTCCAACGCGGGCCTGCTCGGCTACCTCGAATCGGCGGGTAAGGGAGTGAAAGCGGCATGAAAATCGGCGTCAATCTTGCCAGCGAGCCTTTCCGCCGCGACCGGCAAATCATCGTCGCCTCGGTCGCCGTCGGCGTGCTGATGCTGATCGCGCTCTTCGCGTTCACCTACCTCGCCATCGCTGAGCGGGACCGCGCCGCACAGGCCCGCGCCTCCATCGAGAAGATGCAGAAGCAGCTGGATGTGATGACGCGTGAGGAAAACCGTCTGCAGGCCACCATGCGCCAGCCCGAGAATGCGGAGGTGCTGGACCGCAGCGTCTTCCTCAACGCACTTCTCCTGCGCAAAGGCGTCAGCTGGACTCGCATTTTCGAGGACCTGGAAAAAGTGCTGCCGCACAACGTGCGCGTCATTTCCGTGCGGCCACAGATCAACGGAGCCAATCAGCTGATCCTCGAAATGTGGGTCGGCTCCACGGCTACCGAGCCCGTCCTGAATTTCGTCATGGCGCTGGAGCAGTCGCCGTCCTTTGGTTCCACAACCGTGCACAACTCCCTGCCGCCTTCCCAGAACGAACCGCTGTATCGATACCGTGTGAGCGTGAACTATGCCCAGAAGCTTTAGTTTTGCCATTCCTCCCGATCTGCGGGCACGACTCACGCGCGACCCCAGGACCGTGGCGCGCGCGATTCTGGGCGTGCTCCTGCTGGGTAACCTGATCGCCGCCTACATGGTGGCAAGGCCCGTCGGCGGGTCCGCCGAAGAACTGGATGCGCAGATCTCCACGCTGCAGAGCACGCTGCAGAGGCGCACTGTCGAAATCCAGGGCATGCGCCAGTTGGTGTCTCGTATGAACCAGGCCCGGACCGGCGGCGATGCGTTCCTCGGCAAGTATTTCCTTGAGGGCCGCACCAAATCCTCCACCATCGTCGGCGAACTGGACACCGCGGCCAAAGACGCTGGCCTCCGTTCGAAAGAACGGTCCTTCAACTACGACCCGATCGAAGGCACGGACCAGTTCTCCATGCTTACCGTCGTCGCTAACTACGAAGGCACGTACGGTGACCTGCTGCAGTTCGTCAACAAGCTCGACAAATCTTCGCGATTCCTGATCATCGACACTCTGACGGCCGCTCCGCAGCAGGGTAACCAGGGACAGGGACTGCTTAACGTTCAGGTGAAGTTCAACGCGTTCGTTCGCCAGGGGGCGCCGCTGGCATGAAACTCGGTGCGGAGCCAAAGAAACTCGCATTCCTGGGCGGATTGCTCGCGGTCGCCCTCGCGGTGTATCTCTACAACGCCGGGTCAGGCTCGGATGTGCCGCCTGCCGCCTCACAGCAGCCGCAGACCGCTGCCCCAGCGCCGGGGCTGATTCCCTCGGGTCCCACTTCCACGGCCGCCACCAGCAAAAGTGGAAAAGGCCGTACTGCGGCCGAGTTCCGGCCCAGGCTGGGACGCCCCCGAGGCAACACCGAAGCGGTCGATCCCATGTCCATCGACCCCACGCTGAAAGTCGAGCTGATCGCCCGTCTTCAGGACGTCACCGTCACCGGAACGCACCGCAGTCTGTTCGATTTCAGCCAGGCCGCTCCGCCTAAAGCCGAGCCTCCTAAGCCAGGAGCAGCCAAGGCAAAAGTGCTATCGCCGATCGTCCCGATTGGCGCCGTGACGCCTGTGGAAGCGGCCAAAGTGGAACCTGCCAAACCCGCAGCGCCGCCCATTCCGATGAAGTTCTACGGCTACGTGAACCCGCGGGGCGGCGTTGACGTCCAGAAGCGTGCGTTCTTCATGGAAGGCGAGGAGATCCACATCGTCCGCGAGGGCGACATCGTGAAGCGCCGCTACAAAATCGTTCGTATCGGCGTCAATTCTGCTGTCGTGGAAGACACCAATTTCCCGGGCAGCGCTCAGACCTTGCCGCTTGAGGAGCAACCCGGATGACACACCGTCGCAGGCGAGAACAGGAAGGCGGGTTCGCGCTGCTGATGGTCTTCGTCATGGCGGCGGGGATCGCGCTCGCCATCTATAACCAGCTACCCCGGAGCGCGTTCGAATCGGTTCGCGGCAAAGAGGAACTGGTGGTCGACCGCGCAGCGCAATACCATCGCGCCATCCAGCTCTACGTCGCCAAATACCAGAAATATCCCACCAATCTGGATGATCTGGAAAAAACTAACAACGTACGTTTTCTGAGACGGCGGTACAAGAATCCGTTCACAGGCAAAGATGACTGGCGCCTGATCCACGTCGACAACATGGGCAAGCTCACGGACTCCCTGGTCGAGCAGAAGGAAGAGAAGAAGCCCAACCAGAACAACTTCATCACGGAAATGGCGGGAATCGGCCAGACATCGCTGGACGGCGACGCGGGCGGTGTCAATGTTGCATTGCGCAAGCGCCCCAGCGAGATGAGTCAGGGAGAAGGCGGAGCGGGAGGAACCGGACAGCCGGCGCTGGCACTTCCGTCCAGCGGTTTTCAGACGGGCAACGCTCAGCAGCCAGGCGTTCCGAACCCCATCGTCGACCCGAACCAGCAACAGCAGCAACAACAGCAGCCGCTGCTGCAGCCCGGTCAGCAGCCTGACCTGAAAGCGCTTTACCCGAACGGCGTGCCGCAGTATCCCGGTCAGCCGAATCCGAACATCAATCCCCAAACCGGTCGACCGTACCCAGCGGGTCAGCAGCCCGTCTACCCGACCCCCGGTGTGCCTCCGGCCCCGCAGCAGGCTCAGCAGCAAACGTATGGAATAATGGGGCCCGCGGGACAGCCCATCGGCTCGACGACATACCCTGGGCAGCAGCAGCAACAAACGCAATTCGGGCAGCTACAGCAGGCGCAACGCCCCAACCAGACGTATCCGACCCAGCCGGCTACCGGCCTTAGCAGCAACAACACAGGCATGGGGCAGGGAACCCCGGGCAACGTGCTGAACATGATCAACGACGCCCTCACCAGGCCCAGCCCGAACATGCCGATGAACCTCGCGCCTGGGCTGCAGATCCTCGGCGGTCTGGCCGGAATCGCGCCGAAGAACGAAGGCCCCAGCATTCGCGTAGTCAACGAGCAAGCTAACTACAAGAAGTGGGAGTTCGTCTACGACATGCGCAAGGACAACCGCATGAAGCAGGCCCTCGGACAGCAGCAGCAAATGATGAACCGGCCCGGCGCCAATGGGATGGGCGGACCCGGCATGGGCGGACCCGGGATGGGCGGACCTGGAATGGGCGGACCGATGGGCAATCCGACGGGCAACTCCAGTCCTTTTGGCGGCCAGCCGCCCCAGCCCGGCGGCTTTCCGGGAGGCCAGATACCCTACGGCCCCGGAAGCCCGACGAGTGGACAGCAACCCAACTTCCCGCAGCCCTCGAACCCGTTCGGCGGCCGACGCTAACCCAAGTTCGTCACGACATTGGTAGTTTCGAGCTTATTTGACCAAATCGCTGGAGGCAAGTCCTGTCGCCTCAATGGGAGTTTTTAAGACTGCGA
>JAWXCM010000443.1:0-6928 GCA_034408745.1 Bryobacteraceae bacterium
CCGGCTACTCCCTGGAGCGTCGGATGCCCACACTCGCCACCCACAAGTCTCCAGAGGTTCGCGCGAAGGTCTACAGCCTGGCAAGCGAGTACAAGTTCCCCAGTCTTGTCGAGGCGGCTCTCGGCGAGATCCGTTCCTCACGTGCAGGTGAAGCCAACGAAGCTATCGAGCCCGCGGTTCAGTACGCGCTGGAGCATGTCGACGACGGAGCGGGTCTGGCCCGGCGGTTGTTGGGCCATCCCAACCAGACTGTGTCTCGCTCCGCTGTCGAAGCGATGGTGCACTACCCTGAGATCGCCACTGGCCTCATTACTCGTGAGTGGATTGAAGAGAGCGCAGCGTCGCCCGACGCCCACCGCCGGGTGCTGGCTGCAGCGGCCGTCGCAGTGCACGGCGACGCCGATACCAGGGCTCTCAGTGGCCTCCTCCACGATTCCAATATCGAAGTGGCGAAGGTGGCGGCACGGACAGCCGGTCGACTACAGAATCGAACCTATCTGGATGGGCTGCTCCACATGCTGGCGTTTTCCCGCCTGCGGCCCTTTGGCGTGGATGCGCTGGCCAGTTTCGGCGACCGCGTAGTTGGCACCCTCGCCGATGTGCTGCTGGATCTCGCGACACCTGTGTCGGTCCGCCGGCAGGTGCCTCGCGTACTGCGCAGCATTCCCACGCAGCGTTCGGTGGACGTGCTGCTGTCCGCGCTGAATCAGCCTGACCTGACGATTCGCGACGCGGCGCTGCGCGCTCTGAACACATTGCGCGAAACGAAGCCAAAACTGAACTACGGCCAGGAGTCGCTCACGCAGCTCATTCTCAACGAAGCTCGCTACTACTACGAGATGAGCGCCGCGTTAGCGCCGTTCAAAGAGGCGCATGAGACCCCTGTGGCGCGGCTGCTGCATGAAACGCTCGAAACCCGGTTGCGCGGTGCGATTGCGAGGCTGTTCCGGCTGCTGGGGCTGCGCTATCCTCCGCGCGAGATTTATGCCGCCTACCTCGCCGTGAACCGGAAGAAGACTGACGAGTACACCGCCGCCATAGACTTTCTGGACAATGTCCTCGACCGCGAGTTGAAGCGGTACGTGATGCCTCTGCTCGATGAAGATGCACATACCGCTCAGACTGCCAGGGATTTGTTCGGGGTGGCCGAGACCGATGCAGCCGGTGCGATTCGTTCGCTGCTCCGGTCAGGCGATAACTGGCTGGTGGCCTGTGCTGTGGCCACCGCGGGGGAAATGCAACTGCCCGGCCTGCGCTCGGAAATCGAAGCCCTGGCCAGCCGCTCCGGCACCGACGTTGCTCCGGTAGCGCAGAAAGCTCTGCTGCAACTCGCCGCTTAAGATTGCATTGTGCTGCTGAAACGGAAAAGGCTGGCTCTCTCTTGCTTAACGGAGGAGAGCCAGCAATCTACGTGCTTACTTAAAACAGCAGCTTCAACCCGAACTGCAGCTGTCTCGGATCGTTGGACTGGCTGGTGACGCGGCCGAAGTTCGACCCGCCGTTAACATTGGTATTCGGGCTGCCGAAGCGCACCCGGTTGGCCGCGTTGAACGCTTCGCCCCGGAACTGCAACTTCGCCTTCTCCGTCACGTTGAACACCTTGAAGACAGACAGATCCAGGTTGTTGATGTGGTGGTTCTGAAGATCCGCGATGGTCTGCCCCACGTTGCCCAGCGTGAACGGAGCCGGCTGACTGAATACGGAAGTGTCGAACCACTTGTCCAGCCTGTCGTGCGCGTCCACGCGGATGTTCGCGTTCGTGCCGTTCGTGTTGGGCCGGATGGTCTCATTGAAGAGGCCTGCCGTGTTGCTGGCGCTCATACTCAGCGAACCACCCGACTGCAGCGTGTAGATCCCGTTCACCTGCCATCCGCCGATCACCGCGTCGGCAACCTTCGACATGTTCGAACCCAGCAGCCGTCCCCGCCCAACGGGCAATTCGTAAACGCCGCTGAACACCAGCCGCTGCGGCACATGCTGGCCCGAGACGGACCGGAACCCCTGCACGTTGTAGCTGTCCTGGTAACTGGTGCCGGTGTCCAGTGTCTTTGCCCACGTATAGCTGCCCTCAAAGGTCACGCCCTTTGCGTAGCGCTTGCTGAACGTCACCTGAAGCGAGTTGTAGTCCGCCGTGGCGCCCTGGCTGAAGATCGGATAAATGTTGGCGAACTGCGGATACGGCCGGAGCAGCTGGGCGCGGCTCACCTGCCTGTTCGCGAGCACACCGCCGAGGCCCAGCCCGAAAAACGGATTGTCCACCAGCTGGTTCAGCTGTGTGCCCAGGCTGAGGGAACTGGGATGCACCTGATTGAGGTTGAAGCCGCCCTCACCACCGCGCGACCACTGCCGTCCCCGATTGCCGACATACGCGGCTTCAATCAGCACCGCGCCGGGCAGTTCCTGCTGTACCGTGAAGTTGTACTGCAGCGTGTACGGCGTGTTGGTGTTGCTCAGAGGTGCGTCGAGAGGGCCGCCAAGAGCGGTCAACGCGCCCTGAGACGAGCCCGGTACCGGCCGGAAACCCGCAGGGAACGGATTGCGCAACAAGTTCAGCGGAGTGATGCCATCCAGCGTCGCCACCCACGGCGTTTCCACGCGGAAGCCATACGGCCCGACGGTGCCCTGTGCCGACAGCGTGCTCGGTCCAAACAGCTGCGCAAAGCCGGCGCGAATCGCCGTCTTGCTGGTGAGCTGATAGGCCAGCCCCAGACGCGGAGCCAGATTGTTCCAGTCACCCTCATACTGCGACTTCGGATTGCCGTCGACGCCCACGAATCGCAGCCCGCCTTTCAGGTTGGGGAACGCGGTCTGACGCGATGCGATTGGCGAAGCAAGACCCGGGTCGAACCAGCTCATGCGGTCATAGCGCTCTGTGCGTGGAGTGTCGAAATCATAGCGCACTCCCAGGTTCAGAGTCAGCCTGCGCGTGATGCGCCAGTCGTCCTGCAGGTAGAACGCATTGTAGAAACTCTGCGACGCCACGTTCTTCCAGTTCTGATAGAAGTTGCCGCTGGAGCCGGCACCCAGCAGGAGTGAGGCGAAGCCGTACCCCGCAGTCGCGCTGGCGGCGTTCGGATTCGGACCTTGTGTCATGCCCGCTCCAAAGCCGAACGTGCCCGCAGCGCGCGCTTCCCAAACGTTGATGCGAAGCATGCGGCCCTCATAGCCGGCCTTTATGGAGTGCTTCCCCGCAAGCTTCGTGTAACTTCCCGCAAGACCGTAGTTGTTGAAGCCGCTCTGCCGGTGATCGCCGCCGCCGAGTGCCGTTTGCCCGCCCACATCGAACCGCGGGAACATCAGCCTGTCGACCGCCGTGTCCAGATCCTTAGGCAGGCCGAGGCTGGACGGCACAAAGTCGAGGCCCTGGTTGTCAAACAGAAATCGGTTACGCGCAAATGACAGCCGCAGGTTGACAATGCTGGTCGCGTTCAGCGTGTTCGTGTAATCGACCACAGCGTTGCGGCCCCAGTCGTTGTTGTTGACGCGACCTTCGGCAATTCCGAGCTCGCCCGGGAAAAACTGCGGTGGTCCGTTGAAGTTGCGCCGCATCGAGAAGCGCCCAAACAGCCGCTGCTTTTCAGTGAGGTTGCTGTCGATCTTGATGTCGGTGTTATCGGTATTGAACTTCGCCGAACCCGAAGCATAGAAGTTGTTCTGACCGCGCGCATCGCCCGGCTGATTCGGAGTCGGGAAATACTTCAGCAGATTCCGCGCCACCGGATCGAATCGCGCAGCGGGGATAATGTTGCCGGGAAATACATCGCGAATGCTGCCCGCGCCAGTCGGGTTCGCCCGCGTCGTGAAGGGGTCATACATGGTGATCCCCTGCGTCGCGCTGGAACGCGTCTGACTGAAGTTGCCCTCGCGCTCCAGCGCGGTTGGGACGGTGGTGAGCCGTTCGGCGAAGCTGCGCTCGCGGAGCCCTTCGAACGACCCCAGGAAGAACAGCTTGTTCCTGCGAAGCGGGCCGCTGAACGTGCCACCGAACTGGTTGCGCTTGAAGCTCGACAGACCGATGCCCCGCTGATTGTTGAAGAAGGTGTTGGCGTCCAGCACGGAGTTGCGAAGGAACTCGTACGCGCTGCCATGAAATTGATTTCCGCCCGATTTGTACACGATATTCAGCACAGCCGTGATGCTGCGGCCAAACTCGGCATTGTAGTTCTGCGCCTGCATCTTGAACTCGCCCACTGCGTCCACCGAAGGAAATACCGATACGCCGGCGAATCCGTTGACCGTGGGGAATGCGGCGCTGGAGCCGTCCACCAGAATGTCGAACGTGCCGCCGCGCGCGCCGTTCACGCTGAAACTGACGCCGTTATGCGCATTCCCGATACCGCCCGTGACGCCTGGCGTCAGGTAGGTGAGCGCATAAACGTTGCGCGTATTCAGCGGCAACTCCGCAATGCGTTTGTTGTCCACCACTTTGCCAACAGACGAAGAGGTGGCCTCCACAACCGCGGCGTCGGCCGTGACCGTAACGCTCTCATTCACCCCGCCCACCTGCAGAACAACGTCGACACGCGCCTGCTGCTGAATCTGCAGACGAATCCCCGATTGTTCGAAGGCCTTGAATCCAGGTGAGGAAACAACGACACTGTAGCTTCCGGGGGGCAGCAGCGGCGCCGTGTAGCCGCCGTCGCTGTTCGTAGCCACATCCAGCTTCGCGTTCGTTCCCGTGTTGGTGACCGCGACTTTTGCATTCGCTACAACCGATCCGGTATTGTCAGTTACGGTACCGATGATGGTTCCTGTAGCTGTTTGCGCCCACGTGGTGGTGACAGAAACAGTAAGAAACAACAAGAGGGATATGGCAGTCTTTCTCATATGTCGTGTGACCCTTTCAGTCAGACTACCAGTCGCAGGTTACGATAGCTTCAATAAAAGGTGAGCCTGGAGTAAATGGCACAGACCAAATGGCCGAACTGAACATTATCGAGAAAGTGATCGCTCTGGAAGCGGTCGACCTGCTGAAGAACCTGAGCGCCGAGCAACTGTCGCGCATCGCATCAATCGCGAAGGAGACAAGGCTGGCGCCAGGCAAGAACGTGTTGTCGCCCGACACCAACCCCGATGCTCTCTTCGTCATCCTGGAAGGTGCGGTTTCCATCAGCCGCGACGGCGCTGAGTTGCACGTGGCCCGGGAAAGCGAGGTGCTCGGAGCGTGGGCGCTGTTCGACCCCGAGCCTCTGGCTGTAACCGCAAAGACCCTGCAGGACACGCGGCTGCTGCGCATCGGACGCGACGATTTCTACGACCTGCTCTCCGACAACTCGGAGATCACGGCGTCAATTTTCGCCATGCTGGTGAAGCGTTTCCGCCAACTCGTGGAACGTTAAGCATGACGGCAGCACTGGCAACAAAGGAGCGCTCATGAACGGCCGGATTGAGTTTGACATTGTCTGTCCGAACAACCACAACCAGGCGGTTACGTACAGCCAGAAGGAATTCGAAGAAGTGTTGAAGTCCGGCGCGCTCGTGTTCCACTGCAACACTTGCGACACGAACTGGTCCCCTTCCGGGGAGGAGATTGCGAAGTTTCGAAAGCAGTTCGCGAAGACTTCAGGCTAGCGGCTGATGCGGCGGCGTGAAATCATCCGCCGATCATATTGCGCCGAAACAGCTCGATCAGACGTTGCGAGTGGGTCGGGTCAGAACGGAAACTCTCCGAATTCAGTGGCTCGTTCATAAACTCGCTGTATCCTGGAACATCCCGTAGGGATGGATCGCTCAGGTTGCGGAATCCCATCGTCCAGTCGGGAAACTGGCGTTGTTCAATCTGCCGTTCCAGCAGCCGAATGACGCCCTTATGCCGGTCGTCCGCGCTGATCGTAGCGAAGAGATCCCGAACCGCGTTTGCAGGCCCCTCAAGTAACTGAATGAAGTTTCCGTCCTTGTATAACAGCAGATAACAGCATGCCTGTAAGGCCCAGCCGCGTGTTCTTTTCGCGGCTTTTCTCCAGCAATTCCATCAGTTCGAGTTCCGAAAACTCCCGATCGGCCGAACTCACGTAGACCAGGGAGAGCATGGGCCCAGTTTACCCCGGAGCGCTGTGGCATATGGCGAGCAAGTTGCTACACGTTCGACCGTGCGCATCTGGTTGGCCCTTATATTCACTCCGGCTTTGCCGGCGTTTCGCACCGGCATTCTTTCAAAGGTGACCCGAGCTCCCGATCCGCCCCGGCCACTCGTGGAGCGGCCGAAGGGCACAGAGACGGAGGCGCTCACGCCGCGTGGCCGCGTTCCCATTCCACCTCCTGCACAGCGCGTCGACCTGCTGGGAGTGCTCGGCGAGCTGTTCCGGCTGGGAATATACGCCCTGGTTACTGGTCCACTAACCTGGAGTAACTGGCCGAGCCGAAGCCGCCTGATTCGGCTCCCACAACACTTCGTCGATTCCCAGCTGCACACTGGCCCAGCGGAAAGCGAAGTGCTCGGAGCGTGGGCGCTGTTCGACCCCGAGCCTTTGGCTCTAATCTAACGGCGAAAACCCGGCAGGACACGCGCCTGTTGCGAATCGGTCGCGACCATTTGTTTTACCTGCTCTCCGACAACTCGGAGATCACTGCTTCCATTTTCGCAATGCTGGTGAAGCGCTTTCGTCAGTTGGTGGAGCGCTAATGCTAATCAGCCAGTTGACGCAGACTTTGCATCCATCGCGCAAAGTGCTCGCAACGCTCTTCGATCCTTGCCAGTCCGATCGAATGTGCCAGCGCGGGACCATCAACAGGTTTGATGAACCGCGGCAGCGCCGCCGCAATCAGCCGCCCTGGCGCTGTCTCCGGCCCGTCATCGATATGTTCGGGACTCAACGCATTTGCGGCGATTTTAACCCAAGTTCGTCACGACATTGGTAGTTTCGAGCTTATTTGACCAAATCGCTGGAGGCAAGTCCTGTCGCCTCAATGGGAGTTTTTAAGACTGCGA
>JAWXCM010000444.1:0-6486 GCA_034408745.1 Bryobacteraceae bacterium
GGGCGGAGCGGGGGTTGGTGGACACGGACAAGAACAACTTCGCACCGCGGGTCGGGCTGGCGTGGTCTCTGACACCGCGGACTGTGGTTCGAACTGGTTACGGTGTGAGCTATGTTCACTGGAACCGTGTCGGCTCCAGTTATCTGACGCTGAACCCGCCGTTCACGGTTTATGGCACGGCGCTGAATATTCCGACGTTGCCGGGCTTCCGCACGACGCAACAGGGCATTCCGGCGGGGTTCGCGGATCCGCAGAATTATGATCCGACGGTCGCGGTGATTCAGTACATGCCGCGCGACACGAAGACCGCGAGCGTGCAGAGCTGGTTCCTCTCCGTCCAGCGAGAATTGATGAAGAATTTCCTGGTGGATGTCGCATATGTCGGTAATTCGTCGAACAACCTGGTGCTGATGAACGATTTGAATCAGGCGTTCCCGAATCCTCCGGGCCAGACGCTGCCATCGAATTTCCGGCGGCCAATTCGCAACCGTGCCTCGATTGTCGGGATTATGCCGTGGGGTTTCTCCCGGTATAACGGGCTGCAGGTGAAGCTGGAGCGGCGGTCGGCCGCGGGACTGTATTTCCTGAATTCGTTTACATGGTCACGCACCATCGACAATGGGTCGCAAAATTTGGACGGCGGACCATCGGAAGGCGGTAATGATGTACCGAGCGTGCAGAATATCTATGATTTGAATGCCGACCGGGGTCTGTCAGCTTATGACCGCAAGTTCGTGAATGTGACGTCGATTGTGTATGAATTACCCTTGTTGAAGCGGAACCGGTTTCTGGGCGGCTGGCAACTCACGGCCATCGGCAATGTGCGCAGCGGGATTCCCATTACGCTGACGCATACACCGGGGCTGGCGAACGAGGTATCGCCCCTGATTTCGGTGGTTGGCCGCAATCAGTCGCGGGCGAACGTGTCGGGCAATCCGCTGTTGCCGGAGGGGCAACGTGGGCCGGATGCGTATCTGGACCGGACGAAAGTGTCGGCACCGACGGCCCAGCAGCCATTCGGCAATTCAGGTCGAAACACCCTGCTGGGCCCGGCATTCTGGCAGGTGGATTTGGGCGTTCACAAAACGTTCGGCATTACCGAACGCTTGCGGCTACAGTTTCGCGCTGAGAGCTTTAACGCGCTGAATCGCACGAATTTCGGTGTGCCGGACGGGAATATTTCCAATCCCACATTCGGAACGTTTCGGCGCACGTTTGACCCGCGCCAGTTTCAATCCGCCCTGAAGTTTCTTTTTTGAATATTCCTGGGGCCTGGGTACGGTACCCCGGCCCCGGATGAGAACTGGTTACTTCTCTTCCACCTTGACGCTGGTGAGCGTGTCGCCCTGCCGGATCGCGTCGACAACATCCAGGCCCGTCAGAACCCGGCCGAATACTGTGTGTTTCCCATTGAGCCAGGGCGTTTCCACGTGGGTGATGAAGAACTGGCTGCCATTTGTATTCGGACCCGCGTTCGCCATGGAGAGAACTCCGCGAGCGTGCTTGTGCGGATTGTTCTTCACTTCGTCTTCAAAACGATAGCCGGGGCCGCCGCTGCCGGTGCCTGTAGGGTCGCCGCCCTGCACCATGAAATCGGCGATGACGCGGTGGAACTTCGTGCCGTCATAGAAGCCCTCACGCGCGAGAAACACGAAGTTGTTCACGCTTTTCGGCGCGTCCTGGGCGAAAAGCTCTACTGAGATCGAGCCACGGGTTGTCTCGAATGTCGCAAGGTAGGCCTTGCCCGTGTCGATGGTCATGGCGGGCGGTGCCGCGTACTGTTTCGATGCCATAGTCGTCCTTTAGTCTCTCACGCTGGCGGCGGACTCGGGTCCTGTTGCGTGGCGCATTACCAGTCCGTGGGTTTGTAGTCCTTCAGGAACTGACCCCAGATGTGGTTTCCGGTGTTGATGCCGGTGATGATGGGGTCGCAGATTCTGGCCGCACCGTCGACGATGTCGAGGGGCGGGTGGAAACGCTCCTCGACCACTTTCCTGGCGGCGATCTCGACAGGATCCTCGTCGGTTACCCAGCCTGTGTCGACGCTGTTCATGTGTATGCCGCCGGAGTGGTAATCGGCCGCGGCCGTGCGGGTCATCATGTTCAGCGCGGCCTTTGCCATGTTGGTGTGAGGGTGACGGGTGGTCTTCCAGTTTCGATAGAACTGACCCTCCACGGCCGATACGTTCACGATGTGCTTCTCACGGCCTGGAGTTCGGAGCATGAGCGGCTTGAGGCGAGCGTTGAGGACGAACGGGGCGACCGCGTTGATGAGATGCACCTCAAGAAGTTCGACCGACGATACTTCGTCCATCAGCAGACGCCAGGAATTTCGGCCTCGCAAATCGACTTGCTGCAGATCTTTGTCGAGCTGGCCTTCCGGGAAAAAGTGCTTCTGGTCTCCGAGCAGTTCTTCGGGCAGCAACGCGACCTGCGAGAGCTCCGCCGAGGTCTGGCTGATGAGGCGGAGTTGGGCCGTCGCGGCTGACGCGAGTGCCCGTTCGCCTTCCATCATGTGCTTATAGAAGTCGGGTGGTCGGCGGACTGTCTGGCAGGCGTTGTTGACGATGAAGTCGAGGCGGGTGCGGGTGCGGAGGAGCTCGGCGCAGAAGGCTTCGACGCTGGGGGTGTGGCGGAGGTCGAGGCCGTGAATCTCAAGACGGTGGCCCCATTCGGAGAAGTCGGGCTCGGCGGAATAGCGCTGAGCGGAGTCGCGGGGGAAGCGCGTGGTGACGATGAGTTCGGCCCCGGCGCGCAGGAGTTTGAGGCCGGCCTGGTAGCCGATTTTGACGCGGCCTCCGGTGAGGAGAGCGACGCGGCCGTTGAGGTCGGCGAGTTCCGTGCGACGGGCGAAGTTGAAGTCGGCGCACGGGGTGCACATCTGGTCGTAGAAGTGGTGGATCGCGGTGAACTTCTGCTTGCAGACGTAGCAGTGTCGGGGCTCGTTCGTTTCGGGCTGGGGGGCGGTCTCAGGCGGAGGCGGGAGGTAGTTGGGCGTTGTGAAGACGGGCCGGCGGCGGAGCGATCGGATGCCGGTCTCGTTGAGGACAGATTCGTCGCTCTGAATTTTCGAGTGCGAGCGGCGCTTCTCCGCGGCTTTGACGGCGACGCGGCGGGCCGCAGGATCCGGGTTGTGAACCTCGGCGACAGCGCGGTGAAGGCGCTCGCGGTCTTCGGTGGGCATGCCTTCGAGGAGGCTGCGGTCGCGCGCTACAGCTTCCAGCAGGTCGGCTGCGGAGCGAAGGCGGTCGAGGAGAATGGCGGAGTCCGTCTGGTCCTCGGGTGACCGTCCGCGGTTGGTATTCATTAGTGCCGTTCTCACCATTTTACGGCAGGGTTGGCACTGCCTGGCTGAAGGCGGATGCCATCATAGTGCCATGCGCTTTTCCGCAGTGGCATTGCTTCTGATTGCTGTCACGGGTGTGTCTTCGGGGCAGAAGATTTCGGAGAGGGTCAAGGATACTGAACCTTTGCCTGGTTTCCTGACGCTGTATCACGATCTGAAAGCTGGCAAGGTTTGGCTGGAAGTATCGCGGTGGAATACCGAGATGCTGTATTACGCCTCCCTGCCGGCGGGGCTCGGCTCGAACGATGTTGGGCTGGATCGAGGGCAGATTGGCAGGCAGGCGATTGTGCGGTTCGAGCGGCATGGAAAGCGCGTGCTGCTGGTGCAGTCGAACACGCGATTTATGGCCAGCAGTGCGAATCCCGATGAGCGGCGGTCGGTGAAGGAAGCATTCGCCGAGTCCGTGCTGTGGGGATTTGAGAATGTGGAGGAAGAGGGCGACAAGGTGCTGGTGGACGCCACTGCATTTTTCCTTCGCGACGCGCACGGCGTGATCGACCGGATGCGGACGGCGAACCAGGGGGCTTACAAACTGGAGGAATCGCGGTCGGCCATTTATGAGCCTCGGACACGGAGTTTTCCGAAGAATACAGAAGTCGAGGCAATTTTGACGTTTACTTCGGATAATCCGGGTGCATTTGTGCGGTCTGTGGCTCCGAATGCGGGCGCGGTGACGGTTCGTGAGCACCACTCGTTTGTCGAACTGCCGGGTCCGGGGTACAGGATTCGGGCATTCGATCCGCGGTCGGGGTTTAATGCGGGTGCGACCTTTGCGGATTATTCGACGGCGATCGGCGAGCCGATCGTAAAGCGATACTCGGAGCGGCACCGGCTGACCAGGGAGAAGCCGATTGTGTATTACCTGGACCCAGGGACTCCGGAGCCAGTGCGGTCGGCACTGCTGGAGGGGGCTCGGTGGTGGAGCCAGGCGTTTGCCGCGGCCGGTTTTCCGAACGGGTTTCGGGTGGAGATGCTGCCGTCGGAAGCAGACGCGCTGGATGTCCGGTACAACGTGATCCAGTGGGTGCACCGGTCGACGCGCGGGTGGTCCTACGGCAACTCGGTGACTGATCCGCGAACGGGCGAGATTATCAAGGGCCACGTGACGCTGGGCTCGCTTCGGGTGCGGCAGGATTTCATGATTGCCGAGGGGTTGTTGTCGCCGTATGAAGAGGGCAAGCCTGTGCCGCCAGAAATGGAGCGGATGGCTTTGGCGCGGCTGCGGCAGTTGTCGGCGCACGAAGTGGGACATACGCTCGGGCTGACGCACAATTTTGCTTCGAGCATATCGGAGCGGGCGTCGGTGATGGACTATCCGCATCCGCTGGCGCTGCTGGGTGCAAGCGGAGCGCCGGATTTGTCGAAGGCGTATGCGACGGGGATCGGGGAGTGGGACAAGCTGGCGATTCGGTGGGGTTATGCCGATGACGACGCGGCTCTGAAGGAGGGCTGGGCTAAGGGTATGCGGTTCATCTCCGATGACGATGCGCGGCCTGCCGGTGGGGCTCATCCCACTGCGCATTTGTGGGACAACGGTGCGAATGCGGCCGCGGAACTGGACCGGGTTATGCAGTTGCGGCGTCGGGCGCTGGAGCGGTTTGGGGAGAAGGCAATTCGGCCAGGGGCGCCGATGTCGTCGCTCGCGGATGTGCTGGTTCCTGTGTACCTGGCGCATCGGTATCAGGTGGAAGCAGCGTCGAAACTGGTGGCGGGTCTGGAGTACAACTACGCGCTGCGAGGGGATGGCCAGGTGGTGACGAAGCTGGTTCCGGGCGACGAGCAGCGGCGAGCTTTGCAGTCGCTACTGGCGACGATTCGGCCTGAGGCACTGGTGCTGCCCGAGGCGCTGCTGCGAGTGGTTCCGCCGTCTGCGTTTGACTACGACCGGACTCGGGAGAGCTTCGGGTCGAGGACGGGGCTCACGTTCGATCCGCTGGCGGCGGCGGAGTCGGCTGCGCATCTGACGCTGAGCATGGTGCTCCATCCGCAGCGAGCGGCCAGGCTGGTGCAGTATCACGCCCGTGACGCGGCCGCGCCTTCGCTCGAGGAGGTTGTTGGGGCGGTGCTCAAGGCCACGCTGCTGGCTCCCAGGCAGACGGGGATGGCGGGCGAGGTGCAGCGAACGGTGGAAGGTGTCGCGCTGTATCACCTGATGGCGCTGGCGTCGAACGCGGGGGCTCCAACGAGGGTTCGGGCTTTTGTGTGGGACGAACTGGACGGGGTCGCGGCCAAGGTGGGGTCGGGCGATTCGATGCGGCGGCATGTGACGCAGCTGATCAAGCGGTTTCAGGCCGACCCGAAGGTGATTCCGATTCCGGCTCCGATGGGGGCTCCTCCTGGTCAGCCGATTTAGGTCGGTTTAGCGGAGGTCGAGTGCCAGTATGTGGCGGCGGTCGCGCACGTAGAGCGTGGTGCCGACGAGAGACGGGGCGGTCCAGGATTTTTCGAGCGTGATCTGGTCGGCTCTGGCGAGCACCCTCAAGCCTTGCGGGCTCAGGTTCAGCAGGGCGAGCGTTCCGTCCTCCGTGAGCAGGATGGTTTTGTCTCCGGTTCGGACTAAGTTGCCTTTCGAAAACGTACGGTCCTGCCACATCACTTTGCCTGTTTTGACTTCGACACAGGTGAGGGGCGAGGGGCCGAAGTCACCGCTGGAGCCGTAGACGTAGCCGTCGATTTCGAGGGCGCTGGTGAAGTGGACTCGGAGCCGGTTGTGCTGCCAGAGTTCGCGCGGCCGGGTGCCGTCGGCAGCGAGCTGGATGCCTCGCGCACCGCCGCTGTAGGCCGAGGTGATGGTGACGATGTTGTCGCCTCTGGTGAACAGCGGCGTAGTGATGTTGAGCCCATAGTCGGTCTTGTGCGGATGGCTCCACAGCAGGTTGCCGGTGGACGGGTCGAGGGCGGCGATCTCGCTGGCGAAGGGCGTCAGCATGATGTCTCGCGTGCCGACTTTGACCAGCACGGGAGTGCCGGGCGAGTTGCCGAAACTGTGCTTCGCCCAGATGACCGCGCCGTCCTTTGGGTTCATCGCGACGATGGCGTGATTGGCGCCGCCGAGCTTCACGAGGATGGTGTTGTTGTAAGCGACTGGGCTCGGGGAGTAGCCGCGATCCATCTCGGTGCTGCCGGGGAAATCCTTGTAC
>JAWXCM010000445.1:0-5681 GCA_034408745.1 Bryobacteraceae bacterium
AGGTAGATCAGGACCAGCCCGGCAAGATTCGCCGCCCAGATGACCCACCAGACCAGCAGGCGAGCCTTGATCTGCTTGTCGTCGTAACCGGGCATCATGGCTTTTTGCCTCTAATTGCCGCTATGACGGCGACCCTATCGACCCCGTTGGGCATGACGAAGAGACACTTTCCCCCGCTGCGCTCGGCCCAAAGCTCGCCGAGCCGTCGCTTCTCTTTGGAGTCATCGTTAGACCAGCGGTCGCCACCTTTGTATTCCACCACCAGAATTCGGCCATCCTTCAGCTTGCAGACGAAGTCCGGATAGAAGCGATCTGAGGCAGTCGGCAGCCAAAAAGACCGCTCCGGCTGGCGCTCAAGATTGCGCACCCACGTTTCTACTTCGGGCAACTGGTCGAGATACAACGCACATTCAAATTCCTCGCCCTTGTCGCCGAGTTCACCGACTTGCCGGTGATAGTGCTTTTTGAAATCCCCGGAACGCTCACACATCCAACGGGCGGGATAACGATCGGGATCAAAGGTAAAGACATCCTTGGCCGACACCTTGAGCGGTCCGACCGCCTCGTCAAAGATCACCTGCTGAAAGGCCTCGGCCTTGGCCTGCTTGCGGCAGGCGTCGATCTGCGCCTCCACATGATCGCGCATAGCAAAGCGCTCACGCACCAGCCGGCCCAGCGAAAACTCTTTCTTGGCCATCAGCCCGGTGAGGATGGCGGAGATGAATGGTCCCGTTTCGTCCGCCGAAATGTCCGGATGCGGAATGTTGCGATCGAGCCAGTCAACCAGCCGGGCTTCCGACCAGTTCTCGGTGACCTCAATCAACTTCAACTCGTCCGCCAGCTCATCGCTGAACTTCCACTTCACCTTGCCGGTGGCATCGAGTCCGATGCTGCCGTAGGCCCCGGTATCGCTACCTACGACCAGTTCACCCGGATTCTCCAGCACTTGTTGGGCGCGCAGATTCCAAGGGCGCTCCAGGAAGTGGGTTTCATCCAGCCACTCCAGCACCCCTTGCCGTTCGATGCAGAAGACCGGCACCGCCAGCGACACCCCGCGCTCGGCCGGACTGGTGAAAATCTGTTCAACCTTTGCCGCATGCGCCCGGGCCGCCGTCCGGAACTGCTCCCGATTCGCCTCCATGACGATGCCGGCCGCCACCTGTTCGATCTCCTTTTCAGTCAGTGGTGCCACAAGCGTGATGGTGCCTGCCTTGGCATCGACGGCCACCTTCGCGCTTAGCTCCGGCGCCCAAGCCTTGGCATCCGGCACCTCCGCCACCGGCACGACCTGCGTCGGCACGCTGCGGCTGGCCGGTAGCTCCAGTTTGCCCTGCTCGCCTGCGGGAGTGACGATGAGGTCCTTCGCCTCCAGCGGATTGAACCCGTTGCCCGCGACCAGAGCATCCTCCAGCGCCCGCGCGGTCGCGGCGAAGTTGCTCGAGGTCGCCAAAGCATAGGCGCGGTTGAGTTCGGGCGCTTCTTTGCGGCGGGCGCCGGGGAGACGGAGCACTCGGCCGATGAGCTGCTCGACCGCGGTGTCCGACTTCATCTCCGCCACGGAGCAGAGCACGTAGGCCCAAGAGCAGTCCCAGCCCTCCTTGAGGGCATCGACTGTGATCACGAACCTCACCGGACAATCCGGCTTAAAAAGATCAATGTCCTCGAGCCCGCGGTCGTCGCCGGTGGCGCGCACGATCCAATCAGCCGGCACCTTGCAGTGGTCGATCAGGGCCTTCTCAACCACTTCGACCGTGCGCGTCTCCCGATCCTTGTCCCTGCGCTCCGCCTTGAGGAGCACGATGGGCCTGATGTGCTCGCCGGAAGTTTTCTCCTCGGCCATGGCTTTCTTCTCCAAACCCTCCCGCAACGCCACCGCATCGGCCAGCAGGCGCAGCCAGTCGGTGCGGGTCTCCAGCCGGATGGGCAGCTTGATCATGTCTTCGGCAGCAAGCTGTTTGGCCGAGACGTGATAGAGCACATTACTCGGGGCCTTCTCCTTGGCCGGAGTCGCCGTAAGCTCTAGGATGCACGAGGGCCGGAAGCGCGCGAGGGTGTCGAACGAGAGCGTCGTGCGGGCGTTGTGGGCCTCATCCACGATCACGATGGGGCGGCGCAATCGCAGGACATTGGCCAACGAATAGGGCACGGTGCCCGCCTCGGTCTTTTCCAACACCGCCGTGACGGCCGGATCGAGCGAGCTGAAATGATGATGCAGCGCCCCAGAGCTGTCGTAAACCTTGCGGCCTTCAGTTTCGGTGATGCGAAAGGATTGGAGCGTGCTGACGATGACCACCGTGTTGGCGTCGAGCGTCGCCTGAGTGACATAGAGCGCCTCGGTCGGATCGAGCACTTCCACCGCGCCCAGTTCATTTTCGAGCGCCTGCCGATAGTGATGGGAGCGATTCCGCAGCGCCGTGATCGTCTGCGTTTGGATCGCCCGAGACGGAACGAGCCAGAGCACCACCGAATGCCCGCTCTTCAGCAGCTCGCGCTGGATGACCGGCACGCTCAGGCACGCGAGCAGCGTCTTGCCGCCCCCGGTGGGCAACCGCAGGCAGACGTAGGGCATGCCCTTGAACTCCTCGGCCTCGAATCCCGGGGCACTGAAATAAGGCAGGCCCACGCCGGTGCGCTCGCTGGTCATCTGGCTGAACGCCGCCGCCGGCCCGCCGAGTATGCGGCTGCGGCGCAGGAACTCCGTCAACGCCTCGACGGCCTGGAGTTGGTAAAGTTTGGGCGTGAGCATGGGGGCGGGAGGTCAGCGCACCTTGATGGCGTAGGGCGTCTGCTTGAAGGTGATGCCGCGCGCCTTGAGCCGGGCGAGGCTCACGCGATTGGACGCAGCGTAGATGACCTTGGGCCCGTCGTGTTTGGGGAGCGAATCGAGGATCGGCTGGGTGAGCACGTTGCCCCCGTCCACCGACTTGTCCTTGAGGATGCCGTTGTAGAGCAGATAGACGCCCGTGCCGTGGGCGACGCCCAAGAGCGGCTTGTCGCAGGGGGCGTCTTTCGGCAGCGGTGTGCCGGTCTCGGTAAAGAACACATGCCGGGCGAGATCGCGAAATCGGACGGTGGTGCGGATTTTGCCCGCCGCATCGAAGAGCGGATCGCCAAGCTGGACGTAGCGGAAGCCGCCACCGAGACCAGCTACGACCTCGTCGTCCGGGTTTGTGTAGCCGGTAGCTACGCGACGAATACGATCGGCCGTGATTGTCTGCGCGATTTTAGGGTCAATTTCGGCAACGATAAATCGCCGCGGAGCCTGTTTTGTTTGTCCGGCATTGAGTTTTAGCACGGAGTGCGCAGATGTGCCGGAGCCGGCAAACGAATCCATAACAAGATCGCCAGGGTTTGAGGCCACTTGAAAAACGCGCTCAACTAAGCGTGTCGGTTTTGGCGTATCGAACGGGGCATCTCCGCCGAGCACAGAGTTTATTTCTTTCTTTGCCTCCTGATTGTGGCCTGTTTCGGTATGCGGCCACCAGCTCCACGAACTCACGCCATCGTTTTCCAACAAGTAGGTTTTTACGCGAGGGCGGCCTTTCCCGTCCTTTCCAAACCACATGCGACCGTCATCCCTTAGCTTTACAAACTCGCTTTCGATGTTTCCCCAGCAACGTCCCTTCGGTGGCTCATATACCTCTCCACCAGGAGTGGTGATGGAATACATTTGATTCGGTCGCCATCCTTGAGCTGTAAAATCGGTCGATACCCAAAGACCCTTATTGTCCTTATCTGGATTCTTGTAGCCCGCAATTTGCTCTCCAGACAGTGGCACTTTGTTGAAGGAAACCGATTCAATTTTCTTCGCGAAAACGATGATGTGGTCGTGAGCTTGGCCTAGTCGCAAACGTGCGTCGGGAGATATTCTTCGCTGCCATGCAATCGTCGCCACGAAATTGGAACGGCCAAAGATCTCTTCGAGAAGAAGCCGGCAGGTCGCCGCTTCGTTATCATCTAAGTTCACAAAAATTGACCCGTCCTCTCGTAGAAACTCCCGCAGCAGCTTCAGCCGGGGATACATCATGCAGAGCCACTTGTCGTGACGGGAAAGGTCCTCGGCCTCCTTGCCGACGACCTTGCCGAGCCAGGCGTTGATCTCGGGGGAGTTGACGTTGTCGTTGTAGACCCAGCCCTCGTTGCCGGTGTTGTAGGGCGGGTCGATGTAGATGCACTTCACCTGCCCAGCGTAGTAAGGCAGCAGCGCCTTGAGCGCGGTCAGGTTGTCGCCCTCGACGATAAGGTTCCCCGAGTCGGCGGGACCGCAGCCCAGCTCCGGCACATCGCGCAGGAGGTGGTAGGGCACTTCCTGGTGATGGTTGACGACGGCTTGCTTGCCAATCCAGTCGAGCGTGGGCATTACGACACAGAGTAAGAAGAGAGGGCCGTATGGCCCGCAAGCCTAGTTCGCGAACCGAGACTCACGCATCCTCGATTTTCCCGTTGGGCGTGATGAAGAAAGCGCTGCCCTGGCGGGCGCGTTCGGCGGTGGCGATCAATTCGGGAAAGACCTTGGCGAATTTCCAGACCTGGTCCCAGCGCGTCAGGTCGATCCAGCCTTTCTTCAGGAAGAACGTCGTGTGCCCGGCTTCCTGCCAGGCCTTGATCTCGTGCGGGTTCTTGCGGATCTGCAGGTCACCCGAGACGATCACCCAGCCCGCTTCACCGGCGAGCGCACCCATCCAGACCGTATCGGGGGTGTTGGCGGCAAAGCACTCCTTGAGGTGGGTGACCCGGTGCTCTGGCTCGACCAGAACATCCAGGCTCCGGGCGAGCTTGGGCGAAAGGTTGTTATCGAAGAAAAACTTCACGCGGCCAGCGTCTGCTCGAATTCGACGGCATCACGCACCTCTTCGGGTGCGACCTCGAACCAGCGCGCGACCGACTCGATGGAGCCGTTGGCCTTCACGCTATGAGCAAGAACCCGCGTCGGGACACCCGAGCGGTTGACGGTGGGTTGGCCCAGATTCCTGACGGGATCGACCACGACCTGACGCTTGCGGCCGAGCGGCCACCAACGGGTGACGCCATCGTCGAATTCAAGCTCCCTCAGGAAAGGGGTCACGATCTGCGTAAACTCGCGCTGGTCGGTGGTGATGTTGGTGAGGCACACATCCCCGGAGTCCTGCGCCTCCTGCAACAGGATGGCCCGGCCCTCGGTCGCAAACCGATGATCGCAGAAAGGATGATCCGTGCCGAGCTTGGCCTTGGCCGCGACATGCGCATCGCGCATCGTTTTCCAGTTCACGCCCTTTTCGAGGAAGGCGCGAACGAACCGGATTTCCATCAGGTCCTTGAAGCCGACGGCGAGCTTGTCGCCCATCGCCCCGAACTGGCCGGTCCAGACGGGATTCGAGTGGTGTCGGGCCTTTTTGGATTTGAAATCGTAGCCCTTGAGCCAACGGCGAATGCGCGCAGCACTGACCCGGGTGAGGCGGGATGCCTCCGGGACGGTGTAGATGCCTGCTCCGACTAACTGGGTCGTGATCACGGCAGCACGTTTGCGTGAAGATTGAGGGGTAGCAAGAAGCCAGATTGGAGAGCGTGTCTCCAAAGGCGCCCGATTTGTAAAAGATCACGCCCCGATCGGGTGCCAAGTCGTCTTGAACTCGAGGTGGTCGCGCAGGTCGTAGAGGCTCTGCGCCTTGTCGGAGAACCAATCGACGGGTTCCTCGGTCTTG
>JAWXCM010000446.1:0-6414 GCA_034408745.1 Bryobacteraceae bacterium
CACCCAGGGGCAGGTGATGTCGTGCTTGCCATCGCCCAGCGGCGCCTTGTACAGGCCACGGTCGCGCAAGGCGACCAGCACGCTGTTCTCCTCGGGGCGAGGTATCCAGACCGGGTCGCCGTCACTCGGGCGCTGCTGCGCGGCGCGCGTGCCCGGTCGCGTGGATCGCCCGGCGGATGCCATCTCCAACTGAAGGCCATCGACGAGATCCTCGACCGAATAGCGCAACGCGGGCGACCACTTACCCATCCGGCATTGAAACGGCGGCGTGTGCTTACCATTCGCCGCAACCGGCAAGCGCGCCAGCCGCGCCCGCGGGCCGTTCGCGCCGGGGTCGCACAGCCCGGCGGCGACGATGGCATTCATCAAGCGATCGGCGACGCTGCCGTCTGTCAGCGGTTCGCCGAGCAGATACCCGGCTTGATGATTGCCAGGCGATGTCTCCAGCAGCCACGACGGCGGCAATGTCAGCCGCTCCAGGGCCACCTTGGTGCCGATGTCGTCCAGCATCACCGCGTACAAGGCGTGAAAGCGCGCCTTCTGCCGCCGGAATTGACCTGCCTCGTCGGGCCGGAAGACCGCGAGACTGAAGTAATTGTTGGCGCTGGCGAGCAAGCTGGCGGACACCCCGGGTGTGCCTTGCCACGGCCTGCCGAACCAGACCTTGGCCGGTGCGCTGGCCGGGTTGCCCTCGAAGCTGACCACCACCGGGCGCGCATCTACAGGCTCGCCGAACACGGCCAGCAGGAATTCACCGTTGCCGACCCGATCGGTTTTGCCGGTTATGCCGGTTTCCACCGCCTCGGGTGGCGAATCTGTCGCGGGCGCGCTCATCACCGCGCCCCTACGCCGCAGCTTTGCGCGCCGATTCCAGCTTCACCACGAGAGCGCGGATCTCTTCGTCGGTTTTGCCGGCGATGCGCGCCGCGTTCAGCGCCGCCACCTCATGCGCGGGCCAGCCAACGCAGCGCGGCCCCAGGCTCACCTGCTTGGTCCACAAGCCTTGCGAGATGCGAAGGTAGATGGTGGAACGGGAATACCCGGATTCAGTCTTGACGGCAGGAAGCCGAAAGATGGTTTGCGGCATGTTTGCACCCCTTTGGGTGTTGTTGAACATGACGCCATTAACGTACCGTGGCCGTCGCAGGGCCAGCCGCTATGCTCGCTTAGCGCAAAGCGTGCGCGCTCAAGCTACAGTCTGCGCGCAGACTGCTCCTGCTTTCGATAATCGCCTATCCAAGATCGTGCTGTCCGAAATTTTACGGGCACGAGCTTCCCCGCTATCGCTTCGGCCGCCGCGTCCATGCTTGCGTACTCGTGCAGGTGCAATGCACACCAATCCAACACCTGTTTCTTCATTCCACGGTTTTCTGCATGACGCTTGATCGCAGCTTTCGCGTTCGCATCAGAAATCCGATTCTTAACTATTTCGTCTGCGTACCGCTCGGCGATCGCCATTTGATTCTCGGGTGCTGCTTGAATATGAATTTGCCTCAGCAATTCATCTCGCTCACGTCGCAGGTCCTCGGTGTGCTTCAAATGCTCCGCGTAGCAAACTGCGTCCATCGCTTCCAGAGCACTTTCCCCGGCACTGCTGTACCGGAACTTGTCATCCGTGTGGCCCAAGCCAGGCGTGTCCAAGAGCGACATTGCGCTTGTGAGTCCTGCGCGCACCTTTTCCTTGTCTTGGCCTGCAGAGACTATGCCGAACAATTTGCTCTCAACTGGTGCCGCCAACAAGGTAGCGCTTTCCTCGATGACCCGTGCACGATTCCATCGCAGCCAGTGAATGGCATCAGCGATCTTCCACAGCGCAAGCACCGCAAAGTACTCCGACTCGCGCCCTTTTGGAAAATCGGAATCGTCATCAAGCGCGTAGGTGCCAATGCACTCTCGCAGGGCGTCGATCTCGGATGTATTGTCGGCTGTCGGATAGTGAGGGGCCGGATCCTCTGCTTCGCTCGGCCAGTTCTCAAGAAGTTGACGAACGCCTGCTTCGTTCCGCTCCTCCGCCGACAGATACCCGAGTTCCCAGCTTCCGCGCTCGATTACGCGTCGCACAATATCGGACTGCGTGCTTTCAATGAATTCGTCGATCAACCAATCCGCTATGTGCGCTGCGTTAATAATTTGATCGCGTGTTCGGCCCGTAAGTAATGCCCGCGCCCTTGTGACAATGGATGGAAGCAGTGAAAACGGATACCCGGGTGGCTGCCCAGTCAGCGGATCGAAATCATCGAACTGGCGGAAAAAACCCATAGGCTCTCCTCATTCTCAGCTAGGTGTCTTTGGCGAGCAGGGCATTCGGCATCTGCCGGATGAAGACGTTGGTCGAGTAATGCTGAGCCATGCTTTACCTCCCTGGCGCGCCACGCAATCAACGCCATTGGACGATGCGGGATGGTGCTGTACAGTGCAGTATATCCGCTGCGCAAACGCTGCATAGAGGAAACCCATGGCCTCGGGCAAGACCAGCACGCTGACCTTTCGCATCGAACCGGCCCTGAAAGACGCGCTGCGCGCGGCAGCCGAGAAGGAGCACCGCAGCATCGCCAACATGGTCGAAGTGCTGATTCGGGACTACTGCGGGCGGAACGGCATCACGATCCAGCAACGCACGCTGCGCCCGGACGACCAGCGTAAACCCCGATCACGCAATCGATAGGAAATCAAATGGCCCGCAAGACATCCGAACCCGAGTGCTGCCGCTGGAATTTCTACAGCGGAACGCACGCCGGCATGGTTGCTTCGGTCAGCTGCCAGTCGCAGCGGGGGCATGATGTCTAACCCGTTTTTCGACCACCCTATTCTGAATTCGCCCTACGAGTACCCGTCGCGGCATTGGGAGCTGGATGACGATGGGCAGCCTACTCAGAAAATCACTGAGACCAGGCGCAGTGCCAAGTTCATCACGCCCATCCCCAAGCCGAAGAAAAGGAAAAAGGCCGCTGCGCAGGTAGGTTTCGTATTCGACGAAGGCAAGGGTCTTTCCACCAAGGAACAACAGTACGACCCGACTTCCAACATCAACGAGGTGCGCCGGGCCGTAGATGCGTGGCGGACCTTGCCCAACCCCAGTCAATGGCAGGTCACCCCGGAGACGGCACGCCTGCTCCAGCACTGGCGGCACCACAAATTCGGCGACATCCGTCCCTTCTTCTGCCAGGTGGAAGCGGTCGAAGCCGCCATCTGGCTGACCGAAGTCGCGCCCCACACCGCCAGTGCCAAGCGATTGCTCGACCACCTGGCGAGCGCCAACAAGGACGCCAACCCCGAACTCATGCGTTTTGCGCTGAAATTGGCCACCGGTGCCGGCAAGACCACCGTCATGGCCATGCTCATCGCGTGGCAGACCATCAATGCGGTACGCCGGTCCAACAGCAAGAACTTCACGCGCGGGTTTCTCGTCGTGGCCCCCGGACTCACGATCAAGGATCGCCTCCGCGTGCTCCAGCCGAACGACCCGGACGCCTATTACAAGGACCGCGAACTGGTCCCGAGCGACATGCTCGATGACGTGAACCGCGCCAAGATCGTCATCACCAACTACCACGCCTTCAAGCTGCGCGACCACATAGAACTCTCCAAAGGCGGACGCCAGCTTCTCACCGGCCGCACCGGCGATGAACTTCAGACCAAGGAGACGGAAGGCCAGATGATCCAGCGCGTCATGCCCGACCTGATGGGCATGAAGAACATCCTCGTGATGAACGACGAGGCGCACCACTGCTATCGGGAAAAGCCCGACGCCGAGGAAGAGGAGGATCTGAAGGGCGACGAGAGAAAGGAGGCGGAGAAGAACAACGAAGCCGCCCGTCTGTGGATTTCCGGCCTGGAGGCGGTTAATCGCAAGCTGGGCCTTACCCGAGTGATCGACCTTTCTGCCACCCCGTTTTTCCTCAGCGGTTCGGGTTATGTCGAAGGCACACTGTTCCCGTGGACGATGAGCGACTTCTCGCTCATGGACGCCATTGAGTGCGGCATCGTGAAATTGCCGCGCGTTCCGGTCGCGGAAAACATTCCCGGCGATGAGTTGCCGGTTTACCGCAACCTATGGGAGAACATTCGCAAGGACATGCCGAAGAAAGGCCGCGGCCAGGGCGATGAACTTGATCCCCTCAAACTGCCCACCCGTCTGCAAACGGCGATCGAAGCGCTCTACGGTCACTACGAGAAGACGTTCAAGCTGTGGGAAGAAAAGGGCATCCATGTTCCGCCCTGCTTCATCATCGTCTGCCAGAACACAGCGATTTCCAAACTAGTGTACGACTTCGTATCCGGCTTTCACAGGAAGAACGAAGACGGCACGACGACGCCGCAAAACAGCCGATTTGCGCTCTTCCGCAATTTCGATGACACCACCGGCAATCCGCTCCCGCGCCCCAACACCCTGCTCATCGACTCCGAGCAACTCGAAGCCGGCGACGCCCTAGATGACAATTTTCGCGGCATGGCTGCCGACGAAATCGAACGCTTCCGCCGCGAGATCATCGAGCGCAGCGGCGACGCCCGCTCGGCGGACAACATCACCGATCAGGAACTGCTGCGTGAGGTCATGAATACGGTCGGTAAACCGGGGCAGCTCGGCGGCGCCATCCGTTGCGTGGTGTCCGTCTCGATGCTGACGGAAGGCTGGGATGCGAACACCGTCACCCACGTCCTAGGCATCCGCGCCTTTGGCACTCAACTTCTGTGCGAGCAGGTGATCGGCCGTGCCCTGCGCCGCCAGTCCTACCAACTGAACGAAGACGGTCCCGACAAAGGGCTCTTCAATGTCGAATACGCCGATGTCTTCGGCATTCCCTTCGACTTCACCGCCAAGCCCGTTATCGCCCCGCCGCAGCCGCCGCGCGACACGGTTCAGGTTAAAGCCGTGCGGCCAGAGCGCGACGCGCTCGAAATCCGTTTCCCCCGCGTCGAAGGCTATCGGGTCGAGTTGCCGGAGGAACGTCTGAGCGCCGATTTCAATGACGATTCCATCCTGGAACTCAATCCCGACCTCGTCGGCCCGTCCATCACACGCAACTCCGGCATTATCGGCGAAGGTGTGGACATGAGCCTCAAGCACCTCGGCGACATGCGGCCTTCCACGCTCGTCTTTCACGTTACTCAGCGGCTGCTCTACACGAAATGGCGCGACCCCGGCGAGGAGCCCAAGCTCCACCTGTTCGGCCAGTTGAAGCGCATCACGAAGCAGTGGCTCGATACCTGTCTCGTATGCAAGGGCGAAACCTATCCTGCCCTGTTGATGTATCAGGAACTGGCGGACATGGCCTGCAACAAGATCACCGCTGCGATCATGCGCAAGTTCCTGGGCGAGCGGCCGATCAAGGCGCTGCTCGATGCCTACAATCCGACCGGCTCGACCCGGCATGTCCGTTTCAACACCTCGCGCGCCGACCGCTGGGAAACGAGTTCAAAGTCCTGCCACATCAACTGGGTCGTGCTCGACAGCGGCTGGGAAAGCGAGTTTTGCCGGGTAGCCGAGTCGCATCCGCAGGTGCGAGCCTACGTGAAGAACCACAACCTCGGCCTCGAAGTCCCGTATCGCTACGCCTCCGAGCTGCGCAAGTATCTCCCCGACTTCATCGTGCTCGTAGACGACGGGCACGGCGACGACGATCTTCTCCACCTCATCGTCGAGATCAAGGGCTATCGTGGCGAAGACGCCAAAGAGAAGGCGTCGACCATGAATACCTATTGGGTGCCCGGCGTGAACAACCTCAGCACGCATGGCCGCTGGGCCTTTGCCGAGTTCTGCGATGTCTATGAAATCGAGGTCGACTTCGCCGCGAAGGTGGCGGGGCAATTCGAGAAAATGATCATGTCCGCCGCTGCGCAGCCGACGACGGAAGGCAGATAATCATGGCCAGGAAACCACCCACTCTCAAGTCCGTCGAAACCCTCAAGCACGACGAGGCCAAGCGGAAAAACATTCCCACCGCCGAGCACCAGTCCGTGCTCAGGCAGGACGATGCGGCGCCTCTCAAATTGAAATACCCCCGCAACGCGGACCTAGACCCCCAGCTCGTCTGGCGCGGCAAGGACGAGCAGGACTGGAGTGACCTCGTCGTCCACGCTCCACCGCTCTACATCCAGGAAAAGGTCCACCCCAAGGTGCTCATCGACGACCTGCTGCGGGCCACGAAGGAGCGCGCCCACGAGGCTGGGACTCACACGCCCGATCTCTTCGCCGACTTCAACGGCATCCCCACGGGCGCGGACAAGACCGAGTTCTATCAGCACGACCAGAACTGGAGCAACCGCATGATCCTCGGCGACTCCCTGCAAGTCATGGCCAGCCTGGCCGAGCGGGAGGGCCTGCGCGGCAAGGTGCAGTGCATCTACTTCGACCCGCCCTACGGCATCAAGTTCAACAGCAACTTCCAGTGGTCCACCACCAGCCGCGACGTG
>JAWXCM010000447.1:0-4301 GCA_034408745.1 Bryobacteraceae bacterium
ATTCGCGTGGTACCGATCAACGACGCCGGTGAGCTGCTGATCGGTGAATATGAAAGCCTGTTCAACGAGCGCACCAAGTTCGTCGGGGTGATGCACGTTTCGAACGCGCTGGGAACCATCAACCCGGTCAAGCAGATGATAGCGTTCGCGCATGCGCACGGCGTGCCGGTGCTGGTTGACGGCGCGCAGGCGGTGCCGCACCTGCAAGTCGACGTGCAGGATCTTGATTGCGACTTCTACGCATTTTCCGGCCACAAGTTGTGCGGCCCGACCGGTATCGGCGTCCTGTATGGCAAGGTCGCGCTGCTCGAAAAAATGCAGCCCTTCAAGGGCGGTGGCGACATGATTTTGTCGGTGACCTTCGAAAAAACCACCTACAACACCATCCCGCATAAATTCGAGGCCGGAACGCCGCCCATTGCAGCCGCCATCGGGCTGGGCGCCGCCGTTGATTACCTCTTAGCCATCGGCATGGACGCCATCGCCGCGCACGAATTCGATCTGCTCCATTACGCGACCCAACAAATGATCCGCATGCCGGGTGTGCGCATTATCGGCACCGCCCAAAACAAGGCCTCGGTCATATCGTTCATCATTGACGGCGTGCATCCGCACGACGTCGGCACCCTGCTCAATCAGGAGGGCGTCGCGGTGCGCACCGGACATCATTGTGCGCAGCCGGTGATGCGCCGCTTCGCAGTGCCGGCCACATCACGCGCCTCGTTTGCGTTCTACAACACACTGGCGGAGGTCGATGCACTGATCGCCGGCATCCGCAGCGTGCAGAAGGTGTTTGCATAATGGCTGACTATAGAGCGCTGTATCAAGAGGTCATCCTCGACCACAACAAGAAGCCGCGCAACTACGGCACGCTCGATCACGCGAGCCACCATGCGGTGGGCCACAACCCTCTGTGCGGCGATCACATCAGCGTGGAGCTCAATTTTGTGCGAGAGTGTATAGCCTGCATCGCGTTCCAGGGTGAGTCATGCGCGATCTGCAAAGCGTCGGCGTCGATGATGACGGCCGCCATCAAGGGCAAGTCGCGTGCAGACGCGGAAATTCTGATCCAGGAATTTCTCGCCATGGCCACTGGAAAGCTCAACCTAGACAACCCGAATCACATAGGCCGGCTCGCAGTGTTCGCCGGTGTGTGCGACCTGCCGACGCGCGTCAAGTGCGCGATCCTGCCGTGGCACACGTTGCACGCCGCGTTCAATTCGGTCGCCAGTGCCTCGACCGAGGCCGAGGAAGACCCGATGCACGCTCCGATCGGCAACGCGTGATGCTACCCCTGCCACAGAGTAAACCTTGAGAGGACAAGATGCTGACAGCCAATGAACTAAGAGACTACATCATGCATGGGCTACCCTGCGATCACGTTGAAGTGCTGGGCGATGATGGTCAGCACTTCGAAGCGGTGATCGTAAGCCCGCAATTCACTGGGAAAAACATGGTACAGCAGCATCAGCTGGTGTATCTGACGCTGGGAGATCGCATGCGCGCAGAAATCCACGCGCTGTCTATGCGCACCTACACGCCCGATGCCTGGGCTCAATCGATCACGAAATAACTTTGGAGAAAAGAAAAATGAACACACAGGAAAAAATTCGCAATCAGGTCACAACCAATGCCGTCGTGCTTTACATGAAAGGCACGCCCCAGTCACCGCAGTGTGGTTTCTCCGGCGCGACGGTACAGCTACTAGAGGCCTGCGGTGTGCGGGACTTTGCCGCCGTGGACGTGCTGGCCGACCCGGCAATTCGCGATGGCATCAAGGCTTACAGCAACTGGCCGACCGTTCCGCAGCTGTACATTAAGGGCGAGTTTGTCGGTGGCGCCGATATTGTGCGCGAGATGTATGAGCAAGGTGAATTGCAGAAGTTGATCCATTCAGCGCTGGCTTGATGATATTGAAATGGGTGGAGGGCATGGTTCCCACCTAATGGGATTACCGTATTTCCGACGCCAGAATAGTAGCCACATTCTCAGGAGGTTGAGATGCCGAAAATAGCAGAAATTGAAGACACCCCCAATCCCAACGCGCGAAAGTTCACCCTCAAGGAGCCCCTAACCTGGGGGATAACGCGCTCATATGAAAACGCCAGGCAGGCAAAGGATGATGCGCTCGCCGCCGCGCTGTTCGACGTCGAGCATGTGACCAACGTGTTTTACGTCGATCGCTGGCTCACGGTCACGCAGGACGGTGAAGCCGACTGGCCGGAGTTGGTGCGCAAAGTCGCCGAGCCGATCCGCGCCGCACCGGCGGCAGGTGCGCAAACAGCGGCCACAGTTGAGGCGGCGACCACTGCCAATGCCGACCTCAGTCCCGCCGACCAGCAGCGTCTCGATGCGATCAACCATTTGCTCGACGAGCAGGTCCGTCCCCATCTGCAAAACGACGGCGGCGACCTCCACGTGGTCGGCCTCGACGGTAACCAGCTCAGCGTCCACTACCAGGGCGCGTGCGGCAGCTGTCCGAGCTCGATATCCGGCACGCTCAGGGGCATCGAAAATCTGGTGAAGTCCATTGAACCGGACATCGAAGTCGTGGCGGTTTAGGTTTGAAATCATGCAGAAAAAAACGCTATGAAACAGACGCACGATGCATTGCTCGAACGCTTTCGGCAAGCATTTCCCGAGGCCTCGATCCAGGTCGAGGACGAGAGCCATTTGCATACTGGCCACGCCGGCGCTACGGGTGGTGCTGGTCATTTTCGAGTCCGGGTGATCGACGCCAGATTCAATGAATTGCAGCGCATCGCCAGGCATCGGCTGGTCTATGCCGCCGTGTCCGGGTGGATGCCGGAGCGGGTGCACGCACTGAACATCATCGCCATGACCCTGGAAGAAGCCGGGCGTGCATGGACCATTCAGCAGGGTCCATCTCAGTAGCTCGTTCCTCGGTCGGTTTGCAATGGTTGATGGAATCAGAGCAGGACCGGCAACAGACTCGATGAGACTCAGTAACCGTATGAATAGAAATTTTACCGCGAGAGCAATCGGAACAGCCGTTTTGCAGGCACCGGCCCCGACAGAAAAAACACAGATGCCGGAGCCAGCGTTTACCGAGCAGGACTGGCGCCGATTTCTAGCCGGTTTGGGGGAGGATCCCACTCGAACTGGCCTTGTAGAAACGCCGTCTCGCGTTGCAAAGGCCTGGAAGCACTGGACTTCCGGATATGCCCAAGACCCGGCTGAATGTCTAAAGGTATTCGAAGACGGGGCGCGGGAGTACAGCGAACTCATCGGGGTACGAGGCATCCCTGTCTATAGTCATTGCGAGCACCACCTGGCACCTTTCCTTGGTCAGGCCACGATCGGCTATGTTCCCGACGGAAAAATAGTGGGTTTGGCAAAGCTGACGCGCCTGGTCGATTGTTTTTCCAAGCGGCTGCAGTTGCAGGAACGACTCACGACCAAACGCGACGAGATCGATCCTGCCGAAAGATTGCCAAAACCAAATTGGATTCGCGTCAAGGCGGCGTCACCCTCGGGCCGCTTCCGTAAGATCAAGGACATCGTGCGCATCAACAAGCTGGTAACGGTGTGCGAAGAGGCATCCTGCCCCAACACCTACATCGAAATTCTGACGCCAGACTTTGGTGGCCATCTGGACCATGCGCTTGAAATCCTCAGCACCGCGCCGCTGGACGTGCTCAACCACAAGATCGAAACCGTTCCACGTTTATACAAGGAAGCGCGCCCCGGTGCGGACATTAAAAACTCGCTTAACCTGTTGCACCGCTGCAAGGCCATGCACGCCACGATACCGACCAGATCCGGCCTCATGGCCGGGTTGGGCGAGACCGATGCGGAGGAAGCCTACAAGATGGGCTTCCGGCACGCTGCATCGGGCCTGCTGGTGTGCAGCTCGTACCATGCCGGCGAACAGGCGCATGCGGCAGGGGTGTTTTGATGGGCGTACGTAATAGGCGCGCGGATTGGGATTGGTTGTTCTTCTGGCGGCAGAAATCGCAGCCAATTACCCCCCCGTGTGTGAAGATACCAGGAGTTTAGCCATGCAGACCACTAACCCAAACCACCATCAACAACACGCACCGGACGCACCACCCCAGTCGGAGGTTAATGTCGAGAAGCTGCCCGGGATCCGTCATATCATTGCCGTCGGCAGCGGCAAGGGCGGCGTCGGAAAATCCACGGTAAGCGTCAATCTGGCGCTCGCGCTGCAGCAGCTCGGGGCGCGTGTGGGGCTCGTAGATGCCGACATCCTTGGCCCCAGTATCCCCGGCATGCTCGGCATCCCAACCGGTGAGCCGCCAGCGATGACCCCGGACAGC
>JAWXCM010000448.1:0-25863 GCA_034408745.1 Bryobacteraceae bacterium
CAAGCTAAGTAGCAGATTCCAATCCTCGTCGAGAGGGTGCATGCTGACAGTATAGCGCCTTCATTAAAAAACATCAATCCTTAAGTTAGCGCTTATGGGTCTGGGGACCCGCCGCAGCTCTGGGGAGCTGCCCCCCTTTCGAGTCAGTTAGCTACGGTCACGTTCATCCCGTAAGCGGTCAGCTTCGGCCATTCTGTGACATTGCTCGTGTTGTCCGTCAGCCGTACGCCGAACTGGTGCAGCCCGTTGGTAATGGTGCTCGTGTCGAAGTCGCCCCAAAATCCGATGTTCGGGCACGCCTTCACGTCCGGCATCGCCGCGCACTGCTCCGGCCGCGGATCGCCATAGCTCAGCGTCTGCACCGGCCGACCATCCACAGTCAGCTGAGCCGACCGAATCGTCCCGTCGGGGTCCCAGCCCCAGCCCCAGATCTTCACCGTCCCGGAGACCGTCGAATTCGGCGCCGGATTCAGCACTACACCCCGAGGCAGCGCCGACGGCGCGTTGTTGATGTCGATTGTCACCGGAGTCTCCGGGATCAGCGTCGTGCGGCCCGATTCGTCGTGCGCCCGAACCTGCAGCGTATGAGGACCGTTCGGCAACAGCAGGCCGTTGGCGGAAATCAGCGTGAAGCTAAACCCGATCCCTGGACAGTTCCGCGGCACTGGATTTAAGGAGCCGCAGATGTCATCCCGGCGCTGCCCGTACGAGGCCACACCGTAGGTGGTGCCATCCAGCAGCACGTCGACAGCTACAATCCGGAGGTCCTGCGCGTACACATACCCACGGACCGGAGCGTTCCCTGCTATCGTCGCGCCCGACACAGGGGATTCGATCCTGCCCACCGGCACTCGCGACTGGCCCACCTCCACGGTAATGGTCACCGGCTCATCCGGAAACCGCCTGAACGCGCCTCGCGAGTTTGTAGCGAGAATCTGGATGGTGTGGTCGCCCGGAGTCAGCCGTTCCGCTGTCAGATCGACGGTGGTCTCAAACCCGATGTTCGGGCAGCCACGCACCCTCTCCGAGTTGCAGAAGTCGAGCCGGGAGATGCCCGGCTGGATCAACCTTCGCGGCACACCATCGATCAGGACATCAAGGCGCGAGATGTAGTCGTTCACATCCCAGGAGACGCCCTTCACCGTCACCACGCCAGCGTACTTGCCCCCGGCTACGGGGCTTTCCAGCCGCACCGAAGGAAAGCTGGAGTAGTTGAACGGCGGGTCGAAGACGACATCCGGATAGCCCTCCAGCGACGCCGTCCCCAGATACAAATCCACCGTCCGCGCGAATGTGCCTTTGCCGCTCGATATGCCGACCAGTGGCGTAGTCGCCTCGCATCCCAGCTGATTGCTGTTGGTCAGATCGTAGTTCGCCGAGCCATACTGGAACACAATCCGGCCATCGTCATAAAGGATTACCGACGCATTGATCGGCTCACCCGTGGCCACCGTCTCAGCCGCCCAGCGAATCGTCACCGCACCTGGTGTTGTGCTGTAGAACACGCCCTCACTCCGCTGCCCGAACCCGCCGTACGCCATCTCCATCCACAGCGGCGCGATGGTGGGAACCTGTGTCGCACGCTGCGTTGTGTTGCAGGGAAAATCGATATAACTCCCCATCGATCCCAGGTTGATATACCCGTTCGGATAAACGTATATGGTCCGGTACGTCTTGTCGTAGAACCGGAACGGGAATGGCAGGACCACCCGCACTGGGGCCGGCGAAATCGCGGGGCCGAATGACGTGCTGAAAATAGCCGTCTCGCGACCCGCAATAAACAGCGGAGCCTGCTGCAGGGAGAGGCTGTAGTTCTGATAAACGGGCGCCGTGGTCTCAATCAGCTTCGGCCCCGATTCGGTCTCCGCGTCCACATAGTAGGCGCTCACATAGTCGCCGGGGACCACATCCAGATATGTGTCGTTCTTCGCCGAGTACCCGTCGCTGCCCAGCCGCAGAATGCCGTAATACGTGTCGCCCCGACGTCGCAGGATCAGCGACTCCTGGTCACCTGAACTGGCCGTCAGTGTCACGCCTACTGAAGGCGTCTTCAGATTCCCGTCGTGCAGGAGTACCCGCACCTGATCGCCGAAGTTGTACGAATCCCACTCCAGCCTCAGCGTGCCCGTGTTGGATCCTGCCTCAAACGACGCCGTCACCGCGGCCGAATTGCCGTTCTCCGAATGCGCCACAACGCCCAGCCCACGCTTTGCAAAGGCCGTCCACAGCTGCATCTGGCTTGCCCCGTTGTTGTTCACTCGGTCGGCCAGCAGGATGGCATCCCGCGCGTCGACCATGCTTGGGCGGGGCACACTCAGCTTCAACCCGTCGAGGACAAGTTGCGCCATCCGCCGCCGACCCTCGCGCTCGCCGAGCTGCGTGATCAGCGCAGCACGGCCTTCCCACAGTGCCTCAAACCAGATCTCGCCGTCATCATGCACCTCCGGCCCAAACGCACCGACACGCGTCAAATTCGCAAACGTGAGCGGATTCACCTGCATGTCCGTGGTGTATGGCCGCGTGCGAATCCCCAGGCCGAAATTCTGGAACGCATACTCGCCGAGGGGATAAAACCCATTGGCGTCGAGCCCCATGGGTAGCGCGAACTCCAGCCCGAAGTAGTCGCTCCAACCCTCACCCATCGACGCGCTTTGATGCGTGTCGTTCACGCCTTCCACAAGCCGGGAACTCACACCGTGCGCGTATTCGTGGATGATGATCTCGGCATCCAGCGAGCCGTCTGAAAACACGCGCGACTCATTGAACGCCCAGATGAACATATTGATCGACGACCGGGCACCGTCCTCGTAGTAGCGATTCGAAACGTAGAACGCGTTGTCGGTCTCGGCCTGCCTCGGAGCCGCCACGCCGAAGTGGCTGTACGCAAGCATCGGATCGCCGCCGACACCGCCGCGTCCAAAGTTGTCCTGCTGATAATTCCCTGCCGCCTCATTGAAGCCGTACTGCCAGAACTTGTCGTGCGCTATGTTGGCCCAGTAAAACAGGTTTACCGTCGCGGCGTCGGTGTACCTGGTCAGCGACGGCGCACCGGGACCAATCTCCAGGGGAAAGCTGAAATTGCGATCTGGAGCAGTCGCCGGCCTGGGAAACAGCGTTTGAAAGTCCGCTGTCGTATTGGCGCCCGCCACCACGTTATTTCCGACGGTCTGATCGCCGTCGACCCAGCCTTTAGGCGAGGCAGCGGGATCCCCGGTAAGCGGCTGGAGCGTGCGTTCCACGTAAGGACGATCCGGATTGCGTACGCCGGGCGTCGAGTTTGGCTGCGGCGATCCACGCTCGAACACCAGCCCCTGTGGCGCCGGCTCCGCAGCCGCCTGGAATCGGCGTGTCAGCGAGTTCTTAAACAGCAGCCGCTGCGTGTTCGCGTCCACCACGGTGGCGAACGTCTCCAACCCGCCTTCGCTCCGAATGTAGAACAGCCATGCCGGGTACGCCTTACCGGAATCTGCGAACCAGACTGGCCGGCCCTCGGTTTCATCCGCCATCCCGCCCCGTGCGAACCGGGTCAGCTTGCCGCCCGCAGCCGGTGGAGCCGCCAGATAGCTGCCGTCCAGCGCCGGGTTCACCGCCCGAATCGCCGTGCGAATCGCCCTCATGCCCGATTCCAGCGACGGAGCAGCCGACTTTGGCTTTCGCACCAGTTCGCCACCCGAGTTCAGTACCCGGCCCTCGCGGTCCACGTTGACCGTGTACGCCGTGCCAAACACGTCCACGTCGTCGAAGCGCTGCCGGAAGACAAAATGGGTGACACCGTTGTGCTCAGAGCGGTACTCTTTCGCCACGTAGACGCCTGCCAGATCCTCAGCCGCAAGTTCCAGCTCCGCACCGGCTGACCGCAGGGCAGCCTCAGCAGAAGCACGTGGACTTGTGGAATTCTGAGCAAAACTTAGGCTCGCGGTGAAAAATAAGAGGGAAATTGAAAAACGCACACAGACTCCGGGGTGAAAATCAGGCCCGCGGAAGCTGTGCCGACGCGAGTTGTTCCAATTACACCACAGGCCGCTGGTGCAGCCGCCTCAGAGAATACCGCGCGCCGCGTTTTCGCAGCGCTGCTGGGCCGCGCGTGTTTTATCGATGCCGGCACGAATCGAAGGCCCGCGGAGCACGCCCTCCGATTCCAGCTCACCCCACACCTTCAGCGACCGCCCATACCAGTCTGCCGCATCACGGAAAAAGCGAGGCTGTTTCGCAGCCATCGTCTCATAAACCCGAGCCAGTCCAGACTCGATTTCCGCCATAAATACGCGAATTGGGACGCCTTTTGGATCGCCCGCCACCACCTGCTCCTGCAGCTGGACAGCACTCCGCGCACTGGCCAGTGCCTCATCCAGCCGGCCGGCAGTTATCAGCACCATGCCACGCTCGGAGTAATTGCCCGCCAGCATGGAGCGTTCGCGCGAATTTCGCGGATCGGCATCCAGTGCCGCCAGCCGTGTCTCAATCGCCTGGTCGAAATTCTCGATAGCTTCCTGCGTCCGCCCCAACGCCCCCAGCGCGATGCCAAGGAAGTGCCGCGTAGCCGCAATCTGAGACCGGATCACCGCATCGTCGGGACTCGACGCGGACAGCTGTTGCTGCAGCTCCAGCGCCTGATGCAGTTCATCCTGACCATGGCCCGGCTGACCCGACTGCACATAGCTGCTGCCCAGCCGGTAGTGAATCGTGGCCAGTTCCCGGCGCGTGTTCAAATCCTGGGGATCCTCGGCCGCGATCTCAGAAAGGATCGCCATTGCCTGCCGCATGTGGACCCGCACGTTCTCCCACTGCTCATCGACAATCAGGCCATATCCCACGCTGGTGTGCGCCTCGGCCAGCAACCGCCGGTAGTCGGGATCGCGCGGATCCTGCACAATGAGCTTCTCCGCCATCTCCAGCGCCTTCTGGTCAAAGGAGCGCCGCATGTCGACCGGAGCCGATGCCCGTCCCGCGATGTACCCACCCAGCAAATACGTGCGCGCCAGAGCCAGCTGCGCCGCCCCGTTCCCGGGAGTCTGATTGGCCACCGCTTCCCGGATCGCCCTCGCCCGGTTCCACGTCTCCTGCGCATCGGCCGAGTTGCCGATTCCCGGACCGTTCCGGCCAATCTGCAACTCCGCAAACTTCTCATACGCAAGCGCCAGCGAGGTCTGGAAATCGGAGCCGTTGCCCGCGTCGGACGCGAGGCCATTCAGATAACGGAGGGACTGCTTCAGCATCGTCTCGCGAGCCTGCGCAGCACCCGGCAGCTTGGCGATGCTGTCGTGAATCTCCACCAGGAACGACGTCGCCAGTTTGTGGTCTTCTTCGATGCGATATGCCAGCCGCGCCGCCTTCTGGATCGCCACCAGGCTCATCACCACCAGGAGCACAGTGACAAACGCGCCGACAAACATGCTCCACCGGTGCCTGTCGACGAACTTGCCCGCACGGTAGCTGAAAGTATCCTTGCGCGCGTGGATCGGCAGCCCGGTGAGGTGCCGGTGCAGATCTTCGCTGAACAGCTCGACACTCTCGTAGCGGCGGTGCGGCTCTTTGCGCAGAGCCATCCCAACGATGTTGTCGATATCGCCGCGCAGCCTCCGCCGCAGTTGCTCGAGCGTAGTGGCGCGGTCGGCCGAGACTTCCGCCCCGTCGACCAGAGCCAGTTCGCCGCCGCTCTTTTCCATCGACTCGCTGAAGCCGACCACCACACTGCAGCGCGTGGGCTCGCGCTCACAAATCACCTGCGCCAGTTCACCCGATTCGCGCGAAGGCAGCCGGTAGGGCCGGTGGCCCGTCAGCAACTCATAGAGGATCACGCCCAGCGAGTAGATGTCGCTGGGGATGCCTGCCACCGCACCGCGAATCTGTTCCGGGCTTGCATACGCCGGAGTCGCCATCCGGAGCATCGTGACCGTCGGCTCCGATCCTTCGCGCCCCGGACCCGCCAGCAGCCGCGCGATTCCGAAATCCAGCAGCTTCGGCGTTCCGTTCTCCGTCACCAGAATATTTGCCGGCTTCAGATCGCGGTGGACGATCAGATTGTTGTGCGCGTACGCCACGGCCGAGCACACCTTGCGGAACAGCTGAATACGTTCTGTAATGCCCAGGCGGTGCCGGTCGCAATACTGCGTCAGCGGCACGCCCCGGACAAACTCCATGACGAAGTACGGCAGCCCTGACGGCGTACTGCCGCCATCCAGCAGCGTTGCGATGCAGGGGTGTTCCAGAGTCGCCAGAATCTGGCGCTCGGTCCGAAACCGCCGCAACAGGATGTCGGTGTCCATACCGCGGCTGACAATCTTGATGGCGACTTCCCGGCGAAACTCGTCGTCAGCTCGCACGGCCCGGTACACGGTGCCCATGCCGCCCTGCCCAATTTCCTCCACCAGCTGCCACGGCCCGATTCGCTGGCCGATCATCGAATCCGGATGCAGCGCCGCCGCCAGTTCCGGCCCGGCATCGGGTGGCTGCTCAAGGAAGTCGTCTTCGTCGAGAGTGTGAGCGGCCAGGAGCGACAGAACTTCGTCGCGCACTCCGTCTTCCCGGCAATTCGTCTCGATCCACGAGACGCGGCTTGACGGAGGCTGCTCGAGTGCCTGCCCAAAGGCTGTTTTAACTCGCTGCCACTGATCGCCAGTCATGAATCTCTAACACAGCACGTCACCCCAAAGGACGCGAAACCGACGCGGGCTAAGGGATCAGATACTAATGCTCTTCATTCTACCGGGCTCGAAGTCCGAAGAGCCATCGCGTCGCGAGCCGCTCTGGCAGTGTTGCAGTGGATGTTAACAGTGTCTCTGACGTCCTGACTGTACCCTCCAGCCAGTACGATTGCCACTGGAGTGGCGGCACGAATCGCCGCATCCAGCACCAGGCGGTCCCGCCGCATCAGCCCGTCCATCGTCAGTCGAAGCCCTCCCAGCTGGTCCTTCCAGTGTGGATCGGCGCCCGCTACATAGAAGATGAGGTCCGGTTTGTGCAAGGCCAGCGCCGGCAGAAGCGCTTCGCGAAGCCGGTGCAAATACTCCTCGTCGTCCACCTCGTCGTCAAGATCGACATCCACCGTCGAGGGCGGCTTGTCGTCCGGATAGTTGTTTGCCTGGTGGATTGAGAACGTACTCACAGTGGGATCGTTCTCGAAGATGGCGGCGGTACCGTTGCCGTGATGAACGTCGCAGTCCACCACCATCGCCGAACGGATGAACCCGTCCTTCTGCACACGTCGAATCGCTACCGCGATGTCGTTAATCGCGCAGAATCCCTCACCGTGACCTGGATAGGCATGGTGGAATCCACCGCCAATGTTGTAGGCCAACCCGTCTCGAAGTGCCAGCCGGGCCGCCAGCATACTTCCGCCGGCATGCAGCCAGAATGCCCGCACCACCTGATCGGTGTACGGGATCTCCAGCAGCTTTTCTTCTTCGCGTGTTAACAAACCGCTGCGCAGCCGGCGGATCCACTCGCGCGTATGCACCAGCGTCAGATCCTCATCCAGCGCCGAACCGGGCTGGAGGAAATCAGCTTCTTCGGCGAAACCGTCCTGAAGAAGCTGCTGTCGCGTTAAATGATACTTGGCCGATTCAAAGACGTGGTTGCCAAGGCAAAAGTCGTAGTCGGGATGATGAACAAACTGAAAAGGCAGCAAAGCCGGAAGTTCTCTTTCTTCCGAATTGTAGCGGCACTGTGTCGCCCGGACTCACCTGTGGGTCGCACTGCCCCGCACGGCGAGTGAGTCACATTGAAATCACTTCACTTACAAATGCATCCAACGTGCAAGCTTTGCAACAGATAGCTTCCGTTTTACCCCACTCCACTTCCCAAAACATGAATATGGTTAAATGTTTGCAGTAATGTACCCTGGACTCTTTTCGTAAGAGAGCCACCGGCTGCGGTGAGCAACCGGAGAAGGTGCGGGAAGAAATCTTTCGATAACAGAACGCCCGGTTGAAGAAGTTATGACTACTTCTCACCGAGGAGCGTCACAGTAACAGTAAGAAAGCGTAGCCTCTGGGAGGGCAGTTTGAAAGTTCCTACTCAACTCCAGCGAAGTTCAATCCTGGCAGCAGGCCTCGTCTTGCTCGCCGGCGCATCCGGCCTATTTGGCCAGACAGTTCAAAACCCGGATTTCTCGGTACCGACCACGGGTCTCTTTTTTGCACATCAGGCAGGCGTGCAGACAGCACCCCGGCCGCAATCGATTCGGATCTATTCCGGTCCAGCAAGTGTCAACTACACGGCTTTTGTCACCTATCCGCAGGGTGAAGTAACTGGATGGCTGTTCCTGACGTGCGGCACCTGCGGCGGTGCAACAAACGTCGCCACGTTGAACGGTAACACCGGTTCGGACGGCGAAAACATCACGATTTCCGTTTCGCCGATGCTTGCTGCCCGCGGCACGCCTTACACCGGAGTAGTAACGTTAATCAGCGGCAACCGGGTTTATCCGATTAACGTCACTTACAACGTTCTCTCGACGGCGCAACTTACTGTTACTCCGGGCAGCATACCCCTGTTGACGGTCGAGCGGGTCGCAGCAGGCACACCGACACTCATTGAGAACATCACGGTGGGAAGCACTGGCACCCAGCAGTTTTTCAACACCTCTATCGAGAATCTGACGCCGAACACCGGCTGGCTGGTCGTGAACCCGGCGTCTGGCATTACCGGCGTCTCGCCCGTTCAGATATCGGTGGACACCTCCAAAGTGCCTGCTGGTATTGACCGCGTCGTAGCGGCTGTTCGAGTCTTCATACCAGGCAGCACTGCTTTTGTGACGGTACCGGTCACGGTGAAGCTGATCCCAGCCTCAGCCCTGCAGGTGGCTCCGACCTCGGCTCGATTCCTGTATCAGCCCGGACCCGCCGGGACTACGCAAAGCCCGGCACCGAAGCAAATCACGGTTACCAGCTCCACCGGCTCGGCTGTTACTTACAGCGTGGCCATCGGTGGCGCCAGCCCGTATTTCAAGCTGTCCACCACGGGAAGCGCCAACCCAGCACTCGCGCTGACGAACCTCACGACGCCGAACGGCTTCTATATCGTTCCCGACGTCACGGCGATAGGGACTCCCCCGGTCGGAACCGTGCTTGAGGCGCCTGTCGTCATTACGCCTGCGAACGGCACCGCGTCCCAGACCGTCACGGCTCGTCTCGAAATCACCAACCAGAACCTGCTGGTCAGCGACCGAGACGTCATCAACTTCAACTACACCCTTGGTGGAGCCGATTTTGCCGGCCAGTCGATGCTGGTCAGCAGTACCGGAGCGTCGCAGCCTTTTACCACGGGCGCTATCTTCGATGTCGCTAACCCAGTCCAGTTCTTCCGTGTTGATGCGCTCGGAACCACCACCCCTGCTGGCGTAAACGTGGTCCCGGCCATGGAGATCATCCGCACCCTTACCGTGGGAACGTACAACGGAACCATCCGACTGACGCCGTCACTGGCTGCGGACAAGTACCAGGACATTTCCGTCCGGCTGACCATCAGCCGCTCCGGACAGCTTTCAGTGGATACCTACGCTCCCCCGGCCTTTGAAGGCGCGCTTGGCGCACAGTTGCTCCCACAGCGACTCGTCGTCACCGCGTCCGATCCAGCCGCCCCGCAGACCTTTACCGCCACCTGCGATTACGGCAGCGGCACCCCGGTCACCTGCGGCACTGGTTCCGGAGCATGGCTCCTGGTCGACCGGCAGACCGGTAACACCGCGATCCCGGAATCGTCGACCCTGATCATCAGCGTGGCACCGGGCGCAATTACGGCCGCTGGCACGTACACCGCCTCGCTTGTGCTTACGCCGATTAACGTCACCAATCCGGTCCCGGTCCGCGTCCGTGTCCAGTACAAGGTCAACGCCGTTCAGAGTGTTACCGCTGACCCGGCTCGCCTCGATATCGTTCAGGTAGCCAACAACGTACCACCTGCCCAGACGATCCAGATCCGGACGTCGTCCATCGCCGCCCTGTCGTTCATCCCCACGGTGGTTACGCCGACGGCGGATCCCGCGTTTGTGGTGGTGCCGCTCAACAGCATCTCCGTGCCCGGCCCACTTCAGGTGACCTTCAACAGCGCGAGCCTCACTCCGCGAACTGAGCCGTATCGCAATGACATCGTTCTGAACTCGCTGTCCGGTCTTGCGCCTGTCACCATTCAGGTCTTCCTGCGCGTCACGACGCCCAGCAGCCTGGCGGCGGCACCGGCGAGCCTCAGCTTTGCCTTCACCACAGGCACCGCCAACCCGCCTTCGCAGACCATTAACCTCACCGCGACCGGGGCGGCGATTCCGTTCTCGGCTGCGGCCATCAGCCAACTCGGCAGCTGGCTCAGCGTCACCCCAGCCAGCGGGTCCACCAACGCGGCGGGTGGTGCGGCTACGCCTCTCACCGTCTCCGTGAATCCCACCGGTCTCACGGCGGGCACCTACAACGGCAACATTAGCGTCACACCCACCACGCCTGGCACCAATCCCGTCGTGGTCAACGTAACGTTAACCGTCACTACTCCGAATCCGCCCAACGGCCTGCAGGTGTCGAACAATGCCTCCGGTCTGTCGCGCGGCATCTCGCCGGGTCTGTTCATCACCATCAAGGGTCGCAACATGGCGCCCGCCACGGGCGTGGTCTTCTCGACGGTTCCCGCACCTACCACTCTGGGCGAGGTCCGCGTCCTGTTCGACAACGTACCCGCTCCGCTGATCTACGTCGGACCTGCCGGGGACCGCAACGGCGACCAGATCAACGCCGTCGTGCCCTACGGCATCGGCGGCCGCGCATCAACCAACCTGGTTGTGGAGTACAAAGGAATCGCGTCTCAGTCCATACCCCTGACCATTCGTGAGACCGATCCCGGGCTGTACACCGCCAACCAGTCAGGCTCCGGTGCTGCATCCCTGCTCAATCAGGACAACTCCGCCAACGCGCAGAATAATCCCGCCGTTGCCGGCAGCATCATCCAGATCTACGGCACCGGCGAAGGCGGGTTCAGCCCCAACCCGGGCGACGGACGCGCAGTACCAACCACGCAGCCGTTCCCGACCCTGCTGTCTGGCCCAGTTCAGGTCCGTATTAACGGCCGTGTGGCACAGGTCCTGTACGCCGGACCCTCGCCGGGACTCCTCGCGGGTGTGTTCCAGGTCAACGCAGCGGTCCCCGCGGATCTCGGCGTGACTACGGCCACCACCGCGACGCTCGAAGTTCAGATCGGCAACACCACTTCCCAAAACGGTGTGACCTTCTGGGTTCGCGGCCCGCAGTAGATCACTCTGACTTGCTCCCGCAGCAAAGGGCTTCTGGCAACTCGCCGGGAGCCCTTTTTTCATGTGTGCCGAGTAGTTTCGACAGCTTCAGCGAGAAGGGCGTCGTCGCGAGGCTTCCCCCCTGTCCCGATTGCGTTGGCTAGAATCGAACCGAATGCGATGGCTGCGGATTTTCGCGATGCTGGTTCCCGTATGGGCGCTCGACCCCTCGTTGTCGCTGTCGCAGTACGCGCGCAAGTTGTGGCAGGTGGAAGACGGGCTGCCGCAGAATTACGTCACGTGGATCAGCCAGTCGGTGGACGGGTATCTGCTGGTGGGTACTTCGGGCGGAGCGGCTCGGTTCGACGGGCTGCGGTTCACGCCGCTGGTGCTGGATCCGGCGACTGGGTCCACCCGCGAGTGGATTACCGTGGTGCAGCCTGGGATCGACAGCAAGACCACGTGGGTAGCTACGCGCGATGCCGGTTTCTATCAGCTGGGCTCGACACGGCGGCACTGGCCGCTGCGGTTCGACAACCTGATTGTGGACAAGCAGGGCGACCCGGTGGCGCTGGGCTCGGGGCTCCACAAGCGTATCGACGGAGAGATGAAGCAGGTGCGGGCGGGCCTGACTCCGGCTGACCCGAGCTGGAGCGGATTGTTGGAGATTCCCGGTGCGGGTTTGGTGGCGGCCGCGGGTCAGGGTTTGTTCCTGTTTCGAGACCTGTGGCAGGCTCCCGCGCTGCTTTTGCCGCCGACTGCGCCGGAAGGCAGGGTGCTGGCGGTGACGGCGGCGGCTCGGCGCGGTGGGGTCTGGCTGGGTACGTCGCAGGGTCTGTGCCATGGGCGGCTGCAGGGCGGGCGGCTGACGTCGCTGACGCCGATTGCCGGGGTCACGGGGCCGGTGGTTTCGGTTGTCGAGGATCGGGATGGGGTGGTCTGGGCGGGCACGTGGGGCCTCGGGATGTGGCGTGTTGTCGAGGGCAGGGCTGAGCGCTTCACCACTCGCGACGGGCTTTCCGATGACTTTGTCCACGCGCTATTCGAGGATCGGGAAGGCAATCTGTGGATTGGGACGCGAGCCGGTCTGAGTCGCTGGAAAAGCACGCCGATTGTGCCGTTCGGACAGACGGAAGGGCTCGACGGACAGTTTGTGTCGACGGTGTCGGGCGATGCCTCGGGCGGTGTGTGGATCGGTACGTGGCGCAGCGGGCTGTACCGGGTGTCGGGCGGCGTTCCGACGCGGGTGGGGCTCCCGTCGGCTGATTTGAAAGTGCTGGTGAGGGCGACCGCTACGGCACCGGACGGAGCGCTCTGGCTGAGCGACTGGCAGGCGTTGTTCCGGCGGGAAGGCTCAACGTGGAAGAAGTTCGACGGAGCCGCGCTGGGCTACCAGCCGCAGATTCATGCGCTGCTTTTCGACCGTCTGGGGCGGCTGTGGGTCGGCGCGGACGAGGGTCTGTTCCGGCACGGCGACGGCGGGCTGGGGCACGCGGAGTCGAAGCTGCGGGGCCACTCGATTCGGGCATTGCTGGAGGATTCGAAGGGCCGGATCTGGGCTGGCGGGCCGGACGGGTTGTGGCGGGTGGATGGGGAGAATGCGCGGAAGATCGAAGGCCTGCCGTCCCCGATTGTCACGTCGGTTTCGGAGGACAGCGGGGGGCGGATCTGGGCTACCACGCGGGCGAACGGACTGGCGCTGATCGAAGACGGCGGGGTTCGGGTGGTGGACCACCGTCACGGGTTGCCGGCGTTGCCGCTGTATTCCGCGATCGACGATGGACGCGGGTCGATGTGGTTGTCGTCTCCGGCGGGGCTGTTCCAGGTAAAAAGGCCGTTGCTGGAGGATGTGGTGACGGGACGGCGCACCCGGCTCGCGGTGAACTCCTGGGGTCAGGAGGACGGCATGCGGACCATCGAGTGCCAGAACGTGGGGTATCCGTCGGCGTGGAAGGACAGCCGCGGCGATTTGTGGTTCGCGACGGTGCGGGGAGCGGTGCGCGTCCGGCCCCGCGCAGTGTCGGTTCCGGATGCTCCCGCTGTGCTGATGGAGAGCACGGAGTCGGTGAGGCAGTCGCACAATGTTCGGTTCACGGCGGCTCGGCTGGGTGCGCCTTCGCGGGTGGAGTTTCGCTATCGGATGGCGGCGACGCAACCGGAGTGGACGTACCTCGGCGGGGAGCGCACCATTCGGTACGACAGCCTTCCGGCGGGGACGCACACGCTGCTGATCGCGGCTCGCGAACGTGGCGGGGAATGGGGTGGGACTACGGAGGTGTACCTGACGCAGGCGCCTCGATTCCATGAGACGTGGTGGTTCCGGCTGCTGGTCCTGGCTCTGGTGGCCGGTGCGCTGACGGGCGTGTATCGATGGCGCGTGTATCTGCTTCGGGTTCGGTATTCGGGCATGATCGCCGAACGCAACCGCATCGCGCGCGAATGGCATGACACGCTGCTGGCGGGGTTTTCGGCGATCTCGTGGCAGCTGGACGTGACGTTGAAGCGGATTCGGGACAAGCCGGATGCGGCGGCGGATACGGTGGAGGTGGCTCGGACGATGGTGCAGCACTACCGGGCGGAGGCTCGGCGGGTGATCTGGGACATGCGGCATGAGACGCCGGAGAAGGAGAGCCTGGCCGACACCATTTCGAGCGCTCTGCAGCAGTTGACGCAGGGCAGGGAAATCGTGTCGGAGGTGGCGGTGGAGGGCTCGGCTCGACCGGTGCCGGGGGAGATGGCTCAGAATTTGCTGCGTATCTGCCAGGAGGCCGCTGGCAATGCGGTCCGTCATGGCGAGCCGGCGCGCATTGACGTGAAGCTGCGGTATGGGCCGGGGTCGGTGGGGCTGACGGTGCGTGATGACGGCCGCGGGTTCGATCCGCAGTCCGTCGCGCCGGGGCATTTTGGGATTCAGATCATGGCGGAGCGGGCTCGGCGATTTGGCGGGGAACTGGCGGTGGAGTCGCGTGCGGGAGCGGGGACGACCGTGACGGCGGCGATTCCGCTTGGGACTCCGTGATGCTGGCGATTTTGTTGGTGGAGGACCAGTATTTTGCGCGGCTGGCGCTGCACACGGTGGTCGACAGCCGCGAGGACATGAAGATTGTGGCCGAGACGGCGTCGGGTGCGGAGGCACTGCCGTTGTACCGGAAGCACCGTCCGGATCTGGTGATCATGGATCTGCGGCTGCCGGGGATGTCGGGGTTCGATGCAATTCGCGCGATTCGTGCGGAGGACGCGGCTGCCCGGATTGTGGTGCTGTCGAACTATGACGGGAGTGAGGATGTGCACCGGGCGCTCGACGCAGGGGCGCTGGCGTATCTGACGAAGGACGCTGGGGCTGACGATTTGATCGAAGCGCTTCTGGCGGCGCGTCGCGGACGCCAGTACCTGCCGCTGGCGTTGCGCGGACTGCTGGAGAATCGGATTCCGTCGGATCAGCTCACGGCTCGGGAGCTGGAGGTGCTGGAACTGCTGACGGGCGGGATGAGCAACCGCGATATCGGCGAGCGGCTGGGGATCGCGGAGAAAACGGTGCGCATACATATGACGCATATCTTCGACAAGATGGGCGTAGAGGATCGGACCCAGGCGGTGCTCGCGGCGATTCAGCGGGGGCTGGTGCATTTGAAGTAAAGCCGAGAGGTTTGGGGGGCGGTGCTGCACTATTTGAGGTGTAAGCTCGGATTATGGCTGTCTCGGAAATTGGTGCGCTGGCTCAACTCGTTCACGATTCCTTTGCGGATCTCCCGAATGTGGCGGAGGTCGACGTACGGGAGGTGGGGCCCGAGCTTCGGATCTGGATCTACCTGAGTCGATTCGACCCGGTGACCCGCAAGCAAGTCCGGGACGTCACTAATCGGTTTTACCAGACGTACGTGAAACAGGATTTTGATTTTACGGTGGTAGATGACTCACCGATCGAGGAATCGCAGCGCCCCGCTTGAGTTTTTCGTCAAAGCGGAGGAGAACAGATCTTTAGCCCGCGCACTGTCACGGGAGGTGCCTGTCCAGCGCACCTGGGCTTTGATAGTCGCATTCTACGCAGCGGTTCACTACGTGAACGCGTACGCCGCGAAATATCACCTTTACTTTGCGGACCACAAAGCGCGGAATCATGAGGTGGCCCGGAACCCTGTTTTTGACCGGATCCGAGACGACTGGGGCAGTCTCGCCGAATTGGGCTGGAATGCCCGCTACACGTGTCGCACCTATGGTCCCTCCGACTACGACGAATGCCGCGAAGCCCTCGACCGGTTCCGCGACCTCATCGAGCCCTTAATCAACACATAGGACATTTGTCCGACGACAGATACTGCCCCGACTGATAAGCTCGGCGGCGTTCTATCAAGGGGACACCTATGTCTAACACTCGCCGAGCCTTGTTGACCTCGATGCTGGGTGCGGGCGGCGCTGCGTACGCGCAGACGTTTTCCGGCACCAGCCAGACGACCATCGGATTCAAAGCCGACACAATTCCTCAGCGTTCCGAATGCGGACTGGGCGCGCTGATGCCCTGGGCCGATTCGCTTTGGGCCATCACCTACAACAGCCACAAAAAGGGCACCGGATACGGGCTCGGGCTGTACCGCATCGACGAAGCGCTGAAGAGCGAACGCGTGCACGTCCACGACGGAACCCACGCCAACCGCCTGATCCACAAAGAGTCCGACCAGTGCTTCATTGGGCCCTACGTTATCGACGCGAAGGGCAACTGGAAGCACATCCCGGCGCTCGACGAGTTCCGCCTGACGTCGACCATGCGCCATCTCACCGACCCCAACCGGATCTACTATCAGGGCATGGAAGGCGAGTTCATCGAGATGGACGTGCGCGACCACAAGCCGCGCGTGCTCTTCGACCTTATGAAGCAGATGAAGCTGGCGTCGCGGCCGCACTTCAAGGGCGGGTTCACCGCGCAGGGCAGAGTGGTGGTGGCCAACAACGGCTTCTACGAGTTCGGCGAGGACCAGGCCGGCCTGTTCGAGTTCGACGGAAAGGCGTGGAAAAAGCTCTCCGGCAAACCGCACATGGACGTCGCCGCGCGGCAGGACATGGGCAGTGTGCTGTTCGCCACCGGCTGGGACGAAGCGTCGGTGCTGTTCTGGGCTCTCGTGAAGGGACAGTGGCAGCGGTATCGCCTGCCCAAAGCGACGCACGCCATGAGCCAGGCCTGGCAGACCGAATGGATGCGCATCCGCGAAGTGGAAACCGAGCATTACCTGATGGACATTCAGGGCATGATGTATGAGCTGCAGCCGCTGGCGTTTGAAGACCGCATCTGGGGCGTGAAGCCGATCTGCCAGCACCTGCGCATCATTCCCGATTTCTGCGCCTACCGCGGACTCTTCGCCGTGGGTGGCAACCAGACCACGCCGAATCGCGACAATAATGCGCTGTCTGGTCAGCCGCAGTCCGGACTCTGGTTCGGCAAGACGGACGACCTATGGTCATGGGGCAAGCCCGCGGGCTGGGGCGGACCCTGGTGGAAGGCTGACGTGAAGCGCGGCGTCGCGACTGAGCCGTTCCTGCTCACCGGATTCCCCCACAAAATGCTGCACATCACTACCGACAAGGCCGCCGACTTCGACATTGAGATCGACTTCATGGGCAACGGCACGTGGCACAGGTACGAGACCCTGAAAGTGGGCGCCGAGGGGTACGCAAAGCACATTTTCCCCGACGCGTTTTCCGCCCAGTGGGTCCGTCTGACGCCGAAAGCCGATTGTAAAGCCACAGCTCTGTTCTATTTTGTGTAGAATTCGAAGTATCTGGAATTTTTTGCTTCAGAGAGGGTTAGCTATGTCGCGATATCTTGCAGTGGCTCTTGCAGCCGTGCTGGCAATGTTGCCAGTTGCCGCTCAGCAGGGCAGGGGAACAATTTCCGGAACCATCACGGACGCTACCGGCGCCACGGTTCCGGCAGCGGCGGTTCGCATCGTTAATACAGGTACAAACGCCACCACCACGGTCAACTCCAACGAAGAAGGCTACTTCACAGCTCCGGCCGTTCCGATTGGCGTGTATAACGTAACTGTTGAAAAGACAGGGTTTAAGCGCGTAACTCAGAGTAACGTCACGCTTCAGGTGGACGGGCGCATTTCGCTGACACTAAAGATGGAAGTCGGCACGACGGCCGAATCTATTGAGGTGACCGGCGAAGCGCCGCTTGTCGACGTGGGCAGCGCGACGGTCGGAAAGGTGATCGAAAACCGGCGCATCACGGATTTGCCGCTCAACGGTCGAAACGCACTTGCTCTGGTGATGTTGACTCCCGGCGTGAAATCGCAGGCGGGGCCCACCAACAGCGGCTTCGTCGACCGAGGCACCGCGCTGTCGGCGATCAGCATCAATGGCGGACCCAGTTCGCTGAACAGCTTCGTGCTTGACGGCGGCAACAACAACAGCGCGTTTCTCGCCGACGTGAACGTCAACCCGACGGTCGACGCAGTGGAGGAGTTCAAAGTGCAGTCGAACACCATGTCGGCCGAGTTCGGCTTCACAGCCGGTGGCGTGGTTAACATTGTCACCAGGAGTGGCACCAACCAGTTCCACGGCACCGGAACCTACTTCATCCGGAACGACGCATTCGACGCGCGGCGCGCCTACACGGCCTTCAAGGAGCCGTTCCGGTATCACCAGTACGGCGCGACCGTCGGCGGCCCGGTGCTACTGCCGAAGATTTACAACGGCAAGAACAAGACGTTCTTCTTCTTCAACTACGAAGGCTGGAAGAACAAGCGGAATCGCTCCAACATCCTGAGCGTGCCGCTCGCCGAACAGCGCGCGGGCAACTTCTCCAACCTGCGCAACGCCAACGGCTCGCTGATTCCCATCTACGACCCGGCCACCACGGCGGCCAATCCGGGCGGCTCCGGCTTCGTGCGGCAGCAGTTCCCGGGCAACATCATCCCCACCAACCGGCTGGATCCGGTGTCGCAGAAGATGCTGCAGTTCATCCCGCTGCCGAACCAGGCGCCGTCGAATCCGTTCACCTTCTCCAACAACTGGATTGGCCAGGTGAGCGAGAAGCGCGACATGAATCAGTACACCACCAAGGGCGACCACCGGTTCTCCGACAAGAACTCGATGAGCGTCCGGTACCTGTACTACAAGCACTTCAATGACAACGGGCTGGCCGGTGCACTGCCTGACCCGAACGTGCGCGCGCGGCTCGACAACTACCTGAACTACAACATCCTGGCGAGCGACATCCACACCTTCACTCCGACGGTGCTCAACGAGTTCCGCGTGGGCGTGACGCGGCAGACGTTCCCGTTCACCGCCTTCAGCTTTGGCCAGGACTGGCCGTCGAAACTCGGGCTGCCTTCCACCATCCCCGGGGACACTCTGCCTCGCATCGACGCCGGACTCCCGGGCTTTGGCGCGTTTACGGTCGGCCTCCGCGGCGGTACCACGTGGCAGTTCTTCGACATGGCGACCAAAATCGTCGGCGGCCACACCCTGAAGGGCGGCTTCGACTTCCGTGTGCAGCAGGCGAACAACTATCAGCGCGAAGTGCCGTCGGGGCAGTTCAACTTCCCGGCGGGCCTGACCGGCAATCCGCAAAGCCCGGCGGGCACCGGCAGCCAGTTCGCCACCTTCGTCCTTGGCGCGGTCGGCACCGCTTCCCAGATTCGCTATGCGGGTGAAAGCCAGGCGGGGAAATCGTACAGCCTCTTCTTCCAGGACGACTGGAAGGTGTCGCGGCGCCTGACGCTCAACCTCGGACTGCGCTGGGATCACCAGACGCCTCCGATTGAGCGCAACGGCGGCACCTCAACTTTCAGCCCCACGCTGACCAATCCGCTGACCGGCCTTCCCGGTCGCATGACCTACGCCAGAAAGGACTATGGCGACACGTACCTGGAGCCGCAGTATAAGGACTTCGGCCCCCGCTTCGGCTTCGCCTACGATCTTCTGGGTAACGGCAAGACGATCCTGCGCGGCGGTTACAGCATATTCTACCCGCAGATCTTTTACCGCGACTTCTTCGGCGCCACCGCCGGTTTTGCCAACACCGCCACGTCCTACCTGCCGCCCAACAACAACGCCAACCTGCCCGCCTTCAACTTCAAGGACGGCTACCCTGCCCCGTTTGCCGAGCCCCTCGGATCGTCGCTCGGACCGAGCTTCCTGATCAGCCAGGGCGTCAACTGGGATCAGGCCAATGAGAAGACTCCGCGCTCCCAGCAATGGACCATGTCCATCCAGCAGCAACTTCCGGGCAGGTGGCTGATCGACGCGGCCTACAGCGCCAACAAGGGCACCCATCTTCCGGCGAGCGGCTACGACTACAACCAGCTGGACCCGCAGTACAACTCGCTCGGACTGGCCCTGCAGGATCAGGTTCCGAACCCGAACGCAGGGCGGGTCGCCGGCGCTCTCGGCGGTGCCACCATCAGCCGCTCGCAGTCCCTGCGTCCGTTCCCGTACTACACGTCGGTGAACGTGCGCGTTCCCCGGTCGGGCAGCTCGATCTACCATGCGTTTCTTCTGAGCGTGGAAAAACGGCTGTCGAACGGGTTCGCCGTGATGGCGTCCTACACTTTCGCCAAGCTGATCAGTGACAGCGCGATTGTGCCGTCGAACTTTGGTGCGGTGGAAGTCGGCAGCGACAATGGCTACCAAAACGGCAAGTACAACCGCGCGGCGGAGCGCAGTGTCGACCCGACCGACGTTTCCAACCGTCTGGTGGTCAGCGGCATTTACGAACTGCCGTTCGGCAAGGGCAAAGCCTTCCTCTCCGGCAACCGGTTCGCCGACAAAGTTGTGGGCGGCTGGCAGTTGAACCTTATCTCCACGCTGCAGGGCGGTTTGCCGCTCGTCATCCGTGGTGCGAACAACAACCTCGCGAACCGGCCGAACTCGACCGGTCAAAGCGCGAAGCTCGACAACCCGACACCGGAGCGCTGGTTTAACACCGACGTGTTCGTCAATCCGCCGAATTTCACGTTCGGTAACGTTGGCCGGGCGCTGCCCGACGTTCGCGGCCCTGGAATCGTCAACTTCGACGTTTCGGCCATCAAGGACACGCGGATTCTGGAAAAGCTGAAAGTCCAGTTCCGCGCCGAGATGTTCAACGTCTTCAACCACACCAACTACGGCAATCCCGGGACGGGCTTTTCTGCTGGACCGGATGGCCGAAACCAGAGCGCGACATTCGGACTGATCACCTCAGCCCGCGATCCGCGCATCATCCAGTTTGGCGCCCGCCTGATCTTCTGAGATGTATGCGGGGCAGATTCCAAAAACGGGATCTGTCCCATTTCTCTCCTGCAATCTGTCGTACAATCGGTTAAATGCAAGTTACTCCGTTTCGCCTCGACGGGCGGACCGCAATGGTCACCGGCGGGGCAAGTGGCATTGGTGCGTCGATTTGCAGCGTTTTCGCGGCTGCCGGTGCAGACGTAATCGTGGCCGATCTCGATCTCTTGGGTGCGCAGTCGCTGGCATCGACTTTGCCGGGCAACGCCCGAGCCGTTACGTGCGACATCACCAGCCCCGAATCCCTCGCCGAAGCCTTCTCCACCATCCCAAAACTGGACTGTCTTGTAAATAATGCGGGAATCGGCCTGGTGGGGGGCGTAGAAGACACAGAATTAGGTGACTTTCAGCGGCTCCTCAACGTCAATATAACTGGAGCCTACCTTACAACTAAGCAGGCAATTCCGCTACTGCTGGCGAGTCACGGGTCGATCATCAATCTGGGGTCGGTGGCCGGGCTGGTTGGGATTAAGAAGCGGTTTGCGTACTGCGCGACGAAGGGGGCGATTGTCGCCATGTCCCTTCAACTCGCGGTCGAGTACGCCAAAGAGATTCGTGTGAACTGTATCTGCCCCGGAACTGTGGACACTCCCTTCGTCGAGGGTTACCTGGAAAAATATCATAAACATGAGAAAGATTCCGTCCGGGAACAACTAAATCAAAGACAGCCTGTCGGCCGGCTCGGTAAGCCGGAAGAGATTGCGTATCTGGCGCTTTACCTGGCTTCTGATGAGGCCGGGTTTACAACTGGAAGCGTGATTACGATTGATGGCGGATGGACAGCGGCTTAAGTTGTGGTGCTGTGCCGCCGATGTACAAAATGTTGGGTACTTGACGCAACTCGCTAAGTCGTAGAAAATAGGCGAGAACATTCTGTGCTCGAAATGTAGCGCAAGGATGTAGCGGCACTGTTGGCCCGAACGTCAGAGTGAGCGACCGAATGTAGAGCGAGAACTGGAACCAGACAGAATGAAGCAAATCCTGACCGCCCCTCGACTTCTGATCCTCTTGCTGGCCATTTCCCTTACAGCCACAGCCGCGTTTGCGGCGACGAAGAAGCGCTCCGCCAAGGTGCCTCAGCGCTCAGCGACGACTAAATCGCGGACCGCTTCCGCTTCCTCCGCGAAGAAAGGCAGCAAGCCGACTGCCAAAACTACGGCCAAAACTCCGGCTGTGAAGAGCAAGGCTACAACCTCAAAGCTGAAGGGCGCGGCCGCGCGCCGGGTTGTGGCGAGCACGCGAGCCCGGTCGAACTTCGTCGCCGGCGGTCCGTGGCTGGAGCCGACCTTCGCAGACTCGACCACGGGCGACATGATCGACGGTGAGGATCTGACGGTACGGCGCGCCGCAGTCGACGCGCTGGGGGCATTCAACGGAAGCGTGGTTGTGGTCGACCCCCAGACGGGTCGCATTCTGACGATTGTCAACCAGAAGGTCGCGTTTTCCGCCGGATTTCAGCCCTGCTCCACTGTCAAGGTATACGCTGCTCTCGCGGGTCTTCAGGAAGGCATTATCGACCGCAGCACGCGGCAGAAACTGTACGGCCGTGTGACTATGAACCTGACCGACGCGCTGGCGAAATCGAACAATCCGTACTTCGCCAACATCGGCACCAAACTGGGTTACGAGAAGGTGGCGCATTACGCGAAGATGCTCGGACTGGGCGAGAAGGCCGGTTTGAACATCGATCACGAGCAGCCGGGATACTTCAACGACGGTCCCCCCAAATTCGGCGGAATGGGCATGATGACCAGCTTCGGAGAGGGCATCAAGCTGACGCCTCTGCAGCTGGCTTCAGTAATGTCGGCCATTGCGAATGGCGGAACGCTGTACTATCTGCAGTACCCGAAATCGCAGGCCGAAGCCGACGCGCTCTCGCCAAAGGTAAAGCGCCACCTGCCAATTCAGAATCTGATTCCGGAAATGACTCCCGGGATGCTGGGTGCGACCGAGTACGGAACGGCTCGCCGCGCCGCTTATGATCCGAACGAGCCGATCTTCGGCAAAACCGGTACCTGCACGGACCGCGACACGCCCACGCACCTTGGATGGTTCGGATCGTTCCAGGAAGTGAACGGCCGCAAACTGGCCGTCGTGGTCCTGCTGACCGGCGGACGCTACGTGAACGGGCCGGCAGCCTCCGGCGTCGCGGGGCAGATCTACCGCACGCTGGCGCAGCAGAAGACCACGGCCTCGGCGTCAATGCCGTCGCCCATGGAGACTGCGACGCTTACGACTCCGGTGTCCTGGTAATATCACCCTCCTTAACACCTGCATAGGGCCGGTCCCGGTGGACCGGCCCTATGTTTTTCTCCTGCATTGAGGTGATCTGCGGAGGGTGTGCAGTACCCGCGTAACGGTACCGTTAAGAGAGATGTCCGGTGTTCTCTTCCTGCTGGCAAGTGCGGTACTTACCGGGGACGCGGGCGCAGACCTTCGCAGCGCCTGCGATACCCGCTCCCCTCTTGTAACCACGCTTGCGGCTGGAACTCCGGTATCTCTCCGTTTCTCCATCAGCGGCGATGCGGGCACCTGCTACAAGGTGTCCGCCGCCGTCGATGGACAAACCGTTTCCGGCTATGTTCAGGCCGCCAGGCTGAGCGGCACAGATTCCTGGAGGGCAGCCGTGAACGCCGCGCCGAAGATCACCACGCCGACGCCCGTGGCAGCTCTCACCGATGCAGCCCCGGCGGTTCCGGCCGGACCTGCGCCGCTGATTGAGGCCACGAAGCTGATGAAGCAGCAGCAACCCAAAGCCGCGCTCGCACTGCTGGAACGGCGGGTCAAGTCGGGCTCTAAAGACTACGACACCCTGGTGATGGCGGGCATGGCGGCGCGCGCCGCTGACGAGCCCCGGGCCGCGCTCGGGTATCTGCAGGACTCGCAGAAGATTCGCGAGGAAGCCGGCGTCAAGCGCATGCTGGACGAGGTCCGGCGTGAGGTCGGCGGCGACGCCAGCGCGGAGAGACTGTACAGCAATCACTTTCTGCTGCGTTACGAGGGCGCCACCCTCGATGCCGAGACGGCTCGCGGCATGCTCGCGGTGCTCGAGGAAGAGTACGCGCGGGTAGCCGGGGAACTGCAGTGCCGCGTCGACGAGCGCATCTCCACCATCGTTCAGAGTCCCGAAGCGTACCGCTCCAGCGCGGATGCGGCGGAGTGGAGCGGAGGCCTTTTCGATGGCTCGCGCATACGCGTTCCACTGGCCCGTGCCGGAGGGTTCACCGCCAGTGTTCGCCAGACGTTCACGCATGAGATCGTTCACGCCTGTCTTGGGAGCCTCGGGTCATTCCCCTCCTGGTTCCACGAAGGCATGGCGCAGTACATCGCCACCGGTCCGTCGAGCCCGGCGCTGGAGCAGAAGGTCCGCAGCCTGCTGCGGAGCGGGCGCATCCCGCGGCTCGTCAACATGAATCAGAACTGGGCGCGGCTGAGCACAGAGCACGCGCAGAACGCCTATGCGCATGCCCTGGTAGCGGCCGGCAAGGTGTATGAAATGTACGCGGCCGGTGGAATCGCGAATCTGCTCCGGTTTCCCGACCACTTTCCGCGGATTGCGGCAGCCATCGACGCCCGGCTGGTGGAGTAACATTGCGCCGCCGCCGGTCACCGCGGGCGAGGTTGCTATTCTGGTTGAATCCACGATGATCCCGGATACCATCCCAGAAGGTCTTACATTCGACGACGTGTTGCTCCAGCCTGCCCGGAGCGCCGTGTTGCCCAACCAGGCAGACACCAGCACGTTCGCCACACGCAAGGTCGGCATCAACATACCCATCCTGAGCTCGGCGATGGACACGGTCACGGAGTCCCATCTCGCCATCGCCCTCGCGCAGCAGGGCGGCATCGGAATCATTCACAAGAACATGTCGATTGAGCGGCAGGCCGAAGAGGTCGACCGCGTGAAGCGTTCGGAAAGCGGCATGATCGTCGACCCGGTCACGATTGAGCCTGAGAAGAAGATCTCAGACGCGCTTGCACTGATGCAGCGCTATCGCATTTCCGGCGTGCCTGTGACGCAGCACGGGAAGCTGGTAGGCATTCTCACCAATCGCGATCTGCGGTTTGAAACGCGCTTCGATCTGCCCGTGTCGGACGTGATGACGAAGGACAACCTCATCACGGTGCCGGTAGGGACCACGCTGGAAGAAGCGCAGTCGATCCTGCACCGCCACCGCGTGGAGAAACTGCTGGTGGTCGACGATCAGTACTACCTCAAGGGTCTGATCACAGTAAAAGACATCCAGAAGAAACTGAAGTATCCCAACGCGGCCAAGGACGATCAGGGGCGGCTGCGTGTTGGAGCGGCGCTCGGCGCAACAGGCGACTTTCTGGAGCGCGCACAGGCGCTGGTGGCCCGCAAGGTGGACGTGCTGGTGGTGGACACCGCGCACGGTCACAGTGAGCGTGTGCTGGAAGCGGTGCGCCACATCAAGCATGCGCTGCCCGACGTGCAGCTGATCGCCGGTAACGTCGCCACGTACGAAGGCGCGCGCGATCTCATCGAGCTTGGTGTCGACGGCGTGAAGGTGGGCATTGGACCGGGTTCCATCTGCACCACGCGCGTAGTCAGCGGCGCGGGCGTGCCTCAGATCACGGCCATCATGGACTGCGCGAAAGCCACGCGCGGCACTGGCGTTCCACTCATCTCCGATGGCGGCGTGAAGTTCTCCGGCGACGTCACCAAGGCGATCGCCGCGGGTGCCGACTGCGTCATGATCGGCAGCCTGCTGGCGGGCACCGAAGAGAGTCCGGGCGAGACGATTCTGTATCAGGGCCGTACGTTCAAGAGCTATCGCGGCATGGGTTCCCTGGGCGCGATGTCGGCCGGCAGCTCCGACCGTTACGCGCAGGATCCGAACGCCAAGATGGTTCCCGAAGGCATCGAAGGCCGCGTGCCGTATAAGGGCATGCTGGCCGACCTGGTGTTCCAGCTTGTTGGCGGACTGCGGTCGGGCATGGGCTATACGGGCTCGAACAGCATTGCCGAACTGCACGAGAAGGCTCGGTTCCTGCGCGTCAGCGCGGCGGGGCTGCGTGAGAGTCACGTGCACGACGTCATCATCACCAAGGAAGCGCCGAACTACCGGATGGAGCAGTAGGCGCTGTGACTGTGGACCACGAATGACCTGGGAGAAAGTTCAGAACCCCGCCCGAGCACGGTAAGGCTGCGAAGCGGACCCGCTGTAGCCTGCATTGTTTTTGCAGCGCAGCCAGAAACGCCTCCTGCCCCCAGGTCTTCGGCGTGAGCCATGTTCGGGAAGAGCCGGTGCGCGATATATGCATAAACCTAAAAACGGCAGTTGATTCCGGGTTCGTGGTTTGAAGTAGTTGATACTGTTGGGAATGACTGACCAAAAGGCGTTGGTATCGGGTCACCCGGA
>JAWXCM010000449.1:0-78794 GCA_034408745.1 Bryobacteraceae bacterium
GTTCGGGCACCGGGGCAGGGGGAGCGCCAACGGGAGCGGCGCCGGTTGAATGAGGCGCTTCCTTCTTCTGCTGCGATGCGGCCTGAGCCGACGAAGCGAGCGTCTGGCCTCTGCCTTCGGGCCGGGCATCGCCGGAGCCGGAGCCACCGCCCGGAGAACGGTCGAACAGGGGCCGGTCCGAAGGGGGCTTGTCGCCTCCGCCGTGGTTCTGCTTCGGACGAGGGGGGCGGTGCTCGCGCGGAGGCGCAGCCTCCCCGTTGGTGTTCGGCTTAGTCTCCGCAGCGGCCGGTTTTGGGGCCGGAACCGCTTTGGCCTCCTCAGGAGCAGTCTTGTCCTGCTCGGCGAGGGGGATTAGTGCCTGTTGGTCTTTGTTATCGAAATCGCCTGCCAAATTTCCCTCACTCCCCGGCCTGTCAGGGCCGAGAACGGAAGCAGCGGACGTTCCGGGCATTGCGCCTGGATTGCTGCGAGTCCGTTAGTTTCTTCACGTCGATTCAATTTGTCGGTCTTGGTGGCTACAACAATGTACGGAAGTTGCTGGACCTCAAGCCACCGTTTGAGTTCCAGATCCGGCTCCATCCACCCGCGGCGGGAATCCAGTAAAAGGACGGCCATTTCCAGGGTTTCCCGAGTTGTCAGGTAGGAGTCTATGAGGCGCTTCCAGCGGGCCTTCACGTCCAGCGGAACACGGGCGTACCCATATCCCGGCAGATCGACAAAGGTCAACTTCCCTTCGATCCGATAGAAGTTGATCAGCTGCGTACAACCCGGCTTTGCGCTAGTGTAAGCCAGGCCACGTTTACCCGTGAGGGTATTCAGAAGGCTCGACTTACCTACATTACTACGGCCGAGAAAAGCCACTTCAGGAAAGGCGGCGGGAGGAAAGTCCTCGGGTTGTGCAGCGCTCCGAATGTGCTCGGCTTCCATTATCGTGCTCTGGCCAGGAGAGACCGGGAGGAGCCAGGCGCGTCCAGCGGCGCCCGGTCGCTCCGATTCTCCAGACTAGTGCGTAATCTTCTCTTCCGCCGGAGTTCGCGACGCCAGTTCCACCGGTGCCTGAGGCAAAGGCAAAGCGACGAGCTCCCGTTCCAGCGCGATCTTCAAAACTTGGTCCATCCCCTCGACGAAATGCAGCTTCATCTCTTTGCGGATGTTCTCGGGGATGTCGGGCAAATCTTTCTCATTGTCCCTGGGCAGAATCGCTTCGGTAATTCCGTGGCGGTGAGCGGCCAGGAGCTTTTCTTTGAGGCCCCCGATCGGCAGAACTCTACCGCGAAGCGTGATCTCACCAGTCATGGCGAGGTCGCCACGAACCGGGATTCCGGTCAGAGCGCTGACCAGGGCGGTGGCGATGGTGATTCCGGCCGATGGTCCGTCCTTGGGAATCGCACCCTCGGGAACATGGACGTGAATATCGAGGTGTCGATAGAAATCCCGGTTGAGGCCGAACAGGTGCGCGCGGGAACGCAGGTAGCTCATGGCGGCGTGCGCCGACTCCTGCATCACGTCCCCTAGCTTGCCTGTTGTGCTCAGCTTGCCCCGGCCTTCCATGGTGGTGGCTTCCGTCGTCAGAATCTGGCCGCCGACCTCGGTCCACGCCAGTCCGATAACCGCGCCTACTTCATTCTTCTTATCGGTCGTAAGGTCGCGAAACTTTTGGGGTCCGAGCAATTCCGTTACGACTGCACTGGTGACGGTCACCCTGGGGAGGGTATGAGGCGTTTCGCTGGAAGACGCGTTGACCACCTTGCGGGTGATTTTGCGGCACACATTTCCGACTTCCCGTTCGAGGTTGCGAACACCGGCTTCGCGTGTGTAGTACTGGACGAGGGCCTGGAGACCATCGTCGGTGAACTCAATGTTCTTCGGATGTAGGCCGGTGCCTTCCATCTGCTTCTTGACGAGGAAGCGGCGGGCGATCTCCATCTTCTCGATTTCGGTGTAGCCAGACAGCCGGATCACTTCCATGCGGTCCTGGAGGGCCGCCGGGATGGTGTGCAGCACGTTTGCCGTTGCCACGAAGAACACCTGGCTGAGATCGTATTCGACGTCCAGGTAGTGGTCGACGAACATGAAATTTTGCTCAGGATCGAGGACTTCGAGCAGGGCGGCCGACGGATCTCCGCGGAAGTCCATAGCCATCTTGTCGACTTCGTCCAGCATGAAGACAGGATTGCGAGTCCCGGCCTTCTTCATCATCTGAATGATCTGGCCGGGCAGGGCTCCGATGTAGGTTCGGCGGTGACCGCGGATTTCCGCTTCATCGCGCACGCCGCCGAGCGACATGCGAACAAATTTGCGTCCAGTGGCCTTGGCAATCGACATACCGAGCGAGGTTTTGCCGACGCCCGGAGGTCCGACGAAGCACAGAATGGAACCGCGGGGGTTCTTCACCAGGCGTCGAACGGCGAGAAATTCGAGAATACGCTCCTTGATCTTCTCAAGGCCGTAATGGTCGCTTTCGAGCACCTGCTGCGCGAAAGCGAGATCGCGTATTTCCTTGGTCTTCTTCTTCCACGGCACCGCGAGCAACCAGTCGAGGTAATTACGAGACACGGTCGATTCCGCGGACATGGGCGGCATGTTTTCCAGCCGCTTCAACTCCGCGATCGATTTCTCGTGCGCGTCTTTGGTCATCCCAGCTGCTTCGATCTTCTTCCGCAGCTCGTCAAACTCGCTCTTTTCACCGCGGCCGAGTTCTTTCTGGATGGCCTTGATCTTCTCGTTGAGGTAGTACTCTTTTTGCGCGCGCTCCATCTGCCGCTTGACGCGACCCTGGATGGAACGGTCGACGTTGAGCTTTTCGATCTCAATGTCGAGCATCTCGGCAACGCGGGTGAGGCGGTCGACGGGATCGAAGATTTCGAGGAGTTCCTGCTTTTCCTCAATGTTGAGCTGCAGGTTGGCGCCAACCGTGTCCGCGAGCTTGCCAGGTTCGTCGACCCGGATCGCCGCGATCATGGTCTCGTAATTGAGGTTCTGGCTGAGCTTGACGTACTGCTCAAAAAGGCTGGTGACGCGGGAGGTCAACGCGTCGAGCTGCGTGCCGCTCTCTACTTTGTAGGAGAACGTACGAACGACGGAGCGAAAAAAGCCCTCGTCATCGCTGACGGAAACGACTTTGGCGCGTTCGACACCTTCGACCAGCACCTTGATGTTGCCGTCGGGCAACTTCAGGCTCTGCACGATGTTGGCGATGGTACCGACGCCGTAAATTTCGTCGGGCCGGGGTTCGTCAACCGAAGCGTCGTGCTGCGTTGCGAGGAAAATCTTTTTTTCGCCCGCCAGCGCCTCTTCGAGAGCCCGCACACTAGACTCGCGGCCAACCACGAATGGCGTCATCATGTACGGAAAAATGACGACGTCCCGGATGGGCATCATCGGTAACCGTCTTGTGTCGGATTTTTCTCTGGAAGTCAGCATGATTCAGTGATGCGGGAAACTAGTGAAACGGAGTCAGAAAGTCAGTTGGCCAAGTCGCCCGTGTCCCGAGTATAACGTGTCGGGAGCGCAGAAGAATTCTCACCCTAAGTGGAGCCCTTGAGTCAGCTTAGCCTGCTTTTTCCAGAAGCGTGAGACTAATTTTCTGGCTGACGACCATCTCCCTGGTGACCAGGAACTCCCGAACTTTCTTGTAAGAGGGGAGAAAGTACATCAGATCCAGCATAAGGTCTTCGAGGATCATGCGGAGCCCACGGGCTCCAACTTTGCGCTCCATTGCCATCGCGGCAATCGCTTCCAGCGCCTCGTCCGTAAACTTCAGTCTAACATTTTCAAACTCGAACAGCTTTTGATACTGACGGATGATCGAGTTCTTTGGCTTCGTCAAAATTTGCACGAGCGCGTCCTGGTCCAGATCTTCGAGCACACCGACCACCGGCAGACGCCCGATGAACTCAGGAATGAAGCCGAAGCGAATGAGGTCGAACGGCTGCACCAGTTGCATCAGCTCGGCGTCGGTCCGACGGTGCGGCACCACCTTGGTACCCCGCGTTGCGTCGTCCTCGGGGTGGACAAAACCCATGGACCGCGTTCCAACCCGCCTCGATACGATTCGATCAAGGCCGACGAACGCTCCGCCGCAGATAAACAGGATATTGCTGGTATCGACCGGCGTAAATTCCTGGTGCGGATGCTTACGGCCGCCCTGAGGCGGGACGTTGGCAATGGTCCCTTCCAGAATCTTAAGAAGCGCCTGCTGAACGCCTTCTCCCGAAACGTCGCGGGTGATGGACGGATTTTCGTCCTTGCGGCCGATTTTGTCGATCTCGTCGATGTAGATGATGCCCTGCTGGCAGCGCTGGACGTCCCAGTCGGCATTCTGGAGCAGCCGGAGAACGATGTTTTCCACGTCCTCACCCACGTAACCCGCTTCAGTGAGGGTGGTAGCGTCGACGATGGCAAACGGCACGTCGAGGATGCGGGCGAGGGTCTGGGCGAGGAGGGTTTTGCCGGTGCCGGTGGGCCCAATGAGCAGAATGTTGGACTTGGACAGCTCGACATCGCTGCCGCGCTGCTTGTTCATCTGGATGCGCTTGTAGTGGTTGTAGACGGCGACCGCGAGCTTCTTTTTGGTCGACTCCTGACCAATCACGTACTGGTCCAGATACTCCTTTAGTTCCAGCGGCTTAGGGAGCTTGTTAGGAAGCCCGTAGGGCTGTTCCTGCCGGTCGTCCTCCAGAATGGAGTTACAGACGGCAATGCACTCATCGCAGATGTACGCGCGTGGGTAATCGCTGGGGGAGGAGATCAGCTTGCCAACAACGTCCTGACTCTTATGACAAAAGGAACAGCGAAGTGAGTCGTCAGACCCGGCTCTTTTCACAGTGAATCTCCGTTAGACTCCCGCAGCCTCGGACCTTTGCTCTGGGCTGCGCTCCGCCTTGAACCCGGCGCGAAGGGGAGTGGCCCAGCGTTCTGGCCTCCAGTCCCGGATGAACCCATTATCTCTACAAACCGACCGTTACGCCATCCCCCACCGGAAGCCCGCGTTATGAGCGCCAGCATGACTGTGACTCGAACGACGTAGTGTACGGTATCTTACCACAAAATATTTCCTCGAACTTTTCCGAACTAAACCGACATGCCAGTTATGAAACCAGTTCGGCGAACGATGAGGCGAGGAGGGCGTCGCGAAGGCCGCTCTCTTCGCTCAAAGACAGAGTGCGGCGCGGTTCCAGACACTGGCCGCAGTCAATGCCGCTCCACCGCAGGATCGTTTTGACAGACGGGAAGCAGGGGTATCGGGTGCCGATTTCGATGAGCTCGTTGATTCGGGCCTGGACGGCGCGTGCTTCGGCCCATCTGCCGGCTTTGGCGAGTTGGTACACCTCAACGAAGAGTTGGGGGGCGAGGTTGTAGAACGTCCCGATGCCCCCGCTGGCTCCCATCAGCAGTCCTGCCACCAGCACCTCGTCATAGCCGCTAAAGACGGTGGCTCCGGAATTCCGGATCAGCGAGAGGCGGTAGAGGTCGTGGTCTGTGAACTTCAGGCCGATCACGCTGGGCAGGGCGCAGAGCTCAAGGATCTGATCGAGACTGGCGATGGCGGGGGAGAACGCAGGGAAGTAGTAGACGAGAAACGGAATGTCGGCGGCGGTGGAGAGGGCTCGGTAGTATTCGCGGATCTCCGGGAAGGAGTAGACGCCGACGGGCGGCAGGCTGCTGACGGCAGCAGCTCCGGCGGCTGCCGCGTGGCGTGTGAGCTCGACGGCATCGGCGGTGCAGTACGCGCCCGTGTGGACGATCACTTGCTTGCCCTTAGGCGTGTGGCGGACAGCCGCCTCGGTGACTCGTTTGCGCTGGCCGACGGTCTGCAACAGGCCCTCGCCTGTAGAGCCACACACGTAGACTCCGTCGATGCCGGTGCGGCAGACACGGTCCAGCAGTTGTGCAAATGGCGCCTCTGCGAATGCTCCCTCCGCGTCGAATGGGGTGACCAGGGCAGGGTAGATGCCTTCGATTGTGCTCACGGTTGTTATTGTCCTTCGCAGCGCGTTGTAGACTGACGGATCATGCAATGTTTTGCCCGCGTAGTGCTGTGGCTGCTGGTGTGCGTGGCCGGTCTGGCTTCGGCGGAGTTCAGCCAGACCGAGGTGTTTCGTTCCGGCGAGGACGGGTACCACACGTATCGAATTCCCGCTCTGGTGATAACGAAGAAGGGCACGCTGCTGGCTTTTTGCGAGGGCCGGCGCGGCGGCGGCGGCGACAGCGGGGACATCGACCTGCTGCTGAAGCGCAGCATGGATGGCGGCCGTACGTGGTCGAAGGCTTTGGTGATAGCGGATCTGGGCGAGGATACGGCCGGCAACCCGGCTCCTGTTGTGGATCGCAAAACGGGCGACATCGTGCTGTTGCTGACTCGCAATCCGGGCAAGGTCACTGAGCGGCAGATTGTCGACGGCACCGCGTCGGGAAGCAGGACGGTCTGGCTGTCGAGGAGTACGGACGACGGAGCCACATGGGCTCAACCGACTGAGATTACGTCGAGTGTGAAGCGGGCGGACTGGACCTGGTATGCGACGGGCCCGGGGAATGGGATTCAGCTGCGGGACGGTCGCATGGTGGTGGCTTGCGATCACATCACGGCGGGGACAAAGGCGATGCATTCGCACGTGATTGTGAGCGACGACGGCGGGCGAACGTGGAAGCTGGGGGGCTCGGCCGGCGAGAAGACGAACGAGTCGGCAGTGGTGGAGTTGCGCGACGGATCCCTGATGCTGAACATGCGCTCCTATCACGGGAAGAACCGGAGAATGGTGGCGGTGAGTAAAGACCGCGGGGCGACGTGGGTGGACAAGGGGCTGGATGACACTCTGATCGATCCCGTGTGCCAGGCGAGCTTCGTGCGGTTCGACAAAGGGCGTCTGCTGTTCTCAAATCCCGCGGATGTGAAGCGGGCCCGGATGACGGTTCGGGTGAGCCGGGATGAAGGAAAAACGTGGGCCGCGTCGCGGCTGGTGCATGAGGGGCCCGCGGCGTATTCGTCGATGGCGAGGCTGAAGGACGGGCGCATCGGACTGCTGTACGAGCGGGGCGACAAACGGCCGTATGAGCGGATTACATTCGCGCGATTCGACGCCAGATGGCTGGAGAGCGGTAAATAAATGGACGGCAGGATTGGGAGATACGCGTGGTTTGTTGTCGTGCTGCTGATGCCGGTGGCGCTGCTGAATTATCTCGACCGTCAGATGCTGGCGTCGATGAAATTCTCCCTGATGCAGGATATTCCGGACATCGGGTCGGAAGCGAAATGGGGCGCCATTCTTGCGCTGTTTAAGTGGACTTATGCGGTTCTGAGCCCTGTCGGCGGATATCTTGCGGACCGTTTCAGCCGCCGGCATGTGATTGGCGGGAGTCTGGTGGTATGGTCCGCGGTGACGTGGGCTACGGGGCATGCGCACACCTACGATCAACTGCTGTGGACGCGCGCGGTGATGGGCATCAGCGAGGCGTTTTATATTCCGGCGGCTTTGGCATTAATTTCGGAATATCACCGGGGAGCGACGAGGTCGCGGGCGATCGGCATGCACCAGATGGGCATTTATGCCGGTGTCATTATCGGCGGATTTAGCGGATATGCGGCGGAACAGCCGGGGCTCGGGTGGCGGTGGATGTTCGAGGTTTGCGGGCTGTTTGGCGTGCTGTACGCGGTGCCGCTGTTTTTTCTGATCCGCAATGCTCCGCGGCTGGAAACGAAATCGGAGGCGGGGTCGCCTGGCGGCGCGCTGCGGGAACTGCTCGGCGACCGGTCGTTTCTGCTGCTGGTTGTGTACTTCACGTTGCCGGCCATGGCGGGGTGGATTGTTCGCGACTGGATGCCGGCGATTCTGAAGACAGAGTTTGGGATTGGGCAGGGCCAGGCCGGAGTGTCGGCAACACTGTACTGGATGATTTCGGCAATTGCGGCGGCGCTGACCGGCGGGTGGCTGGCAGACAGGTGGATGCTGCGGACACCGCGGGGCAGGATCTATACCAGCGCGATCGGCACGTTGCTGATCGTTGTCGCGGTGCTCGGTGTAGGGTATTCGCCGCGCACGGGGATGCTGGGTGTCGCGATTGCATTTCTGATCCTGTTCGGGTTTGGATGGGGGTTTTTCGACTCGAACAATATGCCGATTTTGTGCCAGATCGCACGGCCGCAGTTGCGGGCGACCGGCTATGGGCTGATGAACATGGTGAGCATCAGCTGCGGCGGACTGGCCGACTGGGGGTTCGGCATCCTGCGCGATTCCCGCGTGCCGCTGATGGGAATCTTCAGCGTGTTTGCCGGCGTGGCGTTGCTGTCTGTGTTGTGCGTGCTGCTGATTCGTCCGGTGTTTGTAGACTCAAAAACGGCTTAGCGGGGCTGGCACGGTCTTCCTCTGCCTTGTGCTCTTACGCACCACACTTTACGTTTTTCTTACGGTGGGTGGGGCGAGATGACATCTTATCAACGGTAAGCTGGCGGGCGTGGACGCTATCGACTTTCTGCCTCACAACGTGCTGTCGATCAACATACTGCCGGTATATCCGCTGACGATCGCGGTGTTGGCGAAGGACAATGCCGATCCAAAGACGGGGCTCGAATATGGGACGCAGATCGGCGACGCGGGGTTGATCCTGAAACTCGGCGACGGGACGGTGACGAGTGCGGCGTGGAAGGCGAAGAGCTTCTTTCGCGGTCCGCTGAATCGTAACACCACGAACCCGACGGTGGAATACACGCCGCTTCCGTCGAACTGGTTTGCCGTGGATTTCGATGACAGCGGGTGGGCGCAGGCGAAGGAGTATCCGGAGTCGCAGGTGCGGCCTGACGGCGACTACAGCAGCTTCGATTTCACGGGAGCGAAGTTCATCTGGAGCGACGATCTGGAGCTGGATAACACGGTGGTATTCCGGTATACGGTGCCGAAGCCAGCGAACTGGTCGAAGACGTGGAATACAGACGGGGACACGGACAGCGCCAACATTGTGAATGATGCGAAGATGGCGACGCTGCCGTCGCCGTTCCTGTTTTCGGTCAACCGGGATGGGCTGGCGACAGGGTATGTCACGCGAGTTCGTGGCGGCGCGCAACTTACTGAGCAGTTCGCTAAAACGGAAGGCGGAGTTACCACGCCGGTTGCCATCGACATGGGGCCGTCGACGGATCTGGTGTATCTGGTGCTCTACGGGAGTAACCTGCCGAATGTTAGTACCGCTACGGCGACGGTCGGCGGAGTTGCCGCCGAGGTTGCGTATGCGGGTCCGTTGCTTCCGGCCAATGGCGTGGCCCAGTTCAATGTCGCGGTGCCACGGTCGCTGGCCGGGCGTGGCTCCGTGGAACTTGTGGTGACGGTGAACGGAAAAGCTTCGAATCCGGTTTCAGTTACGATTCGGTGATGTGTGTGTCTTGAGCCCTGCTCAGAGGGGCTGCTTCAGTTGCTGAAGCGGGATGTTGACACGGTAGAGGGGCTTGCCGTCCGCTCCGCTGAGTTCGAAATTGCCGCCGATACTGGGTGGGCCGGACTGTCCACCGAGGAAGGTCACTGCCCGCTGACGCACGCTTCCCTCGCCGGAAAGGCTGGTCCACTTCCCGGTGATGAGCTTCGCCGGCGGCGTCACGTTGAAGCTCAGGTGTACGGACAGGCTTTTCGATGCGTCGCCGTAGACAGCCTGGACGGCGAGAAGTTCACCGTCGCGAGTGCCTTTCAGCGATGTAAGGGCAAACTGCGACACGTCCCGGGTGCCGCTCAGATCTTCGACAGGGCTGGTGGATCGCGGGGCGCAACCGGCGAAGAGGATCACACAGCAAACGGACAGAACGGCACGAGTGCAAAGCATTTTCTCAGTGTTAGATGCGGGGGGCGGGCGATTTTAACAAAGCTTAACAGAATTATACGAGTCCTGGGCTCAGTTGCGGGTTCAAACAGGTATGCGAGGGCCGGGGTGGACCTGGCGGCGGACGGCGTGGACCGGGCGGCGGACCGGGTGAGACTCGGCCACCCGCGGCGGCGGACCTGGTCAAGACGCTGCTCGCCTTCGATGCCAACAGCGACGGTCAGCTACAGGAGGACGAGGTTCCGGAGCGGATGCAGGGTCTGTTTGCCAGAGCGGATGCGGACAAGAACGGCGTGCTGACGCAGGCGGAGCTCACGAAACTGGCGGAATCGCAGGGCGGTGGTCCCGAGCCTGGCGGTGGAGAGGGCAGGCGCGGACCCGGCGGCCCAGGCGGCGGTGGCATGCGGATGGATCCGCTTAGGCCGCGCTCGACATTAACAAAGACGGCATGGTTTCTGGTGCGGAGATGGCAGGTTCCGTGGCGGCATTGCGGGCGCTGGACAAGAATGGCGACGGCAAGATCACCGAAGACGAGATTCGTCCCGATGGCGGCGGCCCGGTGCGCCAAGGCGAGGTGCGCCAAGGCGAGGTGCGCCAAGGCGAGGTGCGTCGATGAAGAGCGGGATGCAGTTGCTCTCAGCAGGGGCGGTGCTGGTGGTACTGGTTGCACTGATCACTCCGGCGGCGAAGTCGCGCGTACGACAGCCAGATGGCCGGGCCGCACACGTTCCACCACGAAAACGTGCTCGGCACTTAGCTGGAGCTGAAAGTGGCGGGCGGTTCGGAGCAGGATGCCGACCGGGCCGAGCATGCGGCGCTGGCTGAAATCGACCGGCTGTCGAAGATTTTGAGTGCGTGGGATGCGTCGAGCGAGTTACGAGCGCTGGGGCGCCGAGGGTTTGTGCTGATCTTCCTGCTGGCGAAAAAGAGGACTTCCGGCCTGTTGAAGGCCGCCCTCGGCGCGATGGTGTGCTGGGCGGTTTACGCTCAATTTGTTCCGCAATGTCAGCGCGACTTAGTAAGTCGCAGGGCCAGGTCCTCCGTGTAAGTGGATGATACGAGCCTGAGGGTGCCTCCGGCGTGGGTCAGCTTCGGCGATCTGGTGACGGCACCTGTGGCCGGGTGGAGCCAGGTGGGTATGTAGGTACCCGCAGGTAAGTCGAGCTCAAGGGTCAAAGTCTGTGGCTGCTGGTCGACCACGTATTGCGGCTTCGTATTCTTCACGCTGCGTCCGTGGTGGATGTAGATGGCGTACACCGCTCCGGGTTGCGCCAGGGCCCGGATGGTAGCTCCTTCCGGCACTTTGGAGCGGACCAGATCCTGAACCGGAGCCATCTTCACGAACGGCAGGGTGTCGAAGAACTTGCGCAGTGCCCCGAGTTGCGCTCGCAGCGCTGTGCTGCCACCGCCTGGAGTGGTGTCCTTGTAGGCGAAATCACCACGTTCATGGCCGACGATGAAGGAGTAATCGAGGTTGTTATAGAGAGCTCCTCCGGCCATCAGATATTCCCAGCCCTGCACTCGATATGTGGCATCCGCGGTGCCATCGAAGCCGGTTTCGTTATTGCCGAGCGCCCGGCCCAGTTCGTAGTTCATGCTCACGCTGCTGGCGGGGCGGGAGTAGTGGAAGTTGTAAATGGACACCGTGTCGAGGGGCTTCTCCACGCGCTTCGAACCGTTGGCGTAGTTCTGCGAGATGAGGTGTCGACGGCGTCCGGCGACGCTCTCCTCTTTGTGGATCAGTGACGCGATGTGCTCCTGCCACTCCAATGTGACACCGCCGAAATACGGTTCATTGGCTATCTCAAAGTAAATGTTGTCGAATTGATTCACCTCCGCGACGATTTTCCTGACAAGTGCTTCCTGAATTTTTAATAACGCCGGGTGCTTCAGGGTCAGCGCCTCGTTTTTGGGCATGTCTCCGACGGAGTTGATGTTGTTCTTCGCCTGGAACGGGCTGACCGTCCACATCGACTCCTCGTAGTACGGGCAGAAGAGATTCACCTCAACCACGATGTCGCGCCTGGCCGCTTCCCGGATGAACTTCTTCAGCCGGACGAAGAAGGCGTCATTCCATTTTTCGAGGTCGAACTTGTTCAGCCCGTCGGCAGCGCCGGGAGTACCGCTTCGAGGCCACGGCGCCAGAAAGTCGGCCGACTCCGGCGCGAGCGTGTTGTTCGCAATGCCGAAATTGCCAGCAACCTCGCGATAGGGACCCACCCAGATGCGCGTGTTGTTGAGCCTGTGCCTGTGGAGTTCATCCAGGTACGCGATGTAATTGAACTTGCTGTTGATGACAGCTCCGTAGTGCTCGGCCGAAGTGACCAGCACGGTCGGTTTGCCACGAAAGAGGAAGTAGTGCCGGTTTGCGGGATGGAGCGCGAAAGGCTCGGCAGTTGCTCCCGCGATCGACAGGGCGAGGCAAAATGTGAACCAAACGGCAGTGCGAGGGTGTCTCACAGCCAGCAGTGTATCTTGCTGCGACGATGGAGGAATCATGACCCGCAGATTTATTCTACAACTGTCGGCTGCGCCGCAACTGGACAGCATATTGGGAAGGATCCGGCAGGTCGGGCTCACCGACGACAAGATCGGGCGGGGCTTGAAGGAAGCGCTGACGGTGGGAACGGACAAGGCCGTTACGCGGCTGAGCGCGACTGATGGCTACTTCGCCAACCTTGCTGTGAAGATCCTGTTGCCGCCGAGGCTAAGGGCTGTCGAGAGCGGGTTGCGGATGGTGGGAATGGGCTCGATGGCAGACGAACTGATTCGGGGAATGAATCGTGCGGCCGAAAGAGCGGCACCGGCGGCGAAGCCCATCTTCATCGAAGCGCTGAAGCGTATGACGTTTGCCGATGTCCGCAATATTCTCAATGGCAAAAGCGATACGGCGGCGACCGAGTTCTTTCGGGTGAATACGTCGGAGGGGCTGACGTCCGCGTTCCGGCCGCCGGTGTCGGCGTCGCTGGCCGAGGTCGGCGTGACGAAGATCTACAAAGATTTCTTCGGGCGACTGGAGCGATATCCGTTCCTCAGGACGGAACGGTTCGATCTGGACACTTATGTCGTTTCGAAGGCGCTGGACGGGCTGTTCTATATGGTCGGCGAGGAAGAGAAGAAGATTCGGCGCGACCCTGCCGCACAGGTGAGCGGCCTGTTGCGCGAGGTGTTCGGCAGCCTCAGGCGGTAATAAAAAAGGGGCGAGTCCACGCCCTGCAAAAGGTGGACCCGCCCAAAAGCGACCAGGGGGAGTGGAGGCGGAGTTTACGCCATAAAACCCAGGTCGGAGACACCGAAGTTGGCCAGGTTCGGGAAGACGGTCTGGAGACCCGCGGGGTCGACACCAAACCACTTCGCCATGGTGGCTCCGTACTGATCGATTGCGGTGGTGGGGATGAGAACGCCGCGGCTGCTGGCATCGTCGGGACCGGTGAGAGCCATGGTTGGGAAGGTGCCGTAGAGGTCGCCACCATTGACCGCGCCGCCCACGACCCAGTGATGGCTGCCCCAGCCGTGGTCGGAACCGGCACCGCTCGGCTGGAGGGTACGGCCGAAGTCGGATTCGGTGAAGGTGGTCACCTTATCGGCGATCCCCATTTCCGTGGTCGCGTTGTAGAACGCTGCGGAGGCGTCCGAGATCTGGCGGAGCAGATCCCAGTGCGCCCAGCTCTGGGAACTGTGCGTGTCGAAGCCACCGATGGAGCAGAAGAAGACCTGACGTTTGATGCCGGTCTGTCCACGCAGCTGGATGATCTTTGCCACCTGCTGAAGCTGCTGGCCGAGGTTCGTGCCCGGGAACACGGTTCCCAACGCCGGACCCGCGCTCAGGTTCTTCAGCATCGCCGAGAGAGACAGCGCATCCTGCCGGACTTTATTTGCCGACTGGACGACGGCCATTCCGGAGTCCATACCGAGGATCTCCTGATAGCTCTGGCGGCGTGCCGCGGCGGCGGTCTCGGGCCAGAAGTTCATGCCCGAAAGGGTCATGTCGTAGCCCGGGATCAGACTCGCCGACTGCACCACGTTGCCTTTGGTAAAGAGCACCGGGCCCGCCATCGAGATCGTTGGAGGGAAGGTGTTCGCTCCATTGATGCCCACCACGGCATCGGCGACTCGGCCAGCCCAGCCGGTGCCGCCCGATCCAGTCGGCGAACCGGCCTGCATCTGCTGGACGGCGTCAGAGTGGGAGAACAGATTCGTCGGGACAGGTACGGCGTTGGACAGGAACTGCTGGCGAGTTGTGGGTTGCACCAGCATGCCGGTGTTCGCCACAACAGCCATTTTGCCCTGCGCCCACAGCGGATGCAGTGACTGGAAGCCACCGTTCAACCCGTAAGGAGTGCCGTTCTTCGCGACTACGTTCAACACCTGCGTGTCCTGGTTGGGCAGGCTGAGGTTGCCGCGAATCGCTTTGTAGGCGTTGTACGGCTGCGTCGCCATCGGAATGACGGTGTTGTGCCCGTCGTTGCCGCCGAACATGAAGATGCAGACCAGCGCCTTGTAATCCGTGGGATTCTGCGCCATCGCGTTCATGCTGGCAAGGTGCTGCACGCCGGCGAGGCTAAGTGCGCCACCAGCGACGCGCAGGAAACTTCTGCGGGAGTGATTGTTGTTATTCATTTGATTTCTCTTTTTCGTCGCTGATTTAGTGCTGAACCGAGTACTGACCGGAAAGCGCGGTCAGGTAAAGGGCTGCGTCCACCCGCTGCGCGTTGTCGTACGCGGCGGCCATTACCGTCAGCAGCGAAGTGCGCATGGCCGGCGACATACGGCCATAAAGCAGAGCTTTGTCGACCGCGTCCAAAAGCTGATTCGGATCGGCGGCCACCGCGTTGAACTGGGCTCGGTTGACGGTCCACATGCCGTACTGGCCTGTGAGAATCTGGTTCAGCATGTCGGCGCGCACCAGCGATTCGGTGGGCGAGTAGATCTGGAACTCGGGACCGTAGTACGCGGTGTTCGGAATCCGGTACGACGGCGAGAAGAAGCTGAACACCGAGTTCGGCGAGAGCGGGCGCTGGCCCATCTTGTCGAACAGGTAGTCGAGGCCCGTGTTCAGGGCGACCTGGCCGCCGAGCTGGCGTGCGAGCGACACGTAGTAGTAGAGCGGTTCCTTGAGGCGGCCGCTGGTGAGCGACGGCGTGTCGTTGCGCGCTTCAGCGTCGGTGAGGATGGCTTTGACGGTGGCTTTAAGGTCACCGCGCACGCCCTGTCCGTTGTTCTCAAACACCTGAGCCACACGCTGCACGAAGGCGGGTGTCGGGTTGCTCATGGCGAGGATACGAATCAGGCGAGTGGCGATGAACGGAGCCACGTTCGGGTGGTTGAACAAGTTGTCGATCACCGCGTCGACGTCCTGCTGGCAGGTGGTTCCGGCGGGGATGACTGCGCCGTTAAGCAGCGTCTTGGAAACGGTGGAGTGAAGGTTTTCACGCGGCACCATGGGTCCGCTGAAGTTCTCCCAGTTCTGGCCAGTGGGGTTGGGTCCCGGGTAGGTCCAGCCCGTCAGAGCGAGCGCGAACTGTCCGATGTTGGCCTGCGTGTAGGTGGGGATGGTCTTGCCATTGGCGTCGAGCTTCGGCGTGCCATCGAGGTTCAGCTGTACCAGACCGGCGGTGAAGAGCTGTATGACCTCGCGGGGGTAGTTCTCATTGGCTCCCATGCCTGCGCCTGGCTTCGTGCTGTTCGCCATGTCGAGATACTTGCCCATCTGCGAGCTGAGCGTGATCTCCTTCAGCAGATCCTTGTAGTTGCCGAAGGCATGCTTGCTGAGCGTTTGCAGGTAAGGCACGATCTCCGGCGGATAGATGTTCTTATTGGCGGAGATGACGATGATCTGCTGCAGCGCGTAAATCGTCTTCTGCCGCAGCTGGTCCGGCGCATGCGCCATGCGGTTGACGTAGGGGCCGCTGACATCGCTGTTGTTGTTGCTGGCCGGCATCGGGATGAATGTTTCGGGCAGCGCGAACTGCGCGTTGAGCCATGCGGTATAGCCGATGTTCTGCACGTTGGCGATCTCGGCGGGCGTGGGCCCGAACGCGGCCTGATCGAGGAAGCGGGCGGCCGAAAGGAAGCTGACGCCGCTGGCCGGAGCCGTGATGGTGACGTTCAGCGCATTCGAAACCTGAACGGGCGGGCCAGGGCTGGAGACCGTCACAGGGATCGACGTGCCGACTGCGACCGCGGTGTTGCCGGTGGCGGTCAGCTGAGTTGCGTTTACATATGTTGTGGCAAGGGCCACACCGTTGAAGCGGATCTGCGATGCGGCGGCGAAGTTGGAGCCGTCGACGGTAATCGCGTAAGAGCCCTGCGGGACGTTCGACGGTGTCACTGAGGAGACGGCAGGCGCGGGAGGCAGCGGCGCGGTAATGGTCACAGCGGCCTGCGCGTAAGAGGTGCCGTTGGCACTGGCTGTGGCTCGCACGCTGACGCTGGCCGGGTTCGGGACAACCGCCGGGGCGGTGTAGAGGCCCGTCGGCGAGACGGTGCCGGTTGCGGCGGAACCGCCGGCGACGCCGTTCACGGACCAGACAACCGCTGTATTGGCGTTGCCGGTGACGGTGGAGGTGAACTGCTGCGTGGCGCTGACGGCCAGGCTCTTCGAAGTCGGGCTGATGGCAATAGCGACCGGAGCCGCGTTGACGGTCATGGTAGCGCCGACTGCGCCGGTGACAGCGCCTGGTCCGGGGTTGTACACGCGAATGGGCCACTTGCCGGGCGTCATTTGCGTGCCGGTTGCCTTCAGTTCGGTCGGGGAAACGTAGGTAGTGGTGAGGTTCGTGAGGGCCATCTGCACGATGGAAGTCGGTGTGTAGCCGACGCCGGTGACCTTGATGGTGAAGTTGCCGGTGGGGATGGTCAGAGGCGAGCACCCGTACGCCCACGGGGTCGGCTGCACCAGGGTGACAGTCGATTTTCCGAACTTACTGGGGTAATTGGTGCTGGTTGCCTTAAGAATCAGGACATTATCAGGAGGCGCTACAACGGGTGCCGCGTAGAGACCGGTGGAAGTCACAGTCCCGTAAACAGCATTGCCGCCCGGAATATCGTTTACCGACCAAATGAGGCTGCCGGCGTTGCTGACACTGACGTACTTTGTGAACTGGCGCGTGGTGCCAACGGGAACGGAAGCCGTCTCTTTATAGACGACGATCTCTCCACTTTGGGCTGATGCGAACACGGCAGCAAGGAGTAAGAGGAAAAACTGAGTTATTGGTTTAAGGTATCGATTTGTCATCGCGTTTTACTTCGCCTTCTGAAATCTAGTGCGCAGTTGCTATGACGAATCGATCACCGTATGTAAAAAAATTTTCTAACCGCGTCGGGAGGCCAGCCACTTCCTGACGGACAGAGCGCTGCCCACGATGGACACGATGGCAAGCCCGATTACGAAATACTGCAGTTCGTCCCGTTTGGAGAACTCCAGGAGTTGAGAGCCGTACCGTCTGGCGAGGAGGGCGAGGACAAAGAAACGGACCAGACGGCCTGCTCCGGCGGACAGCAAAACTCGCCAGCGGGAGATCTGGAGTGCCGGGGCGGCTATCAGGAAGAGGGTGAAGGGGAAAGGCGGTGGCATCAGCGCGGCGCCCCCGATTACCCAGAAGGTGTGCTTCTTCAGCTTCTCCTTCAGTTGCTCGATGCGTTTCGGATTCGCGAGGCGCTCCAGTCCCTTCTCACCGATCCTGCGGCTGAGCCAGTCGGTAATGGCGCATCCCGCCAGCGACCCCGCGGCGGCGGCAAGGGCGTACAGCCAGAACCGGCTGGGCTGCCTCGCGGTGAGCGCGACCACCAGCAGGTCGTTTCCAAATGGCAGGAACAGAATGGACGAATCGAGCACGCCCATTCCGAGCAGGCCGAACACACCCATCCTTAAGAAGAAATTGACTATGGAACGAACCAAACCAGGGGACCTCGGGAACTGGACGCTGTCAGGGCGATAACCCATCCGCGTTCCTCACGGTTTTCCGCGGAAAGTGACAGGAGTCACAGCGCGGGACACGTTTCCGTGACATAGTTGGATTGCTTCAACAACTTAATGCAGCTGACAACTGCCGAGGAGTGCTGTTTCCATGAAGAAACTCTGGCTTGCTTTTGCGGCCATTCTCGTCCTGTCGTTCTCCGTGCTTGGCTGGATTGGCACCCGAATTTACCAGGAAATGCCGCCAATTCCAGACCGGGTCGTCACCACCACAGGCCAGACCGTGATCGCCGCGGGTGAAACAGGGCGGGGACAAAACGTCTGGCAGTCGATGGGTGGGATGGAGACCGGCTCCATCTGGGGGCACGGCAGTTATGTGGCTCCCGACTGGACGGCGGACTGGCTGCACCGCGAACTGGTCTTTGTGCTGAACGAGTGGTCGCAAGCGGGATACAACAAAACTTACGATCAGCTGCCCGCTGAGAGTCAGGCTCAGTTGCGAGGCCGCCTCCAGCAGCTCTATCGAAAGAATACCTACGACCCGGCGACGAACACCATCGTCATCGATCCCCTTCGAGCCGCGGCATTTGAGGACAATCTTAAGCACTTCTCAGATGTCTTCATCAATGGCAACAAGGCCTACGCGATTCGTCCGGGAACCATATCGAGTCCGGAGCGGATGCGCGCCATGGCGGCGTTTTTCTGGTGGTCTTCCTGGTCGGCGGCCACAAATCGCCCCAACGACACGGTCACCTACACCCAGAACTGGCCGCATGAAGCACTGATCGGCAACACGCCCACCGGCGAGACGGTGATGTGGACCGGCGTGTCCATCATCATGCTCCTGGGCGGCCTGTCGGCCATGATCTGGTGGTACGCCAGTCAGGAGAAGACAGAAGATCCGCACAACGTGCCGGCGGACGATCCCCTCTGCAAATGGCGGGCCAGCCTCTCTCAGCGCGCCACGCTGAAGTACTTCTGGACCGTCGCTCTTCTGATACTGGTTCAGGTGATCATGGGCGTGATCACCGCGCACTACGGCGTGGAAGGGGACGGATTCTTCGGCTTCAAACTCGAGAACATCCTGCCCTACAGCGTCACGCGCACGTGGCATGTCCAGGCAGGAATTTTCTGGATCGCAACGGCGTGGCTGGCCGCGGGTCTCTTCATCGCCCCGCTGGTTTCCAACTACGAACCGAAGCTCCAGCGGCTCGGCGTCAACGTCCTGTTCGGTGCGCTGCTCGTGATTGTCGCCGGCTCGCTTACCGGGCAGTGGCTGTCCGTCATGAACCGCCTCAGCGACGACCAGTCGTTTCTCTGGGGCCATCAGGGTTACGAGTACGTCGACCTCGGCCGCGTCTGGCAGGCATTCCTGTTCATCGGCCTGCTGATCTGGCTCACGCTGGTGATCCGCTCCATACGTCCCGCACTGAAGGGGAACAGCGAATCGAAGCCCCTGCTTTATGTCTTCCTGATGGCGGCAGCCTCCATAGGCCTGTTCTACGGCGCAGGCCTCATGTGGGGACAGCATACGCACCTGTCTGTCGTCGAGTACTGGCGCTGGTGGGTGATTCACCTGTGGGTTGAGGGATTCTTCGAAGTCTTCGCAACCGCGGTCATCGCCTTCTTCTTCATGCGGCTCGGCCTCATCAAGCCTGCGTTCGCGGCCAAGTCCGCGCTGCTGTCGGCCGCCATCTACCTGGCCGGCGGCATCATCGGCACCTGCCACCACTTGTACTTCTCAGGCACGCCGACCCTGGCTCTGGCCTGGGGATCCGTCTTCAGCGCGCTGGAAGTGGTGCCGTTGACTCTGGTTGGCTTCGCCGCCTGGGAAGACATCCGCCGCGGCCGCCTCGCGCCGTGGGCCATCCGCTATCGCTGGCCGATTCGCTTCTTTGTCGCCGTCGCATTCTGGAACATGGTGGGAGCCGGACTGTTCGGGTTCATGATCAACCCGCCCATCGCGCTCTACTTCATGCAGGGTCTCAACACGACCCCGCTCCATGCACACGCGGCCTTGTTCGGAGTCTATGGAATGCTCGGGATGGGACTGATCCTGGTCTGCCTGCGTGCCATGGCGCCTGCGGCCGAGTGGCGCGAGGGCTGGCTCAAGTGGTCGTTCTGGTCGATGAATGTCGGGCTGTTCTGCATGTGCGTGCTCAGCCTGCTTCCGGTCGGCCTTCTTCAGACCTGGGCATCGGTGGATCAGGGCTACTGGTACGCCCGCTCCACGGAGTTCCTGGGGACTCCGCTGCTCCAGCAACTGCGTTGGATGAGAGCTCCGGGCGATATGCTGTTCGCACTCGGCGAACTGATCTTCGTCCTCTTCATCTTCACCATCCGCCTGGCGCCGAGGGGAACCACCGATCTCAATGATTTCGGAGATCCCCCCGCCGTCAGGATAACCGCTGCCGGCGACTGAGCTTAGTCGTCGTCCCCCGAGTCGGTGACCCTCAGGACGGCCAGGAAGGCCTCCTGAGGGATCTCGACGCGGCCCACACGTTTCATGCGGCGCTTGCCTTCCTTCTGTTTCTCCAGCAGCTTTCTTTTACGCGAGATGTCGCCGCCGTAGCACTTGGCCAGCACGTTTTTGCGAATCGCCGCGATGGTTTCGCGGGCGATGATCTTGCCACCGATGGCGGCCTGCAATGGCACTTCGAACATCTGCCGCGGGATCAGCTTGCGGAGACGGTCGATGAGCAACTTACCCCGCTCATACGCGACGTCTTTGTGCACGATGATGGAGAGCGCGTCCACCGATTCGCCCGCCACCAGCACGTCGAGCCTGACCATCGGCGACGTACGGTATCCGGCCAGGTGGTAATCGAGCGACGCATAACCGCGCGAGCAGGACTTCAGCCGGTCGTAGAAATCGAGCACGATTTCATTCAGCGGCAATTCATACACCAGCAGCACGCGCGACCCGCCGAGATACTCGAATTTCTTCTGACTGCCGCGCTTTTCTTCCAGCAGTTTCAGAATTTCTCCGATATATTCCTCGCGAGTAATTACGGTCGCGTCGATAATCGGCTCGTCGATTTTGGTAATTTCCGACGGATTCGGGAATTTCGTCGGATTTTGAACCGTGATTACGTCGCCATCGGTTAGCGTGATCTGGTAGCTGACGCCCGGTGCTGTAGTGATCAGGTCGATGTTAAATTCGCGCTCCAGACGCTCCTGGATGATCTCCATGTGGAGCAGTCCGAGGAAGCCGCAGCGGAAGCCGAAACCGAGCGCCACCGAGTTCTCAGGCTCGAAATTGAAGGCGCTGTCGTTGAGCCGAAGCTTTTCCAGTGCGTCACGGAGCAGGCCGTGTTCGTGGCTCTCTACCGGGTAGAGGCCTGCGAATACCAGGGGCTTGATCTCCTGGAAGCCTGGCAATGCCTGCACGTCGAGCGCTTTGGCGTCGGTGATGGTGTCGCCAATACGGGCGTCGGAGACGGTCTTGATGGTCGCGAAAAGGAACCCGGCCTCGCCGGCGGACAGTTCGTCGGTCGGGATCGGCTTGGGCGACTGGTAGCCGAGACCTTCGATTTCATGCAGCGCACCGGTGGCCATGAAGCGGACCTTCTGGCCGATCTTCAGCCTGCCGTCCACCACACGGACAAGAATGATAACGCCGCGGTACGGGTCGAACCAGGAATCGAAAATGAGCGCACGGAGTGTTGCATCGGGGTCGCCGGTGGGCGGCGGGACGCGCCTGACCACGGCTTCGAGGATTTCCTCGATACCCACGCCCTGCTTGGCGCTACACAGCACCGCATCTGTCGCGTCGAGACCGATCACCTGCTCAATCTGTTCGCGGATGCGGTCCGGCTCAGCCGAAGGCAGGTCGATCTTGTTGATGACGGGAATGATCTCCAGGTTGTGGTTGAGCGCAAGATAGGTGTTGGCCAGCGTCTGCGCTTCCACACCCTGAGAGGCGTCGACAACAAGCAGGGCGCCTTCGCACGCCTGCAGGCTGCGCGAGACTTCGTAGGTGAAGTCGACGTGGCCTGGGGTGTCGATGAGATTGAGCTGGTAGTCCTTGCCGTCTTTGGCTTTGTAGTTGAGGCGAACGGCGTGCGCTTTGATGGTGATGCCGCGTTCGCGCTCCAGATCCATGGAGTCGAGAACCTGCGCCATCATCTCGCGTTCCGACAGTGCGCCGGTGAATTCGAGCAGGCGGTCGGCGATGGTCGACTTGCCATGATCGATGTGCGCAATGATCGAGAAATTCCTGATACTTACGGGGTCCATGCGGTATGATGAGGGCTGCTTTTTCAGTATCCCATATGGGCTTTGAGAACATACTCATCGACGTTGATGAGGACGGAATCGCGCTGCTGACGCTGAACCGTCCGGCGAAGCTCAACGCTCTCAATCAGGCACTTCTGGCCGAACTCGACATCGCGCTGAAAGACATTGAGGCCGACCCCGGAGTGAGGGCTGTGATCCTGACCGGGGCGGGCGAGAAGGCATTTGTGGCGGGCGCCGATATCAGTGAGCTGGCGTCGGCCGATCCGGTTGAGACAACGAATATTGCGCTCCGGGGGCAGGCCACGATGCGCCGGCTGGAGACGGGCTCGAAGCCGTCAGTAGCCGCGATCAACGGGTACGCTTTAGGCGGAGGGCTGGAACTGGCCATGTGTTGTACGGTCCGATTCGCCTCGCCAAACGCAATTCTGGGCCAGCCGGAAGTGAAGCTCGGGGTGCTGCCGGGATACGGCGGGAGCCAGCGGCTGCCACAGCTTGTGGGTCGCGGCCGGGCGCTGGAGATGCTGCTGACCGGGGATCCGATCGATGCCGCGGAAGCGTATCGAATCGGCCTGGTGAACCGGGTGGTGGAACAGCCTGGGCTGTTGAACGCGTCGAAGGCGCTGTTGCGGCGCATGTTGTCGAACGGCCCCATTGCTTTGCGGCTGACGATGCAGGCCGTCGATATGGGAATGAACTGCGGTCTGGAAGAGGGGCTCCGGTTTGAGGCCACAGCTTTCGGTCTCGCCGCTGCGACCGAAGACCGTCGCGAAGGCACCCGGGCGTTCCTTGAAAAACGTCCGGCCAAATTCACGGGAAAATAGAAACGAATGACTGAAGGAAATCTGAACGCCTCCGGGCTGAAGCTCGCCATTGTGGTGGCGCGGTTCAATAGTTTTGTGACGGACCGACTGGTGGAAGGCGCCCTCGATGCGATCCGCCGCACGGGCGGCGATGTGGACGCGGTGCAGACGATCCGCGTGCCGGGCTCGTGGGAAATGCCGGTGGTGGTCGCCGAACTCTGCCAGGGCCGGAAGGTGGACGCGGTGATCTGTCTGGGCGCTGTGATTCGCGGGGAAACGCCGCATTTCGACTACGTGGCCGGAAACGCCGCCTCGAGTCTGGCGAGCATTCCTGTGGCGACCGGGGTACCGGTGGTGTTCGGGATTCTGACCACAAACACGGTGGAGCAGGCCGTGGACCGGGCTGGTGCGAAGTCGGGCAACAAGGGCTTCGACGCCGCCATGACCGCGATTGAAATGGCCAACTTGCTGCGCACGCTGCGGCAACCGAAGTAAGCATGTCACGTCACAGATCCCGGCACCGGGCGGTTCAGGTGCTCTACGGCTGCGACATTCGCAAGACCGCTCCCGAAGAATCCATCTCCCAGTATTACGGCGGGCTTTACACCGAGGAATCCGAAGAGGACCTGGAAAAAGATCCGTTCATGGAAGAGCTGGTCCACGGCGTTTTCAACCGCAGGCCGGAGATCGACAAGCATCTGGATTCGGCGTCGGAGAACTGGCGCGTGGAGCGGATGCCCGCGGTTGACCGGAACATTCTCCGGCTGGCTGTCTTTGAGTTGCTGGAAGCGAAACTGCCAGCCCCGGTGGTGATCGACGAGGCTCTGGAACTGGCTCGGCGATTCTCAGGGGAAGAGGCGGTGCCATTCGTGAACGGCGTGCTCGACGGGGTTCGAAAACAGATTAGCGCCGCAGCTTCTTAAGCACGGAAAGTCGCGTAAGAGCGGCGGCTTTGGTCAGCGGCTCCGACAACGGGTTGTGGATCACGCGGTCGTAGCAGATCATCGCAACCTTGTAATTTTCGCTGCTTTCCGCCATTTCGGCCAGCATCAGGTCGGCCTTCACTTCAAATTCGGTTCCGTTCAGCAGACCGGTGCGGCTCTGCTCAAGCTCCAGACGCGCTTCATCCTGCCGGCCAAGCCGTATCAGGCAGGTCGCATAACGGATCTGCGATTCGGAACGAACGCGACCGTTGACTCCGGTTCTTCGCAGGTCTTCGAAGTCGTCGATGGCAGCGTCAAATTCGTCCATCAGGAAGCGTAGATTCGCCAGCCGCATGCGGGCTTCGGACTGCGCCTCGGGCTCCGGATCGTCCGATACGACGGCGGCATGCAGATGCTCCTGCGCTTCACGGAAGTACATGAGGCGGTCGAGCACAAGGCCAAGTCGATAAAGCAGCCGTGTCCGCATGCCAGGCGGCAGTTCTGAGCACTTCATCAGCTCGTCGTAGAAGACGCGAGCCTGGGTGAGATAGCCGCACGATTCCAGCGCCACCGCGGTCTGGAACCACACCGTCGCCACCCCTGCACTTTCAGGGCGTGTGCTGGGCAGCAGAGTCGCAGCCGTCTGGTCGTAATCGGCGATCTCCTGTCCGTGGGCACGGAGGTGGACGTCGCGGAGCTGCCAGTACAGGCTCTCCTGCGGTTCGTGCTCTGTCCGCTCGACAGCCCACGCAACCACTTCACGGGCCTCCTGCCACTGGCAAACTCGGGCGTGCATGTCGGCCAGTGTCTCGACAATGGCCCGGATCAGGGCGAGATTCTCGTTGCCGTCGAGCGCCTCGTGCAACAGGTCTACGGCATCGTTATGATTCTCGCCGTTCAGCAGCAGCAGGGCCATGCGGAACGATGCGTTGCAGCGATGGTGCGCGTCGACCTCCGGGAAGTCGAGCACACGGCGATACAGGTTGGCCGCGAGGTTCGGTGAGCCTGCCTTTTCCAGTTCGAAGGCCACCGTCATCAGCGAGTTCAGAACCAGTTCCGGATGGTCGGACCGATCCTGAGGGAGGAGGTCGCAGAGCCGCGCCGCTTCGGCGATCTCGCGCTTGCCGGCACCAGGCTGCACCAGACGATGCACCTCGGCGTAAATGGCGGGCACTGTGACCGCTACGCCTGAGTGCGCCTCACGGAGCGACAACTGCTGGCTGAGCAGCGGCAGCCGCATAGCGGCATACTGGCGGATGGATTCCGGGGTATCCCCTGCCTGTGCGAGCGCGGTGTAGAAGCGCAGCGCGAACTCAAGATGCCCGGTCTGATCGAGCGCCCTGGCAAGTTCGAAAGCCGACACCGAATCGCGGGAATCGTGCAGCGCAGCCGGGTCGGGCAGTTCCTCGGAGCCCTGGCCGAGCCGGACGCGGGCGGCTGCTACCAGACAGTTCGCGGCATACAGGCTGGGCTCGTCAGCAGAGGTCGGTTCGAGTTCGGCGAGCCGCTGGAACAGCTCCAGCGCCTGCCTGTGATCTCCTACCACCATAAGCAGGCAGCCTCCGTGGAACGCAGCGACTCGCAGGAGCCGGTGGCTTACCGCGGTGGAAGCGGACAACTGGAAAGCGGCTGCCGCGCCACTGAGATCACCCAGTTCGCCCAGGCTGACACCGAGTCGCAGGGCGGCATTTGCACGGTTGTCGGGCCAGGCCTCGACGGATTCGGCCACCTTGCGGTAGAACTTCGCGGCTTCGGCGAACTGGCGGTCGCACTCCAGCTGAAAACCGACGTGGATGAGCCGGTGCGTTACCGCATCGTCAGCGGCAGCCCCGGGCGCACCCAGTTCCATGGCGAGCGCGGCCTCATGGGCAAGGTCTGTTTCGTTTGTGGCAGTCAAGCTAATACCAGTATCCGATGCCCGAGGTCAGGTCAGTGACTGGTTGTCAGCCGGCAGGATAATTATGACGATGGTGCCTTTGCCGGGTGCGCTGGTCAGGGTAATATCTCCTCCGTGTTCACGGATGATTTGGCGGGAGCTGAACATGCTCCAGTTTCCTGAGGAGACGCGCCCTTTTTCCACGCGGAAGCCGGGATCGAAAATGTCGCGCACCTGCTCCTCGGCCAGGCCGTGGCCGTTGTCGGCGATTTCGATTTCGACGTCTGTGCCTTTCTCGCGGGTGGCCACCGAGACGCGTCCGTCTCCGTTCGTGGCTTCGACGGCGTTGCCGAGGAGGCCGGCGAAGAGCGCGCTAAGCTGCTGGGGCCGGCATACCAGAGGAGGCACGGGCTGGAGCTCAAGCACCACCTCCGCTTTGCCCTTCCAGTTCGGTTCCAGCAGCGCGGTGACGTCGGACAGAATTTCGTTGATGTTGGCCAGCTGCACGTCTGCCTTGTCGAGGTTGGTGAAGCGCTGCATGCGCGCCACGATCTCACCCAGCCGCGTCGTCGACGTGCGGATGCTGCGGCGGAGATCGTTCTGCAACACCACCAGGCGCTGCTGTTCGGCCTCGGCACTGGTGGCCTGGCGGGCCGCCAGAAGCAGGAGGGTGTCGACGGAACTGACCAGTACGCCTATCGGAGAGTTGAGTTCATGGCTGAGCGCCGCGGCGAGGCGTCCCACCGATGCGGCATTTTCGGCAAGCAGGTTGCGAGCCTCGGCCATGCGCAGATTTTCAGAGGCTTCCAGCATGTCCCTGTACATGTTCCAGGCGGTCCGGCGCTGGTCATACAGCACGGCGCTGAGGGCTGTGGCCAGTACGGTGAGCAGAATGATGAACACCACGGAGATGCCTTCGGTGCCCGTCACCAGGGACGCCGAGCTGGGAGTCAGCGACGACAGCGCAAGGTAAGACGCCAGGATCGTCGTTCCGAACAGGAAGGTATGAAGTGGCCGCATCGGCACGGCGGCAACGGTGACCAGTGTGAGCAGCGTCAGGTTGCCGGGAATGAAGTCTTTTGAACCGGGTTCGATCTGGTTCATTCGCAGAAGAAACCAGGTGACGGCCGCGGCTGCCATGACCCCTGAGAGTGATGCGAGAGAGCGATACCACTGCTCGAACGACTTCATGCGCGAGGCCGCGAGCGTCATCAGCCCGAGGCCAACGATCGCCGCGCCGAGCCCCAGTCGGACGGAAACCAGCCCCTCGCGCGGGTCGAGAAACAGGCTTGCCCCCACCATCACGCAGGAAACAGCGATTTCCACGGTTCCGAGGACCTGAAGCCCGATGTGGCTCAGACGGAGAACTTCGGCCCGAAATCCGGGGTCGGCCTCGGCATCCCGAGTCACAAGAAGACGCTGGACGTGCTCCGGCCACATGAGTTTACTGTAGCGCGTCGGACCACCTGTGACTCGCTCAGCCAGGTTAGGAGATGAAACGTAACAGGAAGGAACGAAGTTGGTGGACGGCGGGGGGATCGAACCCCCGACCTCTGCATTGCGAACGCAGCGCTCTCCCAGCTGAGCTAGCCGCCCACTAAGTTCACCCGACAGGATAGCATGAACATCAATGGTTCTTTCCGATATCGACATCCACCGCTACCTGGCCGAAGGTAAGATTCGCGTGACGCCTGAGCTTCCTCCGGAGCAGTTCGGGAGCTGTAGCGTCGACTTCCGGCTCGGCAATGAATTTAACGTTTTCGAGCACAGCCGCTATCCCTACATCGACCTGTCTTCCAAAGTCGCGCTGGAGGGGCTGATGCGGAGAGTGTTGGTGGAAACTGGCGAGCCGTTCATCCTGCAGCCGCGCGAGTTTGTGCTGGCGATCACACAGGAGAAACTGGAGCTGGATGACGACGTGCTCGGGCGCCTGGAGGGGCGCTCCAGCCTGGGACGGATCGGCATCATTGTGCATGGGACGGCGGGCCTGTTCGATCCTGGCTGGTCCGGCCGCGCGACGCTGGAACTGAGCAATCTCGGCCGTATGCCGGTGGCGCTTTACCCGGGGATGCGAATTTGCTCCTTCACGTTTGAGCAGGTTTCGACCCGCGTGTCGGTGCCCTACTACAAAAAGCCAGGCAACAAGTACGCCGAACAGGATGCTCCTCTCGCCAGCCGCCTCGACCGTGAGGTGAACGAACGGAACCGGTAGTATTGCCCTGGAGTTGTGTTGGTTAAGTATGCAGCGGGATGAAAGGCCCGGATTATCCGTCCGTGTCTGTCCGGGCCGTCTCTTCTTGCTCTATTACGCTAGTCTTCATCTGGTGGAGACGGTATGACGCCGAACGTTTGCTCATATCCGTCTAGTTGTGATTTGACAATTTCCACCAACTTCTTTGCCATCTGTGGAGATACCCGGACCTCGGCCAACAGAGTGACAAGTACTCTCGGCAGTTCTTTAGTTGGGGCCTCGGTGACCTCGCCGAATATGAATCTCAGATCCCAAGGGGTTATTTGCACCTGGATGTCATTCGCGTACACCGACGCGAACTGAGGCGAACGCAGCGTCTCGCGCCGCGGTTCTGACTTTTCATTCGCGGTTCGCTTGTCGTTTGTTCTTTTGGCCATATTGGTCCTTCCTAATCTCTACGTTGTGGAGGCAGGCGGCAGCATTTTGGCCGGGTATAGCAATGTGGTTGCTGTTGCCACGCCGGGATGCTTGCTTTGACGTTTGAGTCCGACGATAGCGCATTCAGTAAGATCGTTTCGCCACGTTACGGAACCCATCACTGTCCACGCACCTGTACCAGCGGATGTATTCTGCTTTAGGGTCTCCCACCAGCAATGAGGTGCGCTGCGAGCAATCTCGGCAGGTGGTACCGCGAGTATGCATCGGCCCTTCAAAGCGACGATCAGTCGCTCGAAGGTATCAAGCGTAATGTTTTCCTGAGCGGTTTCGATACGCGCAATCGCTGGTTGGCTCGTCTCTGCCGCGCGTGCTAACGCGGCCTGAGACATGCGCCGATACCGACGGAGGTAGAGTATATTGCGCGCTACATGATGACGCAGGTCATTCATGGCGGCATTCTTAAACTCTTCTGTCTGGTAAGCCTCCTTAATGAGCGAATTCGAAGGGCGCGATACTACTTCCTCCGGGCAGTATTGCATCGGCGACGCGCCTGGCTTTGACGGCGTCCTGGGAGTCTTCTTCGTCTTTTTGCTTGCAGACAGCGTAGACGTAGACGATTCGCTTGAGTTCCCCGCTGTTGTTGACATAAAAATATAACCTCCAGCACGATGGCTTGCACTTGAGCAGCCATATCCGTTCATCCTTCTTAGCGATCAAGGGGCGACCCTTATCATCCCGAAGTGTTCGCTTTGCTTCGGGCCATCCAACATCCTGGACCATGCGGATTTTGTTGTGAACCTGCGCGAGCTTCCGGGTTGATGCCAACGAATCCGAGAACGGCAAGACCGCATACATCCCGTTCTTATCTTTCTGTATGACTTCGAACGACTCCCATCCAGACGTTAGACTGTTCGCCATCCAAAGATACCGTAGATAGTATACATATCACTAGACGCAGCTAGCAATAGCTAGTTCCAATTAGTGTTGATACTCTTTAAAGTATAGCTTCGCGTATCAGCCTTCCAGCAACTCCCGCAACGTCCACACCCGGTCTGTGACGCCAGCCGCCATCGCGGGTGTCTTTTGATGGACTTGTGAACGCGGCAGAAGTTGTAATATGCGACATGCAACGCGAGCGCGGCCCCGAGGTTCTCCCACTTCTTTGAGAAACATACGTCAGGCGGGTGAGCCGCTTGCACCACTGACGGAGCGACCCGTTCTGCCGCTCAATGTGCGATGTGCGGATGAGGTCGAAATCTGGGTCGCCGCAGACGTCGGTTTTCGTGGCTTCAGCGATACGGGGCGGGCTATAGCGGCGCTGTTCTTCTACTGTCGGGTGTCGGTACTTCTTCACCAACTTCCCGTAGTCCACCCGATCCCACAGGTAAGTGCCGATAGCGTAGTTGTAGGCTGGAAGCCATCGGTCGTGATCTGGAACCGCACCTTCGGGTCGGTAGCGCCTGCAACCTTCGCCATGAACTCCGTCGCTGTGCTGGTGTTGCGCTTGCCCATGTGGAACGCCAGCACCAGTTTCGTGTTGCTCGATGCCGATGAATGTCCAGGTTTCGCCAATGAAGTGAAAGTTTCATCGCCATACTCCCGGCGGCTTTCCTTCTTTCCAACGAACGACCAGATCTCATCGCACTGGACGTCAGCTACCGGCACGTTCTGGATCTTCTCTGTTATCAGCGCCTCGCAGAGCTCGCCAGCCTTTACCAGCAGTTTCATAATCGTGTCCCGTGGATACCCGTGATGCGCTCCGTGCTTCGGATCGAGTTACCTTCGACAAGTAATCGGAGCGCGAGTAGAGTTTTCGTATCGTCAACGGCCTGTTTGGTCCCAAAGACATTCTCTTGTTCCTTGTTTTCGCTCTGGGTCTTGCCGCAGGAACCACAGCGGAGCGCTGAAGACCATCGGCCCGCTTGCCAGCCTTCGCACACGGCGAGCCGCACCGTTGGCATATCGTTTTTCGAATTAGCGACCGCTTGCTGTTCCATATAAACTATACAGCATGGTCTTGCTGTTTAGCAATTTGTTTCCTTCCTCGGCCTGCCTCCGGCCTTTGTTTTCCTCATGCTTGCAATCTTGGCAAAGTACTCCGGTCCGCGCTCTGCGGTCTTGCTGCCGCCCCGCGATCCGAGCGCGGCGGCTGGTGTTGTGGCAAGCACGTCGTCCGCGAGCGCGATGGCAGTGTGGGTGAGTTCGGATCCGCGTGAGCGAACATCTGCCGGCACGTGGTCCATATCGAGCAGCTCGCGGAGTTGCAGGAGCTGCTGGCGGATTGTTTCTACTGACTGCTGGTAGTCGACCATGGTACCAGGCTATCAGCGAACGATGGAAACTGCAAGAGGTTGCTGTTTTGGGATATGATGGGCTGTCTCAAATGCAAAGACAGCGATTGAGAAAGTGGAACCGAAGTCTACCTGAAGAACAGGGTGGCGGCCGCAACGACGGATGACCTGATGACAGTTCGGCTTGAGGTCGAGGCCACGTTAGACGATGTGGCTCTGGGCCGAGATATTGGCTATGATGCTTCGACCACCAACACAACCGCAGGACACTACCGAAACCGCTGACGCATGCGGTAAAGACAAACAGTGATCGTGTTCACTGGCTGGAATTACTGTGAACGCAAAACTACCTGGCGACGATGTTCTTCTGAATCCAGGCGGCGGGCCGCGTTCGTCGAGCTCTCCCGCGGCAACTGCCAGCATGGTTTGAATGGCATCCACCTGATCGGCCACCAGCTTGCAGCCCTTGATGCTGAGGAACATACCAGTCGAGAGGAAGGCAGCGCGCTTGTTGCCGTCCAGAAAGGCGTGGTTCTTCGCGAGGCCAAAACCGCAGGACGCCGTCAGGTCCGCGAGGGTGCTGTCCAGGTTACAGGCATGCGTGTTCTGCGGACGCGCCAGCGCGGAATCGAGGAGGCCCTCATCCCGCAAGCCTGACGCGCAGCCGAACATGGCAAGGCTTTCCTCATGCAGCATCAGCAGCGCCTTTTTGCTGATCCAGCGTGGTTCGCCGGTCACTTCGCGAGGGCTTTGAAGGTTTCCCGGTAGTCCTTCATGAACTCACGGCCCGCATCAAGCTGGTCCGCGATGGCCGGGTCGTAAGGTGTGATGAGAGACCCTGCCCTGGTCTCGATGGCAAAGAGGGTACGCCTTTTTCAACCTTCATGCGCGCAAGCATCTCCTTCGGGATGATCGTCCCGGTCGGGGACGGAGGCGCCGCGTTAGTTCACGACTTCCCGGAAGAGCCGAAGCCACCTTCGCCACGTTCCGAATCGCTCAGCAGGGCCTCCACCCACTCGACAGCCTCGTACTTTGCAATCACCATCTGCGCTATGCGGTCGCCCTTATGGATTTGGTATGGCACGCGGCCGCAGTTCAGAATGATGACGCGGACCTCGCCGCGATAGCCGGGGTCAATTGTGCCGGGTGAGTTCGGCAGGAGCAGGGCGTGTTTCAGCGCGAGACCGCTGCGCATGCGCACCTGGGCCTCAAATCCCGACGGAATTTCGACGGCAAGCCCGGTCGGCACGGCCTGGGGAACACCGGGTTCCAGCTCCACATCGGCCACGGAGCGCAGGTCCATCCCCGCGTCTTCTTCGGGTCCGTGGGCGTAGGTGGGGAGCACTGCCTCGGCGTGCAAACGGCTGATTTTGATCTTCATGAGAAGCTATCATCTTAGCCCCCAATGCCGGAACAACCTCGCCGTGTACTGACCGTGGCGCCGCTGCCGCCCGAAAAAATCGCCTATGCTTTAGCGCGATACAGCCGCTCTCCGGACTCTATCCAGGACTCGCTGGAATGGGTCCGCACGCATGATTCTTCGAAGTTTCTCGACAGCTTCTACTTTCAGTACGGGCATGCCAGCATCGCCGATCTGGGTCATCTGGTGCTGTGCTTCGAAGGCATCTCCGAGCTCGCGGCCACAGAGATTGAGGACGAGCAGCTGTGGGACGGGCAGGCTCGCAGTTCGCGCTACCAGGATTTTGGAACGTCGGGCTTCATCACGCCTCCCGAGTTCACGCCGGAGCAGGCTGAAATCTACCGGTCAGCCGGGCAGCACCTGCTGGATACCTATCGCGAGCTGCATGCGCGGATGATCGATCATCTGACGGAGCGGCTTCCGCGTCCGGCCGATTTGAAGCCCGATGCTTATGCGCGCAACATTGCGGCTCGCGCGTTTGATGTCGCGCGATACTGTCTGTTCTTCGGTGTGCCGACCGGTGTGGGCCAGGTGGTCAGTATTCGCACGCTGGAGCGGCAGATTCGACGGATGCGCGGGTCCGAATACCGGGAGCTGAACGATCTCGGGGTGGAGGCCGCGGAGGCTTGTACGCTGCCTCCCGCGTGTTCTCTCGGCGGGTTCGCGACCGAGCCGCTTGCGCCGACGCTGGCAAAGTATGTGGAGCCGGAGACGCATGCTCCGGCGGCTGCGCGCAACCTGCGACTTTGGGCGAAACAGAATCTGCCTCCGGCCACTATGGACAGCGGAGAAGATGTCGATGTATCGGCACCCTCCAACCGGCTGGCCGACATCGCGGCTACGCTGCTGTATCCCGTGACGTCGCGGCCCTTCCGGGAGTTGTACTCGATTGTTTCCGAATGGAGCGGCGAGCGCCAGATGGAAGTGCTGGAGACCGCGCTGCAGTCGAGGTCCAGACGGGACGATCTGCTGCGGGAGTTTCGTGCGGGACTGTACGCGTTCGACCTGCTGATCGATATCGGCGCTTACAGGGATTTGCACCGGCACCGCCGTTGTCAACAATTCCGGCAGGCCTACACCGCGGACCATGGCTTCAGCGTGCCCGCCCAGATCGAGGCCGCGGGACTGAGCGGGATCTACAACGCTGCGATGCAGCGGACGGAAACGGCAGTACGGGCGCTTCCCCGCCCCGGCTCGGACTACCTGCTGCCTTTCGCGGCGCGGTCCAGATTTCTGTTTCGGATGGATTTTGCAGAGGCGGAATATATTATTCGCCTCCGAAGTGGCGTAAAAGGCCACTTCAGCTACCGGGAAGTCGCCTGGAAGATGAAGGAAAAGCTGGCATTGCTTGAGCCTCACCTGGGAAAACTTCTCGATGCGACCCCTCCGTGGGTAGAAGATCCTTTAAAGCGGTAGTATTTTCTGGCTTTACAAACTCGCTTTTCCGCTAAGTGGTTGTATTTGGCGCATTTCCTCCTTTGGCACGGTGCTTGCACAGTAATGGCCGAAGGCTCGGGTCACGAACCCGGGCGACAACAAATGAGCCGCTCTAAAAGGCGGCCACTTAACTGGAGGAGAATCGCAATGAAAAGCTGGAATGCATTTGCCGCCGCAACGTGCCTGGCGCTGGTTAGCACAACAGGCCTGATGGCCGATCAGTGGAACAAGAGAACCATCCTGACGGTTAATGAAGCCATTCAGGTACCTGGTAAGGTCCTGCAGCCCGGAAAGTATGTCATGCGGCTGCTGGATTCACCTTCGAACCGCCACATCGTCCAGATCTTCAACGAGCGTGAAGATCAACTCCAGACCACCATCCTGGCCATTCCGAACTATCGCCTGCAGCCCACTGGAAAGACTGAATTCCAATGGTGGGAAGTGCCGGCCGGTCAGCCGAAAGCAATGCGCGCCTGGTTCTACCCCGGTGACAATTTCGGACAGGAATTCGCTTATCCGAAGACGGAAGCCGTCGCAATTGCCGCCAACGTGACGGAAAGTGTCCCAACCACTTATGCGACCACTGAAACCGAGTTGACCACTGCCCGAGTTGCCACGATCGACAAGGCTGGTACGGAGAAGGAACTCGACCGCCAGACCTATCAGCAGCCGCGAACTGAAGTGGCGCGGCGCCGGGCCACTCCGGTGGAAATGGCCCAGAGCAACACGCCTGCTCCGTCCACTCAGGAAGAGCCGATGCGTGCACGGACTTTGCCCCGCACTGGCAGTGAGTTGCCGATCTTCGGACTCGCCGGCTTCCTCGCCCTGGGCGCGGGTGCCGCGGTTCGTGCCCTCGGCAGCCGTCGCAGCTAGTTAACACCGAAAGGCGTTAACGTCGATAATGAAGGCGCCCGGGCCCAAAAGGCACTGGGCGCCTTTGCTTCGTTCCGGAGTATTCAGCCATGTCGATACGCTCATCACGGATCATGGCAGCGTGCGTGATGCTGACCGCCGCGGCCGGAGTTTTTGCCTGGCAACAGGAGCAGCAGCCGGTTCAGGTGCCGCCCGCCACTACCGAAACGGAAACGCATCGCAGCTTCATACCGACGCAGACAGAAATACCACCACCTCCTCCCGATCCGAACGAGTTCCAGGTAAAGAGTGAGGTTGAACTGGTTCTGCTGGATGTATCTGTAAAAGACCGCGAGGGCGGCTTCGTTTCAGGGCTGGTCAAGGATAACTTCAAAGTATTCGATAACAAGTTTGAGCAGCCGATTCGGGTGTTCGCAGCGCAGGACGCGCCGGTTACGGTCGGCCTGGTCGTCGACAACAGCGGCAGCGTTCGGCCTAAGAAATCGGAAATCGTCACCGCGGCGCTCACCTTCGTCACTCAGAGCAATCCGCAGGATGAAATGTTTGTGGTGAATTTCAACGACCGTGTGAAGCTGGGCCTCCCTGAGGACAAACCGTTCACGGATAAGCAGCAGTTGTTACGCGCGGCCTTGCTAAACAATCCCGCTCAGGGCCGCACGGCACTTTATGATGCGCTGAAGATGGCTCTGGAGCACCTTGAGAAAGGCCGGCTGGACAAGAAGACGCTGGTTCTGATCAGCGATGGCGGTGACAACGCAAGCGAAACGACGCGCGCAGAGATCATGAGGCTGGCCGAGCGGTCTCTGGCCACCATCTATACGGTGGGTATTTTCGACTCCAACGACAAGGACAAGAATCCGGGATTTCTAAGAGCACTCGCGCAGATGACGGGCGGCGAAGCTTTTATTCCGGAAAATACCAGCCACCTTGTAGGAATTTGCGAGAAAATCGCGCGTGACATTCGAAACCGTTACACCGTGGGATTTTCTCCCACCGCACTGGCCGATGAGACAAAGCCCCATCCCGTTCGCGTGACGGCCAGCGACACCACGGGGCGCAAGCTCGACATTCGGACACGCACCCACTATGTTCCGCGAGGAGCGGCGGCGATTTCGGCGAAGGATGCGAAGTCGCGCAGCCGCGCAGCGGGAGGACCGCAGAGATGACCGGACTTTTCTCGCAGGGTCCTGAGCCTCGGAACACCCCAGTGGCGTGGTGGCTTGAAGCCGTACTGCTGCTGATCGGAACTGTGTCCCTGGGGTGGTTCGCGTACAACTGGATCGCGTCCGAAGGCGGGCAACTCTGGAGTAATTACGCCCTCGATACCCGGCTGGACGGCCGCAAGCCCACTGTTACGGGGTTCCTCCGCCATGTAGGCGGAGCCGAAAATCAGGAGGAAGAACGTACTGCCGAGGTCGAGGTCGCCGAACCAGAGCAGCCGCGCCAGGCACCTCCGCCGCGGGGAGCGGATATCGGGCGAATCGAAATACCGCGGCTCAAGATCGCTTCCATTGTGCGGCAGGGTGTCGATGACAAGACGCTGAGCCGGTCCGTGGGACATGTGCCCTACACTGCGATGCCTGGGAATGCGGGCAATGTCGGGTTGGCAGCGCATCGAGACACCTACTTCCGAAACCTGCGCGATGTGCAGCAAGGCGATGTGATTCGATTAACCACGCCAGGCGGCACGTTCGAGTACAAGGTAGATTCTCTCGAGATCGTGACGCCGAAAAACGTGGAGGTGCTGGACCCGACGCCCAGCCCGTCGTTGACCCTGGTCACGTGCTACCCGTTCAATTTCGTCGGACACGCACCGAAGCGCTTCATCGTTCGCGCACGGCAGACAAATCCGCCGGAGTCGAAGACGAAACGCCGGTCCTGACCCTTCTGGGTTATACTCGCTCCCAGTGACCCTTGCCCTAAGGTATTTGTGCGACTTGTCGCGACTTCTCGTCGCGCCCGCACTCCTTGTGGCATTCCTCCTTCCGACTGCGCTGGTTGCTGCTGCCGGGTTCGGACCGCCAGAAATGGCGTGCTGCAAGAAGAGTTTGCATGCGTGCTGCAAGAAGAAACATGCGGCTCGACAGGCGCCTGGGTTCAACAGCGCGTCGCCTTGTAAGGCCTCGTGCTCGGCGCTGCCTTCTTTCGGATCCACGCAACTAGCTGGGCTCCAGTCTTCGAACGGCTCGATGTGGCACGAGTTCGCCGCTCGGCGGACCGTAGCGGTTCGTAGTGCTGCACCGGCGATGCGAGCCGCCGACTTCGATCTGTTCCAGCGGCCTCCTCCCTTTTCGGCTCTCTCCCTCTAAACAATCACCCAGGTGTGCACGCTGGCCGTGCGCTCACTGTTTTACTACGTCATCAGGGAAGGTCGATGAGAGTACTACTGCTTGCCGCGGCATGGGCCGCTGTGGCGCCGCAGGGCGTCGTGTTTGAACCCAAACCTCGACTGGTATCGCCGGGCCGTGAGCCGGTGATCGCCGTCCGAGCCTCAGGCGCGTTGTCGCTGCTGGAGGTCGAGGGAAAGGATCTGTTCCTGAAAACGTCGTTCGATGCGGGCGACAGCTTTGAGACGAAAGTCCGCGTGAACGATGTGCCCGGGGAAGTGGCTGCGCATCATGAGAGCAGTCCGCGCATGTCTGTTCGGAGTCGCAGCGAGTTCTACATTTTGTGGCAGACCCGGCGCGATGGTGAAGCCTCGGCGCTGCGATTTGCGCGCTCCACCAACTGGGGCGAGAGCTTCTCCAAAGCAGGCGATGTGGAGCCTGGTAACGCAACCGCCTCCCAGGGCTTTTACAACATGGCGGTGTCTCCAAAAGGCGTCGTTTATGTGGCCTGGCTGGATGGGCGCGACCGCGCGAAGTCGAAGCCTGGCACATCGGCTGTTTACCTGGCGAGGTCCACCAATCGAGGCGTGTCGTTTGATAAGCCCGTTCGAGTGACGCTCGACACCTGCCCGTGCTGTCGACCCTCCATCGCGTTCACCGGTGACGACAATGTGCATGTCGCGTGGCGCGGTGTGATCAACGACGACATCCGCGACATCTTCATGGCTACCTCGGCAGATGGCGGCGCGACATTCAGTAAAGGCGTGCGAGTGGCGGAGGACAACTGGAAAATCAGCGGATGTCCACACTCCGGAGCTGTCCTGACCTCGGTTCAGAAGCGTATCCTGGCCACGTGGTCGACGGTGCGCGAAGGCAAGGCCCAGTTGTACGCGGCGTGGTCGGACGATAACGGACGCACCTTTTCCGCGAGGACTCGCGTGGCCGACACGGTTGTGGATCCGAACCATCCGTCGGTAGTGAGCATGGGTGATCGCGCGGCCATCGTGTTCCAGGGGCGGCCTTCTGGCAAGAGCGCCGGATGGGGTCAGGTGAACGCGTATTACCGCGAGATCGATGTGGCAGGCAAGCTGTCGCCGCTGGTCCGTCTGGGGAATGCGAAGGCAAGCGCCAGCTATCCGGAACTGGCGTATGAAGAACCGGGCCGCGTGTTTGTGGCGTGGACCGAGGCCGCGGGTGACGACGATTCCCACCGCGTAGTTCTGCTGCGAGGTCGGCGTGAATAGGTCACTCCTGTTGACTTTGATCGCGTCGATTGGTGCGGTTGCGCAGATCAATCATGCGAGCCTCGCCGGCACAGTCACCGATGAATCGGGGCTGGTGCTGCAGCGCACGGAAGTCGGCATCGTCGATGAGGGGACGGGCACGCGTCGGTCGACGCACACGGATGAGTCGGGACGATACACGTTCACCCGGCTCGCTCCCGGTTCGTGGCAACTGACGGCGAAGCATGAAGGTTTCAACGCTGCCGTGCGTCGAGGCATCGTGCTGACCGTTGGTGGCGAAGCAACGCTCGACCTCACGCTGCAGGTCGGCTCCATGGCTACCGAGACAGTGGTCACGGCCGATGCGGCGCAGGTGGAAACTCGCGCGTCGGGCTTGTCGGCGGCGATGAACACGCGGAGCATTCGCGAGTTGCCGCTGAACGGCCGCGACTTCGCGCAGCTTGCTCTTCTGGAGCCTGGTGTCGCGCCGACGCGGCGCACATCGGACTCCGGCGGCTCGGGGACAAAGATCGTGCTCAACGGCAGCCGGCCGAGCCAGGTCAGCTTTGTACTGGACGGCGCCGACATCAACGACGCGAATAACAACACACCGGGCAGCGCGGCGGGCGTGCTGCTGGGCATCGACACGCTGCAGGAGTTTCGCGTGCTCACCAATGCGTACAGCGCTGCCTATGGACGCAGCGGCGGCGGCATCATCACGGCGGTCACGCGGTCCGGCACCAATGCCATGCACGGGGCCTTATTCGAGTTCGTGCGCAACAGCGCATTCGATGCGCGGAATTTCTTCGACGCGCCAACAGCGCCCATCCCTGCTTTCCGACGCAATCAGTTCGGTGGGAATTTGAGTGGGCCTCTGCGTAAAGACCGCACGTTCTTTCTTGCGAGTTATGAGGGGCTGCGACAGCGCCTCGGCACTACTGCACGTTCTGTTGTGCCGGATGCCGCGGCTCGAACCGGCGTGCTGCCGGGCCGCGCCCCCGTGGCGGTCGACCCTGGTGTTCCCGCGTACCTCAGTTTGATTCCGCTGCCGAACGAACGCAGCTTTGGCGATGGCACAGGCGAGTACGTGTCGGCGGCGTCGAACGCAACGGACGAAAATTTCGTCAGCGGGCGGCTCGACCACCGGTTCACGGACCGGCTGTCGACCTTCGTGCGCTTTACGCGCGACAAGGCCGTGGTTGCTGTGCCGGATGCACTTCGATTCGTGCGCGCTGAGACGCAGTCGGAGAATCGTTACCTGACCGCGGAGGCGACACACATTCTGAATGAGCGCACGCTCAACACAGTCCGCTTTAGCTTCAACACCTCAAGTTCGGGAAATGGCAACGTGTACCTCACCCAACCTGCTGCGAACCTGTCGTTCCTGCCTGGCAGCCCGTTTGGGCAGATCTCCGTGACGGGGCTCTTCTCATTGGGACCAGGCCGGTTCGGGCCGCAGTATTCCGATCAGGATCTGTTCCAGTTCAGCGATGATTTCTCCCGCGTCATGGGCCGCCACACGCTGCGCGCCGGCGCCGATCACCGGTTCTATTTGCTTGCGACGAGCAGGCCGCAGTCGCCATACGGCTTCTATCAGTTCAACGGACTGCTCGACTTCCTGCAGGCGCGGCCGGCGAATGTGGAGCTTACGATTCCGGGCTCGAAGCTGGACCGCAACTGGCGGCAGTCGATGACCGCGTTCTACATCGAAGACACCGTCCAACTCGCGCGCCGTCTGACTCTGAACCTGGGCATGCGCTATGAGCGCACCAGCGTCCCTGTGGAGCGCGACGGCCTCTCCTCCATGATTCGCGATCCGCTGCGCGATTCGACGGCCATCACCGGACCGCTCTACCGGAATCCGTCGAATCGCAACTTCGCTCCGCGCGTCGGTCTGGCATGGGATCCGTTCGGCGATGGCAAGATGAGCATTCGCTCCGGCTTCGGCCTGTTCTTCGATCCCGTCTGGGCGGATTTTTATGCGAATGCGGGGAATCGGATGGCGCCGTTCTACACGCTCGGCAGCATTCGCAATCCGGTGTTCCCCAACGCAGCGGCGCTGGTGAATACGCCGGCTTTCGTGCTGGGCCGGCTCGACGTACTGGAGTATGCGCCACGGAATCCGTACTCGATGCAGTACAACCTCAGCATCCAGAGACGGCTGTGGCAGGGCGCGATGCTGACCACGAACTATAGCGGACAGCGCGGGCTGCATCTGATCCGTTTCATCGACGGCAACCAGGCAATTCCGCAGATCCTGCCGGATGGCCGCAAGTTCTTCCCAGCGACCTCGACCACGCGCAATCCCGCGCTTACTGGTGTGCGGTATAAGGTGACCGACGGGCAGTCGTGGTACAACTCGCTGCAGACTTCGTTCGAGCAGCGGTTTCGCCGCGGGATGCAGTTGCAGGTGAACTACACGTTTGCGCGCAACATCGACGACGGCTCCGTGACTGTGACGCAGGGCGGCGACAACGATCTGCCGCAGGATCCGGACAGCCGCAAGGCTGAGCGTGGTTTATCGAACTACGATGTGCGGCACTACTTCGTCGCGCACTGGACTCACGAGCTCGGACGCGGGTGGCAGTGGAATGGCATTGCTACGCTCGCGTCCGGCAATCCGTTTTCCGTAGTGGTTGGCTTTGATCGCGCCCGGGCGCGCTTCCAGTCCGGTACATCGCCACAGCGTCCCGACCTGGTGGCGGGTCGCAGTACCAACCCGATTCTCGGCGGCCCCGACCGCTACTACGATCCGAGTGCCTTCGCCCTTCCTGAAGCGGGCTTCTATGGGAATCTCGGACGCAATACGTTGATCGGCCCGGGTCTGGCGAATATGGATCTGTCCATCACGAAACGCTTCCGCATCACGGAGCGCATCTCGGCGCAGTTTCGCACCGAGGCGTTCAACATCGTGAATCATGCGAACTTCGCGATTCCGGTACAACGCACTGTTTTCACCAGCACCGGACCATCGGGCAGCGCGGGCCGCATTACAACGACCGCGACATCGGCCAGGCAACTGCAGCTCGGGCTTCGGCTGATGTTCTGACACTCAGAGTTTGAGGAGGCGCTCTCCGGCTTCGCGCAGCGTCTCCTCTTTCTTGCAGAAGCAGAATCGCACGATCTGACTGCCGCGTTCGGGGTTCGAGAAGAAACTGGAGCCAGGGACCGCGGCTACCCGCGCATGCTCAATCATGTGCTTCGCGAACTCGATGTCATTCGCAAATCCAAACCCTGAGATATCGCAGAGCGTGTAGTAGGCGCCCTGCGGACGGAAGGTGCGGAACCCGGCGCGCTCCAGCATCGGCAGCAACAGATCACGGCGCACGCGGTACTCTTCCCCGAGCCCGTTGTAGTAACTGTCCGGCATGTCGAGCGCGAGTGCCCCGGCCATCTGCATGGGATGCGCTGCACCGACCGTGAGGAAGTCGTGCACCTTGCGAATCACGTCGGTCAGTTCCGGTGCCGCGAGAATCCAGCCGACACGCCAGCCTGTCACAGACCACGTTTTACTCATGCTGTTCACCAGGATAGTGCGCTCGCGCATGCCGGGCAGCGTGGCCATGGGGTGATGCGTGGCTCCGTCATACAGGATGTGCTCGTAAATCTCATCGGTGATCACCAGCGTGTCGAACTCCTGCGCGAGTTGCGCAATGACGTCGAGTTCGGCGCGCGTGAACACGCGGCCTGACGGATTGTTCGGACTATTCAGGATGATGGCTTTGGTGTTCGTTGAGAACGCGCGGCGCAGTTCATCGGGGTCGAACGTCCAGTCGGGCGCATGGAGCGTGACCAGCTTCGTTTTGGCCTGGCACAGCAACGCGTCGGGCCGGTAGTTTTCGTAGAAGGGTTCGAAGACAACGATCTCGTCATCCGGATTCGTAACTGCGAGCAGGGACGCGATCATGCCTTCTGTCGCGCCGCAGCACACTGTGATCTCGCGCTCCGGATCGTAGTCGAGCCCGTACCAGCGATTGTACTTTCGCGCAATCGCATCGCGCAGCGGCTTTGCGCCCCATGTTACGGAGTACTGGTTGTACTCGGCGTTGATGGCGTCGATGGCAGCCTGCTTCACGAAGTCGGGCGCGGGAAAATCCGGGAAGCCCTGCGCGAGGCTGATGGCACCGACGCGATTGGCCCAGCGCGTCATTTCGCGGATGACGGATTCAGTGAAAGCGGACGTGCGCTGGCTGCGAAAACGCGACGCGTTGAAGGCGGTGGCGGCACTCACAATACCTTGCATTGTAAGTGCCGCCAGTGGGCGCGGGTTACTGACGTTCGCGCTCGGGTTTAACAGCAGGCTTCTGCTTCTTTACCTTCGGGTCCTTTTCGGCGGTACGGGAGCGTTCCTGCTCCTGCCGCTTTTCGTAGGTGATGTGCGGAGGCCAGATACCGTACTTTGCTTTGAACCGCTGATCGGCTTCGGTCGGCGGGACGTCGGTTTCTCTGGTTCGGACGTCGTCATCCGGCAGGGACACTGCCATCAGTATAGGCGCTGCCGCTAACAGGGCGGCGCGGCGCAACAGGGCGCGGACAGACATAGGGATACTCCTCTCCTGAATGGGTTCGTTTCGCTGTGCGATGGGTCGCGAGTTCTAACAGGAAAGAGCGGGCGGAGCGCGAGGCGGAAGCGCAGGTCCAACCAGACGCTCGGAGTACGTCGACTCCGGCGGGGCCGTCAGGTTGTGTGCCGCAATCGCCTGTTCAGGCAACTCGATCGAGGCTTCCGCAACGGCAGGGACGGTGGCCCGGATCGGGGACTGGGAAGAACGGTGCACGATGCCCGAGCGGATATCGGGAGTGCCATGGCATGTCGGCAACTCACATTCATGCCCGGCCAGGCCGCAGACCACGGCCAGCAGCAGCAGGAAGGTAGTTACAACTGGTCTCGACACGGAGGCCATAACACTTCTATTATAAATCCTTTCTGGGTGTCTCGTGGCGTAAAAGCGCTTCGATATCGTCGATTTTATCGTCGAGTAAATGCAGTTTTGCCGCGAGTTGCCGGATCTGCAGTTCCGCCCGGCGATTGACATCATAATCGAGTTCGCTGCGGAGCCGGTCCTTGGTATCCTGCCGGTTCTGGCTCATCATAATGACGGGTGCCTGGATCGCCGCCAGCATAGACAGGAATAAGTTCAGCAGGATGTACGGATAAGGATCCCAGGCACCGTTGCCGAGGAACTGATTGGCCGATGTCCAGACCACCAGCACCAGCGCGAAGGCAATGATGAACTTCCATGAACCGCCGAAGTGCGCCACGATGTCGGCAAGGTTGTCACCCAGCGTCGCTTCCCCTTCGTAAATCTCATTGGCGTTGCGCATCGCGCGCAGCCGGACCAGCTGCTGCGAAGCATGAAACTGTTTGCCGAGAACAGCCAGCATGTCCATTCCCGCGAGCGGCTTCTTTTGCAGCAGCACGGAAATATCGGTGCGATCCACTTCGATGCACATCGACTCTTCCACTGCCAGAGCTTCCGTCTGGTGCGGTGTCTGATCCAGCATGGAAGCGAAGCCGAAGAACTCCCCAGGCGCAGGTTCGTCGACGACAACTTCCTGCTGATCCTCGTCGATTGTAGTAACTCGAACCGAACCGGAGACCAGCACGTAAGCACGGTCTCCGGCATCGCCGATTTTGTAGATCTTCTGACGCGGTGCAAAGCGTTTTAGGTCAACCTCGCTCGCCAACACCGCCAGTTCTTCGTCGTCAAGGAGCGCAAACAATGCGACGTCCCTCAGGGTATCCGGAGTACAGGGCATAGTCGCCCCCCAGTGTAACTAGACGTGCGGGTCGGTGCCCGGCGAAGCCTGTTTGGGGCGCCGCGGCTGTTGCAAAGGCTCAGTACCCGGCAGTTCTGAAGCCAGTAGGCTCGCCAGCATGCCTGTATTTGTGCCGGTGGGAAGCAGCGTTATTTTCGCGGAACTGCTGAGCAGGCGCTGGGTCTCCAGCACGTCGAACAGTGCCGACGCCACCTCCGGAATTCGTGCGATTTCATGGAGCGCACGTCCCAGAGTCGCGGGACGGATGGCGGCCGCTTTGGCGAACTCGACCGCCGCTTCGCGCTCGGCTGAGCTGGTGATCACACTCACCTGATTCGCACCGGCCTGGCGAATCGCCGAGGTCACCTGACGCAGGCGGTTTACTACTTTGCCTTCGATCTGCCGGATCATTTCGACATCGCGGAAGTGTACCTTGCGGATGTAGACGGAACCGAGCTGGTATCCCCATTCCTGCGATTTCAGGCTGACCTCTGAGCGCACCGTCTGGCTCATGTGGTGGCGCGTCTGCAGCATCTCTGAAAGCGGCATGTTGCTGAGGCACCGGACCGTGGCACTGCTCACGTTGGCTCGCAGTGAGCCTCGCGGATCGGTGTTGCGGAACAGGTACGCCAGAGGGTCGCTGATCCACATCTCATACCAGATGCCGATGCCCATCGGCGCACCTTCTTCGGAGTTGACCGGCTGGCTGCGCAGGTACTCCTGATCCAGCCGCAGATCCAGCACGTAGCAGGTGCCGAGCCAGTTCACAATGAACGCCGAAGGCCCGATTACCGCCGGCAGAAAGTGAAGCCCGGGCTCCGTGATCACTCCGCTGACGCTGCCGAACAACACATACACTCGGCAGGTTCGCTCCTGCACAATCGTGTACAGACCGAAGAGCTTCGCGATTCCGAGCAGCACCGGCTCCAGCACGAACGCCGCTATGAAAACGACAACCGCAACCACCAGAAAGCTAAACATTGGTGCGAGCCTCCAGGTAGATCTGCTGCGCTTTGTCGATCAGGGCCAGTCGCACGTTGCGCAGATACGCGATCAACACGTAGGGTCCGCCTTTGCTCAACTCATTCAACTCCGCGGCAAGGGAGCGGATGGGCTGCACCTCGGCTTCCGCCTTCAGCGTTTCGATCTCAACCGCGCGCTTCGACTGCACCACGCGCTGATCGGCCGATGCCTGGGCGAGACTGATGTCGCTGGACACATGATTGTGGGCGGTGTTGATGGCGGCCAGCGCCGATTCCACCTCGGCCGGAGGATCGATGCCCGTGATCAGGGAAGCGTCGAAGATGACACCGTATCGCGCCGGAGTCGATCTGCATTCCTGGTCCATATAGTCGTTCACGTCCCGCAGGTTCTTGCGGAGGTCGTTGATGGACACCCCCGTCATCTCACTGCCGGCCTGCAGCGGCCCCGCTGCAATCGGGTTTTCCAGTGCAAGGGGGTCGAGTGGGGCCTTCGCTTCAAAGTTGGCAATGCGCTGGCGCAGTACCGACACAAAGTACGCCATCACGTGGACAAACGGCTTCTTGATGCCGAAGACGAACGCGTACAGGTTTGCCTCGCTGACTCGGTATCGAATCTGTCCCGTGAGTCCGGTGTTGAGCTGATCGCGGGTGACTGCTTCCAGCTTCGATCCACCTTCGTTTGCGCCGGGATCCTCCATGTCCATCGCCATGTTGACGGTCATTGTGGCCACGGACACCTTGTAGATACGCTCCCACGGCATCTTGAAGTAAGGACCTCCAGGCGGGATCACGCGCACCTTTGGGTAGTTGTAGCGGGACCGTTCCTCAGGTCTGAGGAACTCCGAAACCGGATCGCTTTCGGTCATCCCTTCACCGGGGACGCGCTCGGCACGCCCGAAAATCGTCTTTACAGCCCGTTCATTCTGATCCACCGTGTAAATGTTCATCAGAACGAAGCGAACCAGAATCCAGGCAGTCAGTCCAGCGAATGCACCAAGAAAGAGTTCCAAATGAGCCTCCAGCGTGTATTGTATGTTGGCCGCACAGCGGTAACCCGGGACTACTGATATAAACTATCGGCAGACCGTGACCCTTACTCTCGTCGACTACACGATTCTGGTGCTTTATTTCGGCTTCGTACTTGGCATCGGCTGGGTGCTGAAGAAGAAGGTCAACACCAGTGAAGACTTCCTCACATCGGGACGCTCCGTTCCGTTGTGGATTACCAGCCTCGCGTTCCTGGCGGCCAACCTCGGCGCGCAGGAAGTGATTGGCATGTGTGCGTCGGGTGCCAAGTATGGCATTATGACGGCGCATTTTTACTGGCTTGGCGCGATTCCGGCCATGCTGTTTGTGGGCGTGTTTATGATGCCGTTTTACTACGGCAGCCGTGCCCGCAGCGTCCCTGAGTATCTGAAGCTGCGCTTCGATGAAAAGACTCGCGCCTTCAATGCGCTGACGTTCGCCGGAATGACGGTGTTTTCGTCGGGTATCTCAATGTACGCGCTTGGGCTGCTGTTCCAGCTGGTGCTGGGGTGGAGTTTCACCGCGTCGATTGTGCTATCGGCCGTCATTGTGTTGATCTACACATTCACTGGCGGCCTTACCAGCGCGATTTACAACGAGGTGCTGCAGTTCTTCCTGATCGTGCTCGGGTTTACTCCACTGGCCGTGCTGGCGGTGTTGAAAGCGGGCGGGTGGGAAGGCATGTCGGCGCGGATTCCCGCGGTGATGACGCACTCCTGGAAGTACCTTGGCGACTCGTCGCAGAATCCGATGGGCGTTGAAGTGTTCAGCATGGTAGCCGGACTTGGGTTCGTTTTGTCATTCGGCTACTGGTGCACGGACTTCCTGGTAGTGCAGAGGGCGATGGCGGCTGAGAACATGTCCGGCGCACGCCGCACTCCGCTGATGGCCGCGTTTCCGAAGATGGTGATGCCGTTCATCGTGATCGTCCCGGGTATCGCCGCTTTGGCGCTGATGAAGTCGGGTTCTGGCTACACGATTCCGGCAAAGGGCGACGGGCTGGATTACGACCAGGTGCTGACCACGTTAATGGCGCAGTTCTATCCCAGCGGCATGCTCGGCGTGGGACTGACGGCGCTGATGGCTTCGTTTATGTCCGGGATGGCCGGTAACGTCACCGCCTTCAACACGGTCTTCACCTACGATATCTATCAGAGTTACATCAAGCCTAAAGCGCCCGATTCGCACTACCTGATGGTCGGCCGCATGACAACCGTGATCGGCATCGCTCTGTCCATTGCCACCGCGTATCTGGCACAGCAATACAACAACATCATGGACCTGCTGCAACTGGTCTTCGGGTTCGTGAACGCACCGCTGTTTGCCACGTTCCTGCTGGGCATGTTCTGGCGGCGGACAACGGGCCATGGCGCGTTCTTCGGCCTGGTCTCCGGAACTATGGCCGCCGCCGCGACGCACGGCCTGACAATCGCCGAGGGCAAAGGCGGATGGCTGGGATCGACGCTGGCAACGTATCCGTCGGTGATGGCGCAGAACTTCTGGATCGCGATATGGGCGTGGACCACCTGTTTTGTGGTCACCATCGCGGTGAGTCTGGTAACCAGCCCGAAGGCCGATTCCGAATTACACAATTTGGTTTACGGATTAACCGAAATTCCAAACGACGGCGCGCTACCGTGGTATCAGCGGCCTGCACCGCTGGCGATTGTGGTGGCGATTCTGCTCGTCATTCTGAACGTGATCTTCTGGTAAGGCAATAACTATGGATCTCAGAGTTCCTTCCGGCTGGTTCTTCCTCCTGCTGGGAGCCATCCTCATCGTCGTGAGTTTCACGTCCGATGCGCGCGCGCCGCTCACGGACGCCAACGTGAATCTCTATGCAGGCACTGCAATGGCGATCTTCGGAGGATTGATGCTGTGGTGGTCTCGCAGGCAAGTACTGTAAGGCAGGCGATTCGCGACAAGTTCGGCGCGGCAGGCGAGGTGCGAGTCTTTCGCGCACCTGGCCGCGTCAACCTGATCGGCGAACACACCGACTACAACCTGGGCTACGTGCTGCCGATCGCGATGGATCTGGCATGCTTCAGCGCAGCCGCGCCCGGAAGCGGCGGCAAACTCCGACTGCACTCGGTGAACCTGGATGACAGCGCAGAGTACACGATCGCGGACATACCCGGTCTGAAGAAGTGCGGCCACTGGTCCGATTACCCGGTGGGTGTGGCACAGCAGTTGATGAAGCTCGGGTTTGAGTTGCAGCCGATGGACATCGCCGTGTCCAGCACGGTGCCTGTTGGGTCGGGCCTGAGCTCATCCGCCGCGCTGGAAATATCGTCGGCACTGGCGATGCTTTTTGGACGCGAGATCGACCGCACCGAGTTGGCTCAGCTGGCCCGGCGTGCCGAGCGCGAGTTTGTCGGCGTGCCGGTCGGCATCATGGATCAGTACGTGTCCGTGTTCGGGGAGACCGGGAAGGCGATTCGCATCGACTGCCGCTCCCTGACGTACGAAGCGGTTCCGCTTCCTCCGCCGGTTTCGATTGTCGCCGTCAATTCGCTGGTGAAACATGAGCTGGGCTCGTCCGCCTACGCGACTCGTGTCAAGGAATGCGCGGAAGCGGTGACAGCGATCCAGCAGACCTTTCCCGGAGTGGAGAGCCTGCGCGATGTTTCGCCCGACATGGTGGATCGAACTCGCCAGTCGATGGCCGACAACGTGTTTCGACGCGCACGGCATGTCACCACGGAGAACGAGCGTGTGGTGGCGTTCACCGGAGTGGCGGCTCAGGGCGATCTGCTTGCCATGGGACGTCTGTTCCTGGCGTCGCACCGCAGCATGCAGCAGGACTACGAGATCAGCGCGGAAGAAATCGACTTTCTGGTGGACACCGCGTCGGCGCTGAGCGGCGTATATGGAGCGAGGATGACAGGGGGCGGGTTCGGAGGCTGTACCGTCAACCTGGTGTCGCCCAACCGTGTGAATGCCTTTCGGCAACACATCACGGCCGCGTACGAACGGCGGTACAACCTCACTCCCGTGTTTTACGAATGCATTCCGGCCGAAGGGGCCGGTGAAATTAGAAGTTGACGATGGCCGCGAAGCTCTTCGCTTCAAGGGCCGCGCCACCAACCAGCACGCCGTCGATGTCCGGCTGACTCATCAGGATAGTCGCGTTGTCCGGCTTCACGCTGCCACCATACAGAATTCGGGCGGCTGCCGCGGCTTCTGAACCGAACTTGCCTTCCACGAAACCGCGAATCGCTTTGTGCGTATCTTCCGCGATTTCCGGGGTTGCGGTTTTGCCGGTGCCGATGGCCCACACGGGTTCGTACGCGATGGCGATCTGCGCAAACTGCTCCGCGCTGAGTCCCGCGATGCCACCGTCGAACTGCGTCTGCAGCACGTCGTTGGTCTTGCCCGATTCGCGTTCTTCCAGACGCTCGCCGACGCAGACTATGGGCTTGAGGCCCGCTTCGAGAGCGGCGACGGTGCGCTTCAGCACGGTCTCGTCGGTCTCGCCGAAATACTGGCGGCGTTCGCTGTGGCCGATGATGACCCACTCGACGCCAATGCCCTTCAGCATCACGCCGGAGATCTCGCCGGTAAAGGCGCCTTCCTTGTTTTGCCAGAAGACGTTCTGACCGCCAATTCCAACGTTTGAACCTGCAACCGCGGCGACGGCGGCGGGCAGATTCACGAAGGTCGGACAAATCACGATGTCACGGTCCGCAACCGATGCAACGAGCGGGCGGAACTGCTCAAAGAACGCTGTCGTCTCAGAGGCAGTCTTGTACATCTTCCAGTTACCGGCCATTAGTGGGGTACGCATGTTGTCTCAGGAAACCACCAGTTTATCCAGGAAGCTTTGGCCGTTCGCGATATGTGTGCCGAAGTTCGCGGCGATGGTCTGGCCGATGTCGCTTAATGAGGCTCGTGTGCCGAGCGCGACAGCGGACTTTGCACGTGGTCCCCAGGTGAGCAGAGGCACGTATTCACGACTATGGTCGGTGCTGGGCGTAGTGGGATCGCAGCCGTGGTCCGCGCATAAGATGACGAGGTCGCCGTCCGACGCTGCGGCCATCAGGGACGGGATCCATCCATCGGCTTCTTCCAGCGCCCGGGCGTAGCCTTCCACATCGTTGCGATGTCCAAAGAGCGCGTCGAAGTCGACGAGATTGACCCAGATGAGACCGCGCCCGGTGGTGCGCATCGCGTCGAGCGTCTTCTGCATGCCGTCGGCATTCGACTTCGTTTTGTCGGACTGCTGAATGCCGCGCGCGAGGAACACGTCGGAGATCTTGCCGACTCCATGCACGCGCACGTTGTTGGCCGCGAGCTGGTCGAGAAGCATGCCTTCAGGCGGCGGGACGGCGTAGTCGTGCCGGTTCGCGGTTCGCTTGAACGCGCCCGGCTCCCCAGTGAAGGGCCGCGCGATCACGCGTCCCACTTCGTGGGGACCGCGGAGCAGATCGCGCGCGATTTCGCAGATGCGGTACAGCTCCGGGATCGGGAGGATGCTCTCGTGCGCGGCGATCTGGAACACGCTGTCGGCCGAAGTGTAGACGATCGGCTTTCCCGTTCGCACATGCTCCTCGCCCAGCGCCTGGATGATGTCGGTCCCCGAAGCCGCGTAGTTGCCGAGCCAGCCGCGTCCGATGCGCCGCTCGAACTCGTCCATGACATCGGCCGGGAAGCCGTTGGGATAAAGCGGGAAGGGCTCAGCCAGGTGGATTCCGGCCATCTCCCAGTGCCCGGTCGTTGTGTCCTTGCCCGGGCTGGCGAGGGTACATTTACCAAACGAACCCATTGGGTTCGTTTCGCGAGGGAGTCCGTGCAGGTCGCGGATGTTGCCGAGACCGAGCCTGCACAGGTTCGGCAAGTGCATCGGGCGAACACGCGAGATGTTGCCAAGGGTGTCGCTGCCAGCGTCGCCGAACTGGTCCGCGTCTGGCATTTCGCCGATGCCGACGCTGTCAAGAACAATCCAGATTACCCGGTCGAAGCTCATGAGCCGCTCTTGAGCGCTTCACGAATGCGCTCCGTTAACTGGTCGACAAACCGCTCCGGAACGAAGCCATTCATGCGCGTGAATGTCTGTCCACGCTTGTCGAGAATGACGGTGGTGGGGATCTGCGAAACACGCAGGAACGTCCCGAGCCCGTCCTCAAAGTACACGTTCTTGCTCCACTTGTTCTCTTCGAGGAACGGCTTGACCGACGCCCGCTCATCATCCGTGCTGATGGCGAGGAAGACGACGTCGTCCCGATCCTTAAACTTCTTGCGGACCTCTTCGTAGAGCGGATGCTGAATGCGACACGGCCCGCACCAGGTGGCCCAGAAGTCGAGGATGACCACTTTGCCCCGCAGCGACGCCATGTTCAGCGGCGCCCCTTCCACAGCGGCGAGGGTGAACTCAAACGGGTTGGCGGCAACTGAGTTCGGATCTCGATTCTTCTGCAGTTCGCGGCGCGCGACTGTGTTGGACGACGATTCGTCCCACGCCTTCAGCACAATGTCGCCGAGGCCTTTCTGGCTCCCGTGCACTTTGGTGTACAGTTCACCGAGCCGCGCGCGGTCGAGTTCCCGGTCGCGGTCCGTCACCTTGGAATCGCGCGCCATGAACGCAGCGGCGTAATACTGGAGCGCTTCCTCCAGGTTGCCCGATTTCTCCAGCCAGCGGGCCAGTTCCCGTGCCGTCGACGCGGTCTGATACTGATCCCACGCTCGGCGCGCCGTGGCGACAGCTTCGGGAACCTTGCCCAGATTCCCCATTGCGCGAGCCTCCAGAATGAGGGCGCGACCCAACGCTCGATCCATTTCTTCCAGCAGCTGTGCACGTCCCCGCGGGGCGCTCGGACCCTCCTTCTCGAGGGCACGCAGGATCTCTTCGAATTTCTGGGCGTACTTCAGGGCTCGCTCCGCGGCCTCTTTGTCGGAGGATTCCAGCAGCAGTCCGGCGACGCGCTCCAGCAACTGCGGCTGATTCATTTCCTTTGCCAGCGCTTTCTCGCCGTACTTAAGAATCCGCGCAGAATCGTTTGCCTCCATGGCCGACTTCACGATGGCGCGTTCCATCTCATCACGCTGTGGACTCTTCGGATATTTCGCGAGGTGCCGTTCGAGGGTGCGTGCGATTTCGGCAGGCGTGTTGCTGGTTTCGGCAAGCGCCGACTGCAGTTCGCGGCTCTCCTTCTCCGACATCTGTTCGGCCGTCTCGGCGGCGACGGGGGCCTGGGCGAACACCGGGCAAGGAATCGTCAGCAGCAGAACAGCCGCGCATCTGGCAACAAAGGTCATCAGGAACTACTCTCCGGCGGGCTTTGGTTTGGGGTTGCGGAATACGTCAGCGAGCGAGGCAGCGCGCTCACGGGCCATGTGCAGATAGCTGTCGTTCTTCGCGACGCGGTCCAGCAGAGGAAGGAAACGCTCCGGGCTCACCAGCCGTTTGCGATCCCAGGCCGCTTCCACCTGCAGTATCGACTTGTTCACTCCGAGCTTGTCGAAACGAACCGAGCGTTCCAGCGCGAAGTACAACTGCTGGGTCTCGGTAACGCGCTCAAACCAGTCGAGCAGCGTCTTTGCATTCTCGTCGAGCGAGAAGTTGAACGTGGTCTCGTGCTTCGCCGCGCCGTCCTGCCAGCCAAACGTCTTCTTCCCCATCTGCGCCACTTTCAGGCCCGACTCAAGCGGCTTCTGAAAATAGTCGAGTGTTTCGGCGAGTCCGTAGATCATCTGCACGTCTTCCGGCGCCACTTTAAACGCGACGGGTTCCTCGTCATCAACGGCTTCCTTGTACACCGCGCCGCCGTCCTTCTGGACGGTGATGCTTACGTACGCGGGAACGCTTCCGGGGAATGATTTGGAATAACTGACGACGGGACCGGCTGCGGCAAACAGCGCCGGCAACGTCAGGAGAAAAAAGGCAAACACAGACTTCATGCGCGCACGGCCCCCAGTCGATTCATCACACAGGTTCGAGTCGCATGACAGATTGCCACGGCGAGCGCGTCGGAAGCATCTTCGGGCTCGGTTGCCGCCAGCTTGAGCAGGGAGCGAACCATCAACTGCACCTGGCTCTTCTCCGCACGGCCGTATCCCACAACGCTCATCTTCACTTCCATGGGCGAGTATTCCCCGAGCGCGACGCCAGATTCGGCTGCCATCAGCAGAGCCACGCCTCGGACGTGCGCCAGCTTAAGCGCGGTTCTGGTATTGACGGCATGGAACACTTCTTCCACCGCGACGGCTTCCGGCTGATGATCGCGAATGAGGGCGCGAAGCGCAGCGGCGATTTGCCCGAGCCGCGTGTGCAGCGCGTCAGACGGACGAGTGCGGATCACGCCGGCGGCGATCATGCGATGTGAGATCCCATCGGTGTCAATGACGCCGAAGCCGGTCTTTTCGGTTCCACAATCGATTCCGAGTACTCGCATGATGGCCACGACCGGCACTTGCCTGCTGCTGAAAGCTACGCTCGTTTACGCGAGGGCTTCCAGGTCCTTGTCGTCGATCTCGTAATTGCCGAACACGTTCTGCACGTCGTCGTGCTCTTCGAGGGCGTCGACGAGTCGCATCAATCCCGCAACATTTTTGGTCTCGATCTGTACGGTGTTCTTTGGGATCATGGCCTGCTGGGCTGCGATGATCGGGATCTTCGCAGCGGCCAGGGCGTCCTGAACGGCGATCAAACTTTCCGGCGCCGTCAGCACTTCCCAGTTCTCGTCATCGCCGCGCAGATCGTCGGCGCCGGCTTCCAGCACCAGATTCATCAGCGCATCTTCTTCCGCGTTGGCCTTCTCAATCAGGATCTGGCCCTTGCGTTCGAACATCCACGAAACGCTGCCAGGTTCACCCATGTTGCCGCCATTCTTGGAGAACACGTGGCGAATTTCACTGACCGTACGGTTCTTGTTGTCGGTGGCGACGAACGCCACGATCGCGGCTCCGCCAGCGCCGTAGCCTTCGTATACCAGTTCGTCGATCTGGCCGCCTTCGAGTTCGCCGGTGCCCCGTTTAATGGCGCGGTTGATGTTGTCCATCGGCATCGACACGGCTTTGGCAGCGAGCACCGCGGTACGCAGTCGGGGGTTGCCGTCCGGATCACCGCCACCGCTTCTGGCGGCGATCATAATTTCTTTAATTACCCTGGTGAAGGTCTTGCCGCGCTTGGCGTCGAGGGCAGCCTTCTTGTGCTTAATGGTTGCCCATTTGGAATGGCCTGACATTTGGAGAACCTCTGAGGAGTTTGAACCCGAATAGATCAGGATAACACGCCAGCAGGTTCGGCCGCCCGGCAGCAGGGCTATTCGTCTGCAATCAAACGGGTTGCTCGCGCGCGGCGGTGAAATGCCAGACCTGCGAGTCCGGCAAGCGAAACCAGCGCCATGGAGGCGGGCGTAGGAGAATGGATTGAAATTGTCTGTGATTTCACCACCTTCTCATTACACCTGCCTCAGGGCCACCGCGCCGCTGCAAATCGACGGGCGGCTGGATGAAGCCGACTGGCTCGCCGCAGCTCCTTCGAATCCCTTCGTCGACATCGTCACGGGCGAGCCTGCCTGGTTCGACACCCGTGTCCGCATGCTCTGGGATGAGGATTGCGTCTACTTCGGCTTCAGCGCCCCGGAGACCGATGTCTGGGCAACTCTGACCGAGCGCGATTCGAAGATCTGGTTCGACAACGACCTGGAAATCTTCATCGCGGGTAAAGACGCGTACTACGAGTTTGAGATCAACGCGCTCAACACCATCTATGAAGTGATGTGGATCTGGCAGGACGTGTCGATCCCGGGATGGGACGCGGAGGGTCAGAACATCATGCTGCTGGACGGCGTCGGCGGCCATGCGCATCCGCGCGGGATGCGGAACGGGTTCCTCGACTACGACCTGCCCGGACTGCGGCACGCGGTGCATATCGACGGCGAGTTGAACAGCAGGCGTGGTACGGACCGGGGATGGTCGGCCGAGATTGCGATTCCGTGGTCGAGCCTGAGCCTGCTCGCCGACGGCCGCTCCCTGCCGCCTCGCGATGGGGATGTGTGGCGGATGGACTGCTCGCGCTTCCAGCACATTGGCCCGCGCGGAGAGCGGCTGGACCCGGCAGCGGGGTGGACGTGGAACCAGCACGGCCATTACGATTCGCACATTCCGGAAGTGTTCCCGTACATTACGTTTTCCACCCAGCCGGTTCGTTAAACGTTTCCGCAATGCTATGTTTCAAACCCGTGAAGTGAAACTCGTGTCTTCTGTTCAGGCGACGGCGAATCTCATCAACCGCTCGATCACAGGCGTTTGCGATGAAGGAGTCGGGGAAGATGACGGCCGCAATGCAAAAGAGCGGTGATGACCCAGCTCCCAGCTTCATGCCGACATCACCGGATTCATCAATGGTGACAAGTATTTCCGCGCGGCACCTTATTATTTTATCCTCGGGACTCTGTCAGGTGACAGCTCCCGCAGTTGTCGGGAGGACCGATGAATTAGGCCGACCACCCCGTCGCGAGGCCAATAAACGTCCGAACCGCCGTCCCCGTCGGCCCCTTGGCCAGCCACGCCTTCCCGTCGTCGAGCCACGCCGTACCCGCAATGTCCAGGTGCACCCAGGGCTTCTCCCCGGCGAACTCCTCCAGGAATTTGGCCGCGGTAATCGAGCCGCCCCAACGCCCGCCAATATTCGGCAGATCGGCAAACGCCGACTTCAGGTAGTCCTTGTACTCCTCATCCATCGGCAGCCGCCACACCCGCTCGCCAGCCGACTTCGACGCCGCCGCCACGCGGTCATACAACGCGTCGTTATTGGTAAACGCACCGAAGTACAAATGACCCAGCGCGACCGCGATCGCACCGGTCAGCGTTGCGGCGTCCACCATGTGAGTCGCGCCGTCCTTCAGCGCGTACGACATGGCATCGGCCAGAATCAGGCGTCCCTCGGCATCGGTGTTAAGCACCTCCACCGTCTTGCCGCACATCGTGGTCACAATGTCGCCAGGCCGCTGCGCATTGCCGGAGATCATGTTCTCGACAGTGGGAATATAAGCGGTCACGCGGACGTCGGGCTTTAGCCTCGCAATCGCGCGCATCGCGCCCAGCACCGCCGCCGCGCCGCCCATGTCGTACTTCATCTTCTCCATGCCGTCCGCCGGCTTGATGGAGTAGCCGCCCGTATCGAACGTCACGCCCTTACCCACCAGCGCCAGATGGTCGTCAGACACAGCCCGCGGCGGTTCGTATCGAATCACGATCAGCGCGGGTGGATTCTCGCTCCCCTGCGCCACGCCGAGCAACGCGCCCATCCCAAGCTCGCGCATCTGCTCCGTTTCCAGAACCTCGCACGTCAGCCCCGACTCCTGAGCCATCTGCTTCGCCCGCGCCGCAAGCTCCAGCGGAGTCAGCAGGTTCGCCGGCAGATTTACCAGGTCGCGGGCAAAGTTCTGCGATTCGCCGATCACGGTGGCATCCGCAACGACCTTCTCCAGCGCAGCCGTCGAAGAAGCCACACACACCGTAAAGGAAGTAACGCGAGTCTCGTGCTTCCTGGGATCGGTCTTCAGCACGTCCGGCTCCCACGATCCGGCCAGCGCGCCTTCCACCACAGCCTGCACCCACTGCGGCTCGGCAAACTCCGCCGGAACCCAGAATTGGACCGTGGGAATACGCCTTGTCGCCGCAGCCCGAACAGCGGCTCCGGCCAGCCGGCGCATTTCAAACGGAGTGAAGTCCGCGCGTTTGCCGCCGCCCGCCAGCATCAGGCGCTCCGCCCTGAACCCGGGAACGCGGTGCAGCACGGCTGTATCGCCGACTTTGCCCCGGAACTCGCCGGATTTATACAAGTCGTTGATCAACCCGCCGGAAGCGTAATCAACCTCATGGTCGCGCGGCGTGTCGGGGTCAAACCCCGGTATTACGAGTACCGGGGAGGCGAACTCACCGATTTGTCCCTGCTGAATTGCAATATCCATTCCTCAGTCCCAGTTCGCTCTGCTGCGCCTTACCGCCTGGCGAGCTTCTTCCTGCGCTTCCCGGTTGCGCTCCGCCTCGCGTTTATCGTGCTGCTTCTTACCCCGTGCGACCGCGAGTTCACACTTGATCTTTCCATTCTTGATGTACAGCTTCAGCGGTACAAGGGATAAACCCTTTTCCTTAACTACCACCTGAAGCTTGTCGATTTCCCTGCGGTGCAGCAGCAACTTCCGCTTCCGCATGGGCGTGTGATTTTCCCGGTTGCCGTGCGAGTACTCACTAATATGTGCGTTCAGCAACCAGGCTTCATTGCCGATAATATCGGCGTACGACTCCTTAAGCTGCACCTTTCCCGTCTTCACGGACTTAACTTCGGTGCCCAGCAACTGGATGCCAGCTTCCATGGTTTCCAGCAGGGTGTAGTTGTACCGCGCCTGCCGATTCTCGCTTAATATCCGGACGGGAGACTCTGCCAAGCTTTTCTCAACGTTACGCGCGCGGCTTACGTCAGTACTGGTGAGCCACCTTTTGTTCGGGGTGACACACGAGGCGCGTTTGGCCGCGTATCTTCCGATATTAGCACAGGCTTGTGAACCTCAAACATGCGTGATTTCAAACGCTTAGCTATCTTTTGCCTGATTCTGACGCTGGTGGTCCCGGACCTCCCCGCCCGAACCCGAAAGGGTGAGAAGTTCCTGACCCAGGGCCGTGAGGCCGAGGCGCGGAAGCAGTGGGAGACCGCGCTCGACCTCTACGAGCAGGCCATGCTGGAGGATCCCGTCGACTCCGCGTACCAGGCCGCTTCCCGCCGTGTTCGATTCCAGGCCGGGTCCGCGCGCATCAACGCTGGCCAGAAACTCCGCGCCGAAGGCCGCCTCGAAGAAGCGCTTCACGAGTTCCAGCGTGCCTACGCAATCGATCCCAGCGCCATGCTCGCCGAATCCGAAATCCGGCGCACCCGCGAGATGATTGAGCGCGAACGCTCACCCGCCACCCGCTCCGCCACCCCGGAGGAGCGAGGCATGACCCCGGCTGAGAAATCCACCCGCGAGGCCGAAGAGAAGGCGTCGCGCATGATGGCGCTTCCCGAGCTGAAACCCATGCAGCGCCAGATCACCACGCTGCGCATGAACAACCAGCCCGTGAAGGTGCTGTATGAGACCGTCGGCAAGCTTGCCGGGATTAACGTCATCCTCGATCCCGAATATCAGAACGCGCCCGGCAAGTCGAACTACACGGTAGATCTCTCCAACACCACCCTCGAAGAAGCGCTCGATTATCTCTCCATTCAGACCAAGTCCTACTGGAAGCCGCTGTCGACGAATACCATTTTCGTCACCAACGACAACGTCCAGAAGCGACGCGACTACGAAGACTACGTCGTAAAGGTGTTCTACATCAAGAACGCCACCACCGTACAGGAACTGCAGGAAATCTCTACCACCATCCGGTCGGTGACCGAAATTCGCCGCGCGTTCACCTACAACGCGCAGTACGCCATCCTCGTCCGCGGCACTGCCGACCAGGTGGCGCTCGCCGAAAAACTGGTGCAGGATCTCGACAAGCCGAAGAACGAAGTCGTCATCGACGTCATCGTCATGGAAGCCAATCGCAGCCGCATCCGCGACCTCGCGCTTACGTTCCAGACCGCTGGCGCCCCGGGAATCAACCTCCCCATCGGCTACAACAGGACCGCCACCGACGCCGACGGCAAGGTAACAGGCGGATCGCAGCCGCTGAACAACATCCGCCTCGGCCTCGGCGACTACTCCCTGAATGTCCCCAGTTTCCTCATTCAGGCGCTGCTCAGCGACACCTCGTCGCGAGTGCTCCAGCAGCCTCAGGTCCGAGCCGTCGAGATGGGCAAAGCGTCGCTCAAGATCGGCGACCGCATTCCCTACGCTACCGGCAGCTTCCAGCCTGGCGTCGGCAGCGTCGGCCTGAACCCGCTCGTAAGCACCCAGTTCCAGTTCCTCGACACCGGTGTCAACGTCGACATCGTGCCGAAAATCCACGGCAAGAACGAAGTGTCGCTGCACGTGGAAATCGATCTGTCCACTAAGTCGAACGAAGTTGACCTTGGTGGCCTCAAGCAGCCCGTCGTCAGTCGCCGCACCATCGTGCAGGACATCCGCCTCCGTGAGGGCGAAGTTAACCTCATGGGTGGACTGCTCAGCCAGCAGGAAACGCGGATCCGCTCCGGTGTCCCCGGTCTGATGGACCTCCCTGTCATCGGCCGCCTCTTCTCCACGGAGAAGATCGACAAACCGCGCGGCGAACTGCTGATGGTGCTCATTCCACACATCATCCGCGCTCCGGATTACAGCGAGTCGAACCTCCGAGGCGTTTCGGCCGGCAACGACCAGAACGTCAAGCTGAACTACTCGCCCCGCCCCGAGCCCGCTCCCATGCAGGTCGCCCCGGCGCCGAACACCGCGGCCCCGAACACCGCAGTTCCGCCGGCGCAGCCTCAGGCGATTACCCCGGTGACCCCGTCGCCTGCTCCCGCCGCCACTGCGCCCGCGCCCATTCAGCCGGCAGCGAGCCCGACGCCTGCACCCGCGGCGCCGGCTCCCACTCCGATGGCGGCAGGCAGCGCCCGGCTCTCGTTCCAGGCTCCGTCGGCGACCGTCGCTCTCAGTGCTCCAATAACCGTCTCCCTGCAGGCGGAAAATATCGCCGACCTGTTCAGCGCGCCCGTACGGCTCAAGTTCGATCCCAAAATGCTGCGCGTCACCTCCGTGCAGGCCGGATCGCTAATGGGCGGCGACGGTCAGAAGATCGACTTCACACCCAACGTCATGAATGAGACCGGCGACGTGGCCGTGAATCTCAGTCGCACTCCCGGCTCCGGCGGCGTCAGCGGTTCCGGCACCGTCCTGACTGTGACATTTCAGGCAATCGGCCGCGGCGCCAGCAAAGTGCAGGTTTTAGACGCATCGTTCCGCAACACCCAGTTGCTGCCGGTGCCCGTTGGATCGCCCACAATGGCGATTGACGTCCAGTAATCGTATGCGGGAAGTGACTCGAAGACGGCGACTCAGTCAGGGAGGACTCTCCCTGATTGAGCTCATCGTGGCATTCACCATCCTGGCGCTGCTGGCCACTATGTCCGTGCCGCTGGCGCGGTTCCGCGTCCGCCGCGACAAAGAAAAGGAGCTGCGCTACTCGCTGCGGGAGATTCGAACGGCCATCGACAAGTACAAGGATATGGCCGATCTCGGCAAGCTCCCCACCCAGAAGCTGGGCTCGGAGAACTACCCCGAATCGCTCGAAGTGCTGGTGGAAGGCGTGAAAATTCAGGGCGAAACCGACAAAAAGGTCCGGTTCCTTCGCCGAATCCCGCGCGATCCCTTCACCAAATCCACCGAGTGGGGGAAACGAAGCACGCAGGACGATCCAACGTCGACGTCCTTTGGCGGGCAAAATGTATTTGACGTGTATTCGAAGACAACGGAGAAAGCGGCCGATGGAACGCCCTATGCCGAGTGGTAAGCTCGCCCGACTCCGAGCCGGATTCACAATCGTCGAGCTGATGATTGTGGTCACCGTCATCAGCATTCTGCTGTCGATGGCGGTTCCCTATTATCAGCGAACCCTGGTTCGTTCCAAGGAGTCGCTCCTGCGGAACAACCTGTTCACCATGCGCCAGGTGATCGACGAGTTCACTATCGACAAAGGCAAAGCGCCACAGTCCCTGCAGGATCTGGTAACCGAAGGCTATTTGCGGTCCGTGCCCGTCGACCCCTTGACAGGCCAGAACAACACGTGGAAAATCATCATGGAAGACGCGCAGAACGCGGTGAATCAGTCCGAGCCGGGAATCTTTGAGGTGCAAAGCGGCTCGGACAAGACAAGTCTCGAAGGAACACCCTACTCCGACTTCTGACGAAGCAGCCTCAGCCCACGGGCTGCGAGATATCCTCCAGCACGTTCGCAGTCTTCTCCGGCAAATCCACGCGAGTGGCCACATCAGCCTGAGAGATGATCCCAACAATGTGACCTTTGCCGTCAACCACCGGAATGCGCCGCACCTGATGCGCGCTCATCCGGTCCAGCGCGTTCACCACGTCCTCGTCCCCCCGGCAGGTTACCGGGTTGCGAGACATCACTTCCTCCACCTTCGCGCTTCCCGCATCACGCCCCTCGGCAATGATGTTCAGTACAATGTCGCGGTCGGTGATGATGCCGATGAGCCTTTTGGACCCGCCGTTCTCCACCACAGGCACTGCGCCAACGTCTTCCGCCTTCATAATCTCCGCGGCCGCTTTCACAGTGTCCTCGGCGGACACGCAAGTCGGGTCAGGGGTCATCACATCGTTGCAGCTTCGCATGAAAAAGCCTCCGCTCTGTAGATACTGCAGAGCGGAGGCTGATTACAACGAACGAAGAAGAAGGGTTACCGCGACCACGGCCCATAGCCGCCGTTATTTCCATACGAACCACCGTTGCGAAGCTGCTGCAGCATCGCGATATCGCGGCTCAGTATCGACCGTTCACGCGGATCCATCCTGCCGCTGCGCAGCGCATCGCCGATGTGCCGGGCTGCGTTGTCCACTCGCCCCGTATCAATTCGGCCCTTGCGCTGCCAGTCATTCCGAACCCGTGCCACATCGCTCAGTGCGCGTTCCAGAGACCGGCGATCACCGCTGTTGTTGTACCCGCGCGAGGCCACACTCCGGAGATCCTGCTCCACACGGTCGAGAGCGCCCATTCCCACGTTCCCGCGGCCGTTGCGATAGTCGCGATCGTCATAGCGGTCCCGTCCATAACCGCCGTCATGTGGGCCACGCTGCGCCATCACAGGAACGGTAAGTGCAGCGGCCAGTGCCAGCGAGGTAAACAATCTCATGGCAACCTCCACCAGAAAAGACGCGGATACTTCCGCCCTCATGTACGTTCCAGCACATTAATTGCCGTTCACGCGCCCCGATTCACGGGCGCCCCTTCACGCCCCGCCCTCACGCACCTATGTAGCGTGCGTACAAACTGCGCGCCACACCTATGTCCTGCGTGCCCTTAATAATGGCGCGCCCATCGGGGAAGATCGTCATCTCATAGGGCGTCACAAAGAATCGAACCGCAAAGTCGTTGGCCCGAACCTCACCCAGGGGCTCCAGCGATTCGCGCAGTTCCTTAAGGTTGAGCGGCCGGTTGCGCTCGTGGATCTGTACCGCGTTGCGTCCGCACAAGCTCACCGGCACCCGGCGCTGCGTGTTCAGCCAGATGTAATCGTGATGTGCGCACGCCCGGCATTCCGGGTCGCGCTCCGGTTGCCGAACCTGACGAATGCGCCCCGTCCAGACATCCACGGTAGTCACCAGAGGCTCGGGAGCCCCACCAGCCAGAATCCGCAACGCCGCCGCGCATTGCAGCGACGCAATCGTCGACGTGATGGGAGAAAGCACGCCGGCCGTCTCACAAGTCGGCTGCACGCCACCCGGAGGAGCGGGATACAAACACGCCAGACACGGCGTTTCCTGAGGCATCACAGCGAACGTCAGCCCATAGCTGCCCACCGCCGCTCCGTAAATCCACGGAACATTCTGACGAATGCAGTAATCATTTACAAGGAAACGCGTCTCGAAATTGTCCGTTCCATCCAGCACAATGTCCGCGTCACCTAACAGGTCGTCAATGTTACCAGGGGTAAGGTCTTCTGTTGCGGCAGTTACATGGCAGTCGCTTGCGAATCGCGCGATCTCCCGAGCTGCCGCCGCGGCCTTCGGAACCGCCTCGCGAGCATCGGCTTCGCCGTACAGCCATTGCCGCTGCAGGTTGCTTAACTCCACAAAATCGCGGTCGATCAGCGTCAAATGCCCGACGCCGGAGCGAGCCATTGCACCCGCCTGAAAACTACCCAGCGCCCCGCATCCCACAATGGCCACGCGTGAGCGCAGTAAACGCTCCTGACCTGCTTCGCCAATCCCCGCAAAGCGAATCTGACGCGAGTAACGTTCCCGTTCCCCCGGAGTCATACACCCGATGGTAACAGCGCCTGCGCTAACATGGAGGGCGTCAAGCCTTCGCCTGGAGGCGCTCGCCCGAATGCTGCTCTCGCTTCTCCTGCTTCTCCTTACGTTGCCGCTGGCAGCACAGGAAAACGCATTCGAAGGTCGCCCGGTTTCGTCGGTGAGCATCGTTCCTTCAGACACTTTTCTCGCCAAAGAAGACCGTGCCGGCCAGTTCGAACTTCTGAAAATCGGTGCGCCTCTCAGCATGGATGCGGTGCGCCGCAGCATGGAGCAGCTCTACTCCACGGGCCGTTTCACCGACATCGCCGTTGACGCTCAGCCCCAGGGCGACGGCGGCGTCGCGCTGCGCTTTGAGGTAACGCCGGCGCGCTTCATCCGAAACGTGAGAGTCCGGGGCGTTCCTTCTCCTCCCAGCCCTGGCCAGCTCGTCAACATAAGCAACCTCGGACTCGGCGAACGATACTACCGTTCCCAGCAGCGACAGGGAAATGACCGCCTCCTTGACCTGCTCCGCACCAACGGATTCTACGGAGCTAAAATCGATCTCCACCTCGACGATGAGCCATACCAGCAAGTCGACATCACCTTTCGCGTCGATTCCGGCAAGCGGGCCAAATACTCGCAGCCCATCTTCCACGGAAGTCCGGGCCGGAGCGTAGAAGAGCTCATCAAGATAAGTCACTGGCGCCGGTTCTTCGGCTTCGGTCCGTTCAAAGAGGTTACTGACTCGCGTACACAGCAGGGTCTCGACCGTATTCGCCGCGCTTACCAGAAGAAGGACTTCCTGCTGGCAAAAGTCATCCTCGACCAGATGGAATACCGCGAAAGCGAGAATCGTGTCGTTCCGTCCATTACCGTCGAAACCGGCCCCAAAGTCACAGTCCGGGCCCAGGGCGCGAAGATCTCTAAAGGCAAGCTGCGCGAACTCGTCCCCGTGTATCAGGAGCAGACCGTCGACAAGGATCTGCTCGTCGAAGGCAAGCGCGAGATCACTGAGTACCTGCAGTCCCGTGGCTACTTCGAAACTGAAGTCGACTTCGATCAGCAGCAGGAGAAGGACCGCCGCGTCATCCTCTATTCCATCTTTCCTGGCGACCGCCACAAACTCGTCAAGGTGGAAATCACCGGCAACAAGTATTTTGAGAGAGACACTCTGCGGGAACGTATTTTCACCACCGAAGCGAGCCTCCTTCGCTTTCGTCAGGGACGCTTCAGTCAGGACTACCTGCGCCGCGACGCAAACGCCCTCAAATTGCTTTATCAGCAGAATGGATTCCGCGACATCGCCGTCGAAACCCGTACAGAAGACGATTACAACGGCAAGTCGAATGAAGTCGCGGCCTTTTTCGACATCAAAGAAGGTCCGCAGTGGTTCGTGGATTCCCTCACCATAGAAGGCGCGGACGCTGCCGCACTGAAAGAATTCGTACCGTCGCTCCAGTCCAGCGAAGGACAGCCTTACAGCGAACTCAACGTGTCGGCCGACATGGATACCATTCTTGGCTACTTCTATAACAGCGGATATCCCGACGCTCGCATGGAACCCGTCGGCACGCCCGTTGAAGGCCAGAACAAGATGCGGCTGCGCTACAGCATCCAGATGGGTTCGCGCCAGTATGTGCGAGACGTTCTGATCAGCGGACTCGACACCACGCGTCAGGGCCTGGTCATGTCCCGCATTCGCGACCTGACGCCCGGCTCACCGCTCGCGCAGAGCTCCATGATCGAAAACCAGCGCCGGTTATACGATCTGGGAATCTTCGCCCGCGTCGACACAGCCCTGCAGAATCCCGACGGCGAAACAGACCGTAAGTACGTGCTGTACCGCATTGAAGAGGCCAGCCGGTACACGTTCAATGGAGGTATCGGCGCACAGATCGCGCGCATCGGCCGCGCATCGGCCGGTAACTTCGACGCCCCGGCAGGCTCGGCGGGATTTAGTCCACGCCTGTCCTTCGGAGTAAGTCGCAATAACTTCCTCGGCATCGGACATACCATCACACTGCAGTCGCAGTGGGCCCCCAGTCTCCGCCAGCGTGGCGTGCTGACTTACCTGGCTCCGCAGTTCAAAGGCAACGACGCCCTCAACCTCTCCTTCACCGGAATCTTCGATGACTCCCGCGACGTCAGTACGTTCAGCTCGCGACGCCGTGAAGCATCGGTGCAGTTGTCGCAGCGCCTCACCAAAGCGAATACTGCGCAGTACCGCGTTTCCTATCGGCGGGTAGCCATCAGCGACATCTCCATCACACCCGCGCTGATCCCGTTGTTCGCGCAACCCGTGCAGCTCGGTACCATCTCAGCAACATTCATCCAGGATCGCCGCGACGACCCCGTCGACGCGCACCGCGGTATGTTGAACACCATCGACGGTGCGTTCGCGTCAAACTTCTTCGGACAGCCGCGAACCATGTTCACGCGACTCCTCGGCCGCAACGCCACCTATCACCGCGTCCGCCGTGACATGGTTCTCGCGCGCCAGCTCAGCTTCGGTCTGGAAATGCAGCACACGAAATCCGAAGTGCCACTGCCCGAGCGCTTCTTTGCCGGCGGTGTTGCTTCCCACCGCGGCTTCCCCGATAACCAGGCCGGACCGCGCGATTCGCAAACAGGCTTCCCCCTCGGTGGCCGGGCACTCCTGTTCCACAACACCGAACTGCGCTTCCCTCTGCTCGGTGACAACATCGGCGGAGTTCTGTTTCACGACGCTGGAAACATCTACAGCAGCCCGCGTAACATCAGCTTCCGAATCCGGCAGCGCGATATCGAAGACTTCAATTACATGGTGCATGCAATCGGCTTCGGCATCCGCTACCGCACACCCGTCGGCCCGGTAAGAGCCGACATTGCCTGGAGCATGAATGCGCCGCGCTTCAACGGCGTCAAGGGTACAGCTGAGCAGCTTCGTAGTCCCGACGCCTACGGGCCGAACTGCGCCAACCTCACCACAGGATGCGTGCAGTTCGTGGAACAGCGCATCAGCCGCTTTCAGTTTCATTTCTCGCTGGGGCAATTGTTCTGATATGAGACTGCTTTCTTCATTGCTGATCCTGACTGCCGCGGCGGGCACCGCGGAGATCATAGACCGCGTGGCCGTGTCTGTCGACAACACCACCATCGCCATGAGCGAGGTGGTGCGTCAGATCCGTATCACCGCGTTGCTCAATAACGAAGAGCCCGACCTGAGCCCCGACAGCAAGCGAGAAACAGCCGAGCGCCTTGTCCAGCAATACCTGATTCGCCGCGAAATCAATATCAGCCGCTACGTCCCGAACAACATGCAGCAGGCCGACATCCTGTTTAAGAACTTCCGCGCGCGTTACAAAACGGATGAGGAGTACAAAGCGGCTCTCACGAAGTACCGGGTAAGCGAAGCCGACGCGCGCACTGCCTTCAACTGGCAGGCGGCGTTCCTCGAGTTCATTGAGGTACGCTTCCGCCCAGGCATCACTATCCCTGAGGAAGAACTCAAGGCCGCATACGACGCACAGATTAAAGGTGCGGCACCGCCAGAGGCCGGCATGTCGTTCGAAGAAGCGCGCGGCCTGGTGGAAAAGAACATCACCCAGCAGCGTGTCGACAACGCGCTTGATCGCTGGCTCGGCCAGGTAAGTACTCAAACCCGCATCGTCTATCGTAAGGAGGCCTTCCAGTGAGCACAACACCGCCACCCGCGCCGCCTCCTCCTGAGCCGCCGCCCCGTCCCGGCCGAGTCACACGCACCGCTCGTGTTCTCCTGTGGATCCTCGCCACACTCATCGGACTAGTCCTGTTACTGGGACTCGCCGCGGTCATCATCTTACCCAGCTCGTGGTTCCGTGAAAAGGTTCGGGACCGCATCGTCACTGAAGTGGAGAAAGCAACCGGAGGCCGCGTTGAGATTGGATCGTTTCGCTTCGACTGGAGTTCAATTACCGCTGAGATAGCGCCATTCATCCTCCATGGCACCGAGCCTGCAGCCGAAGCGCCGCTGTTTCGGGCCGAATCCGTCAAAGTGGAGCTCAAGATCATCTCGATGTTGAAGCGTGACATAGATATTGCCAGTCTTTTGGTCGAACAGCCCCGCGTAAACTTTCTGATGGACGCAAGCGGCATCACCAATATCCCGAAGCCGAAGGTGGAGAAGAAATCCGGCAAGGACCCGATTCAGCAGATACTCGATCTGGCGATCAAGGAGATTAATCTCCGAAACGGCGAGATCCACTACGGCGACCGCAAACTGCCGCTCGACGTGCGAGGCCGGTATGTAAACGCGAAGCTATTCTATGACCTCAACGGTCCCGCGTACAACGGAACACTGGCGATAGCGGAAGCTACGGTATCGGGCCAGACGCCGTTGCCAGTCAACTTCGGTGTCAACTCAAAGTTCCGGCTTCTGAAGAACCGCGTCGAACTGCAGGAAGCCCGCGTCGCGCTGAAAGAGTCCAGTGTCCAGTTATCGGGTGTAGTCGAGGACCTGAATAATCCTCGAGTCACAGCAGACGTCACCGCGAACGCCTTCATGTCGGAGCTGGGACCGCTGCTCAAGCTTCCGCAGCCGCACGTTGGGCAGGCGACCTTCCGTGGCAAGGTCCTCTACGATCCCGTCAACAACCTGCGCGTTAATGGCCGCCTCACGGGGCAGCACTTCGCAATGCGCCAGGGCAGCATCAACCTGCGGAACGTGTCCGTGGCCGCGGACGTCGACTTTCAGAATCGTGATGTTCGTCTCCGCGGTTTGACCGTGCATGCGCTCGACGGCGTATTCAGCGGTGCGGTCGACTTACTCAATTTCAAAACTTACAAAGTCAACGGTGCACTTACCGGCGTATCGATTCCATCCGTCATGCGCACTGCCGGTCTGAAACGGGCCGACTTTGCGGGAACACTCAGCGGTCCCGTGGAAATCACCGGATCGCTCGCCGCTGGATCGAAGGACCTGAAAGCCGGAGCGAAGATTAAGATCGCGGCGCGCCAGGGCGCGGTGCCCGTCAAGGGCTTCCTCGAAGTCGCATACACGCAGCGACGCAACACCATTCAGCTCGGCAACTCCTGGGTGGAACTCCCGCACACCCGCCTCGACCTCAGGGGCACGGTCGGCGAGCAACTCACGGTGCGCCTCGACTCCCGTGATCTGGAAGACTTCAAGCCCGCACTCGCACTCGCCTCCGACAACGTGCCGGAGCGCTTCCCCATCCTGCTCGTCCGTGGAGGATCGGCAGTATTCGACGGCACCATCACCGGGCCTCTCGACAAAGCGCGCGCGGCGGGGCAACTTACTCTTACTTCCTTCGAAGTGGCCGAACAAAGCGTCGACCGCCTGGTAGCGACGGTCGATGCGACGCCCTCCGGAGCGCACGTCTCCACCTTCGCTCTCGCGCAGGGAACACTGCGACTGAGTGGCAGCGCTGATGTCGGACTGCAGCAGTGGAAGCCCGCGGATTCAAGCCCCCTCACGGCAACCGTCAAGGTAGAAGGGGCGCAACTGGCCACTTTGCTGAAACAGGCAAAGCAGGACGTCCCTGTCGAAGGACTCGCCTCGGCGGAGGCCAACGTTACTGGCACCGTCGGCGCACCCCAGGCAAACCTTCGCGTCAACGTCGAAAAGCCCGTCATTTATGGAGAGAAGTTCGATCGCTTTACAGCCGAGCTCAAGTACGCGGGCACTGGAATCGAGGTACTCAACGGCGTGATGACAGCCGGCGACAACCGCATCCTGTTGACGGGCACTTACAGCCATCCGCAGGAGGACCTTAAGAACGGAACATTGAACTTCAACGTGTCCACAGAAGGCTGGAGCCTGCAGGAAGTGCAATACCTGGAGAAGCAGCGGCCCGGACTCGCAGGACGCGTGCGCATCAAACTGGCAGGAAACGTTGCGGTGAAGAACGCCGAAATGCTGCCGCAGTCCGTCGATGGTCAGGTAAGCATAGGTGGACTCAGTGTCGACAAGCGGCCCATCGGTGATGTAACTCTCGACGCGCGGACCGCTGGCCAGCAACTTACTCTCTCCGTCAACGGTAATCTTCGCGGTTCTGTCATTACCGGCAAGGGCGGCTTTCAACTCGCGGGCGATTACCCAGGCAGCGGCGAACTTACTGTCGCACCCATTCAGTTCAGTACACTGCAGGACCTTGTCATGACATCGCAGAGCAGGCAACCGTTGCCTGTCGAAGGCACCATCGAGGCGCGCGCCACCTTCTCCGGACCGGCGAAGAAACCCGAAGCCATGCGGGCACGCGTGGAAATCCCAACGCTCAACATCGTGCCTGTTCGACGCAGCCTCACCAGCCGCCAGAAGTCTGAGCTTTCCTTCCGCAACGAAGGTCCCATTGTGCTGGAGTACGACGGTAAAGCGGTCAACGTCCGGAGTGCCCACTTAGTCGGTCCCGAAACGGACCTCAAAGCATCGGGCGCGATCCTGGTGCGTGAGAAGTCCGTTGCCGATGTGAAGATCGACGGCAGTCTGAACCTCGCCATTCTCCAGAGCTTCGATCCCAATATCGTGTCATCGGGCGCGACAACAGTAAGTGCATCCGTTCGAGGTTCCCTGCAGGATCCGCAGTTCGGCGGACGCATGGAATTTAAGAACGCGTCGTTCTATATGACCGATTTCCCCAACGGAATCGACAACCTCAACGGGACCATCCTGTTCGATCAGCGCCGCGCCACAATCGAAAGTCTTCGTGCCAACACCGGAGGGGGAGACCTGCTTCTCTCGGGCTTCGTTGGGCTCGGACGGGATGAAATGACGTACCGCCTGCAGGCTCGTGCGGACCGCGTCCGCCTCCGCTATCCGGAAGGTGTCAGCGCCACGGCCAACGCCACGCTTTCGCTCACCGGAACCACATCAAACAGCCTGCTCTCCGGGGTGGTGACTCTCACGCGCGCCGGCTTCAATCCGAAGTCCGACGTAGGTGGCCTGCTCGCATCCGCCCCGACTCCGGTCGCAGCGCCCGTCACGAAGAACGAGTATCTGCGTAACATGAACCTCGACATCCGCGTCGAGACCGTGCCGAACCTGCAGTTCCAGACCAGCCTGACCGCGAACATTCAGGCCGATGCCGATCTGCGTATCAAAGGCACCGCGGCCAAGCCCGCCGTCCTCGGGCGCGTGGTTGTGAGTCAGGGTGAAGCCGAGTTCTTCGGCAACAAGTACACCATCACTCGCGGTGAGATCTCATTCTTCAATCCCATTCGCATCGAGCCCGTGCTCGACTTCAACGTCGAAACCAAGGCCCGTGGCGTCGATGTGTCCATCAGCCTCAGCGGCACCACGAAGAAGCTCAACTTCTCCTACCGTTCCGATCCCCCGCTCCAGACCAATGAGATCATTGCGCTGCTTGCCATGGGCCGCGCACCAGGCAGCAACTCTTCTCTGGCATCCAGCCAGACGGTGTCCAACTCGAATGTGCTCGCAACGGGAACTAACAGTCTGCTCGGACAGGCCGTGAACCCTGTATCGGATCGGCTGCAGCGATTTTTCGGAGTAAGTCGTCTCAAGATCGATCCGCAACTTACCGGACTCAGTGCGGTCCCCCAGGCGCGACTTACTATCGAACAGCAGGTCTCGCGCGACATCACCCTGACTTACGTTACAAACCTCGCCCAGGCGAATCAGCAGATCATTCGTCTCGAATGGAACCTCAACCCCACCTGGTCGGTCGTGGCCGTTCGGGAGGAGAATGGTTTGTTCGGCGTCGACTTCTTCTTTAAGAAGCGTGTACGCTGACACCGAGGATCCCCCATGGGCATGAAGCTGCGTACCGCGCAGGGCAGGCTGAAAATCGAGCACAGCATTATTGACGGCGTTCGCGATGTCTGCCGCCGTCTTCTGGAAGAGAACCCAAAAACCGTGCGCACCGTAATCCCAGGCGTCATCCGGCAGGTGCGCGACGCCCGCGGTCCCGTGAAAATGCACGTCACCGTGCCCACCACCAATGGATGGAAAGCAATCGCGCTGAGTGCTGGCGCCAGGCAGGAGTTGTTCATCAGCACCGAATTGGGTAAGGACCAGCTCGAGTCGCTGCTGATTCAGCTGTGCGAAGGTGACTGATGCAATTCGCCTGGCAACCGGACTCGGCGACCATTGAGCGCGCCCAACTCACTCGCTTTCTGAAGTTCACAGGGCACGGCGATTTCCAGACCATGTACCGCTGGTCCATTGATGACGTGCCCGGATTCACGGACGCGGTACTTCGATTTCTGCGCATCCCATTTACCGAACCCTACACACAGGTAGTCGACATGAGCCGAGGCATGGAGTGGCCTCGCTGGTGTGTGGGCGGACGCCTGAACATTGCTTCCGCGTGTCTGGATCCACATCCGCCAGACCGTCTCGCAGTGCTCTGGGAAGGTGAAGAAGGAAATACGCGCTCGCTCACTTACAGCGAGCTTACAGCAAAAGTAAGTGGCTTCGCGGCTCGACTGTCAGCCTTCGGAATCGGCCAGGGAGACGCGGTGGGAATCCATCTGCCGATGGTGCCGGAGACAGTCATCGTGCTGCTCGCGTGCGCGCACATCGGAGCGCTCGCAGTCCCTCTGTTCTCCGGCTACGGACCCGGTGCCATCGAAACTCGCCTGCGCGACGTGAACGCGAAAGTGCTCATCACGTTTGATGCATTCCCGCGTCGCGGAGTCGGTGTGCACGGCGTAAAGTGCGACTTCGTTCCTAAGTTCATCGTGATCCCGCGCAACGGCATCAGCGACTTCGGCAGCGCACGCTTCGCAGACACCGGCGCCGAAGACCCACTGATCGCCATCTACACCTCGGGCACAACCGGAAGGCCGAAAGGCATTCTGCACACGCATTGCGGCTTCCCGATAAAGTCCGCCCAGGATATGTGTTTCGGCATGGATGTTGGGGCAGGGACGCGGATCTGCTGGGTTACCGACATCGGCTGGATGATGGGACCCTGGCTGATCTACGGAGCGCTCCTGCTGGGAGCCACCATCTGTCTCTACGACGGAGCACCCGACTACCCGGGACCAGGCCGCATGTGGGAGTTCTGCGAACGGCATCGGGTGGAAGTGCTCGGTATCTCACCGACGCTCGTGCGGGCGCTCGCTGTCCACGGCACCGATCCCGTTCGCGCACACGACTTGTCGAGCCTCCGCATCCTCGCGTCCACCGGTGAGCCATGGAATCCGGACCCGTGGTGGTGGCTGTTCCGCGAAGTCGGCCAGTCGCGTATTCCCATAATCAACTACTCCGGCGGCACGGAGATATCCGGCGGCATCTTGTGCTGCAATCCTTTGCTGCCGCTAAAGCCGTGCTCATTCTCGGCGCCATGTCCGGGCATCGCCGCCGACATCATGGAAGGCGAACTCGTCATTCGCAAGCCCTGGATCGGAATGGCTCGCGGCTTCCTCAATGACCCGCAACGATACATAGAAACCTACTGGTCACGCTTCCCCGGCGTCTGGACGCATGGCGACTGGGTGTCCTGCGATGAGGACGGCCACTGGTACATCCTCGGCCGCAGTGACGACACACTGAAGATCGCCGGCAAGCGCGTCGGACCGGCGGAAGTGGAGTCCATCCTCGTCGCGCATGAGGATGTGATGGAGGCCGCGGTGATCGGTGTGCCGCATAACCTCAAAGGCGAGTGCATGGTCGCCTTCTGTGTGCTGCGGCCCGGAGTCGAAGGCTCTGTCGCACTGGCATCCATATTGCGCGACAGCGTTGGCACGGAGCTCGGCAAGCCACTCCGGCCGGAAGCCGTTCACTTCGTAGCCGCGATCCCGAAGACGCGAAACGCGAAGGTAATGCGCCGCGTCATCCGCTCGGCCTGGATGGGCAACGACCCAGGCGATATCACCGCGCTCGAGAACCCTCAAAGCGTGGACACAATTCGTTCAGCGAGGAACACGACATGATCAGTGCTACGAATCCGCTGAAGCTCCGCGGCATCCATCACGTGGAGCTGTGGGTCGGCAACGCGAAGCAGGCTGCGTACTTCTATCGCGAGGCGATGGGCTTCAGCCAGTTCGCCTATGCAGGTCTCGAGACGGGCAGCCGTGACGTGACTCGTTACGCGCTGCGTCAGGGCAAAGCCACGCTGGTGCTCAGCACCGCGCTCGGCGATGGCCCCATGCAGGAGCATCTCCGCCGCCATGGCGATGCGGTGCGCGACATCGCGTTCCATGTCGGCGACGTCGATGCCGCCTTCACCGAAGCAGTGCGACGCGGCGCGAAACCCATCGAAGAGCCGCACGATATTCAGGACGAGCACGGCGTCACTCGCCGGGCCGCCATCGCCACATACGGCGACACCATCCACTCGCTGCTTTCCCACACGTCGTACAAGGGCCCGTTCCTGCCCGGCTTTGTCGCCGCGGAGAAGCCGGGACGCGATGCCGGACTGCTGCGCATCGATCACATCGTCGGCAACGTCGAGCTCGGCCGGATGAACCAGTGGGCGGACTTCTACGCCCAGGTCTGCGGGTTCCACCGCTACATCCACTTCGATGACAAGGACATCTCCACCGAGTACTCCGCACTCATGAGTGTCGTCATGTCGGACGATTCGCAGTCGGTCAAGTTCCCGATCAACGAGCCTGCCGAGGGCCGCCGCCGCAGTCAGATTCAGGAATACCTCGACTACAATAATGGTCCCGGCGTGCAGCACATCGCGTTGCAGACGCGCGACATCATCTCCACCGTCACGCGGCTCCGCGCCAGCGGCGTGGAGTTCCTCGACGTGCCCAACAGCTACTACGAAGCGCTGCCCGCGCGCATCGGCGAGATTACGGAGGACTTCGACGCCGTCCGCCGCCTCGGCATCCTCGTCGACCGTGACGAAGAGGGATACCTGCTGCAACTGTTCACCAAACCGGTGGAGGATCGCCCGACCGTGTTTTATGAGATCATCCAGCGTGCTGGCAGCCGCGGCTTTGGTAAAGGCAACTTCCGCGCTTTGTTCGAAGCCATCGAAGCGGAACAGGCGCGACGCGGCAATCTCTAAGAGGACCCCATGCCGATCTACCACCGACTTGGCGACGTTCCTGCGAAACGTCACAGTGTGTTTCGCAGACCGGACGGCGAACTCTACGCCGAAGAGCTGATGGGCAACAAGGGCTTCGTCGGACCATCGTCGTTGCTGTATCATATTCAGCGGCCCACACAGGTTCTTCGCGTTCACACTCTCGCGGAACTGGAGTGGTCCAGCGAGCTCAACCGGCAACTGCGACACCGCCACTTCCGCACACACCGCCTGCAGCCCGGCAAGAGCATAACCGGGGGCAGAGTCCCGCTGTTGTTCAACAACGATGTCGCGCTGTCGCTGGCCTGCGCGTCTGAAGACGACCCATACTTCTACCGCAACGCGCAGGGCGACGAGGTGGTGTTTATCGCCGAAGGCGAAGGCGTGTTCGAGTGCATGCTCGGCAATATGCCGTTTTCCGCAGGCGATTACATCGTGATCCCCCGGGGCATACTGCATCGCTACCGCCTCACCAAAGGCCCGCACCGGGCTCTCATCATTGAAAGCGCGGATTACATCTGCACACCGAAGCGCTACCGTAATGAGCACGGACAGTTACTTGAAAGCGCCCCTTACTCCGAACGCGACATACGCCGCCCGGCCGAACTGAACCCGCAGGACCAGAAGGGCGAATTCATCATCGTCATCAAAAAAGAAAACCGCCTCACGGAGTACATCATCGACCATCATCCGTTCGACGTGGTCGGATGGGATGGCTACTACTACCCGTGGATCTTCAATATCCATGACTTCGAGCCGCGCGTTGGGCGCTTCCATCTGCCGCCACCGGTGCACCAGACTTTTGAGAGCAGCGGGTTTGTCGTCTGCTCCTTCTGCCCACGTCCGTATGATTTCGATCCCAACGCGGTACCGGCTCCTTACAACCACTCCAACGTCATGTCGGACGAGGTGCTCTACTATGCCAACTCCGAGTTCATGAGTCGCAAGGGCATCGAGTACGGCTCGGTCACGCTGCATCCCGATGGCATCCCTCACGGGCCACAGCCGGGCCGCACCGAGGCTTCCCTTGGCGTCAGGGACACCAACGAACTCGCGGTGATGGTGGACACGTTCCGACCGCTGCTGGTGAGCTCAGCGGTGCTCGACGTGGAAGACCGCGACTACTACCGGTCATGGGTCTGATGCGGTCCTGCTGGGTTCAGGGAGCCGATGACCCGGAACTCGGCTTCGGGCTCGACAACCTGCCCTGGTGCCGCTTCAATGGCGGACGTCTCGGTGTCGGAATTGGCGAGTTCGTCATCGAAGTCGACCACTACGACCGGGTCTGGCTGGAGTCCAGGCTGCGGGCCGACTCGATGAACCGGCCGCGTTTGATTCCGCTGGCCGACGTCTCGTTTGACCTGCCGTTTTCCATCGGCGACTACACCGACTTCTACGCTTCCATTCATCACGCCACTAACGTCGGAAGACTGTTCCGTCCGGACAATCCGCTGCTGCCGAACTACCGCCACGTGCCGATCGCGTATCACGGCCGCGCGTCGTCGATCGTAGTCAGCGGCACCCCGGTGAAGCGGCCGCGTGGCCAGCTCGGCGAAGGACGTTTTGGACCCACCGAACAACTCGACTACGAGCTGGAACTCGGCGCGTTTATCGGCACCGGCAACCCGCTCGGCTCGCCGATCCCGGCGAGTGCCGCCCACCAGCACATCGCTGGATTCTGCCTGGTAAACGACTGGTCCGCGCGCGACATACAGCGCTGGGAATACCAGCCGCTCGGGCCCTTTCTGGGCAAGAGCTTCGCCACCTCGGTATCGCCATGGGTGGTGGTACCGGAGGCGCTGGCGCCGTACTCCGTTCCGGCGGAGGCGCGGCCTGAGACACTGGCCTACCTGCAGTCGCCGGGCGTACTGTACGACATCACGCTGGAGGTGCGGCTCAACGGCGAACTCATGTGCCGGAGCAACACGCGCGACCTGTACTGGACGTTCGCCCAGATGATCGCGCACCACACCAGCAACGGCTGCAACCTCCGCCCGGGCGACCTGCTGGCCAGCGGGACGGTGTCGGGACCCGAGCCCACGGCTCGCGGCTGCCTGCTTGAAGCAGAGAAGCCATTTCTTCGGGACGGCGACGAAGTCGAACTCCGGGGATATGCAGAAAGCCCCGGAAAACCCCGAATTTCGTTCGGGGAATGCCGGGGCCGGATACTGCCTGCGGGATAAATCGTCGCTTACTTCCTGACCGCTTCGTCGCGCTCCACCTTGCCGTCGCGAACGAAGATAATGCGGTGCGCGTGCAAAGCGATGTCATGTTCGTGGGTGACGAGCACGATGGTGTTTCCCTGCTGATGGAGGCGCTCAAACAGCGTCATGATCTCGTTACCGGTTGCGGTATCAAGGTTGCCGGTTGGTTCGTCAGCGAGCAAAATGGACGGGTCGTTCACCAGAGCTCGCGCGATGGCGATGCGCTGACGCTGACCGCCCGAGCACTCATTGGGCTTGTGGTGCATGCGCTGCTCCAGATCGACGGCGCGCAGGGCAGCCTTGGCCTTTTCAACGCGCTGTTCGGAAGCCATACCCGAGTAGATCAGCGGCAGTTCCACGTTATGCAGTGCGGAGGCGCGGGGCAGCAGGTTGAACGTCTGGAAGACGAAGCCGATTTCCTTGTTGCGGATGCGGGCCAGATCGTCGTCCGTCATGGAACTGACAAGGTGGCCGTTAATGAAGTAATCACCCTTGCTCGGCGTGTCGAGGCAGCCGATGAGGTTCATGAGGGTGGATTTGCCGGAGCCCGAAGGTCCCATGATGGCGACATACTCGCCGCGCTTGATTTCGACATCGACGCCACTCACGGCGTTGATCACCTGGTCGCCCATGACGTACGTCTTCCACAGATCGTACGTCCGGATGACGATGTTTTCGCTTTTAAGCGCGTCGCCGCGTTCCTTCGCGCTGAGTTGTGCTGCTGCTGCCATGTGTTTTTAGGACTCCGTCTTTCCCGCTGTGGCCGGCGCCTTGTTGTCGACCTTCACCTTCGTATCGTTCTTCAGGCTGCGAATCACCTTGTAGCTGCCGGTGATGATCTCATCGCTTTCTTTGAGTCCAGTGAGGACTTCGATGTCCGTAGCGCCGGTGATGCCGGTTTCCACTTTGTGGAACTCAGCCTTTTCGCCGTTCACGATGAAGACGCCCTGTATTTCTTCTTTGCGCGCTTTCTCGGCCACCGGGTCCACAACCGCCGGGGTTTTGGCGTCTTTCTTGTCGTCCTTCTTCGCCTCGAGGTCGCCCTTCTGGCGAACCGTGAGGGCCTGAATGGGAATCGACAGAACCTTCGGCCGAACCGCCGTGGTCACTTTAGCCGTGCAGGACAGGCCGGGACGAATTTCGTCGGGCGGATCGTCGAGCGCGACCACCACCTTAAAGTCCTTCGCTTCCTGGCTGGACACGGCGCTCTGGGAAGCGGCGAGGCCGGTGGAGCGGAGAATGGCGGTGTTGCCGATCTCGATCACATGTCCTTTGAACGTGCGGTTCGGCATCGCATCAATGTTGATGTCGGTGGTCTGGCCGAGCTTTACGTTCACGATATCCGTTTCATCCACTTTGACTTCGGCGGTAATGATCGACATATCGGCGACGGTCATGATGGTGCTGGCCGCCGAATTCTGTACGCCGGGAACCACTGTTTCGCCCTGCCGAACGGGCAGGTTTGTCACTACTCCGTCAATGGGAGAAGCGACGGCATACTTATCGAGGACGTCCGTGGAACGGCGAAGGTTAGCCTGGATCTGACTAATTCTGCGCTGGTTCGCATTCAGGGACGCCGCGGTTTGCTGGCGCTGCGCTTTCGCCTGGTCGACCCGGGCCTGCGCTTCATTCACCGCGGCCTGCGCGGAGGCCAGCGCGGTGCGGCGGGTGTCGAACTCCTGCTGCGCGACGAGTTTCTCGCCGACGAGCTTCTGGGTCCGCTCGAAATCGATTTTGGCACGCTCCAGATCGGCTTTGGAGCGCTCGACGCTGGCCTGCGCGGTAATCACGCTTTCGTCCGCTGCCCGGACCCCGGCTTCGCTGGCAGCCGATTCGGCCTGCACGGTTCCGACGGCGGCTTTCTGAGCGGCGACGTCGGCCTCAGCCTGTACGGATTCCAGACGCGCGACCACCTGGCCCTTGCGGACCCGGTCGCCTTCCTTCACAAGGATATGGGTGATCCGGGCAGCGCCCATCGTATTGGCACCCAGATTGATGTACGTGCGTGGCTTAATTTCGCCCGATGCAGTTACTACGGAGGCCAGATCCTGACGGACCACCTTGCCGGTCTGAACGGTAACGATGCCCCGCTGGTTGTATTTCATGCTGGCGTAAAAGCCGCCCGCGGCCAGCGCGACTACGGTAACGCCTATTACAACCTTCCACTTTGTTTGCACGGATAGACGGCTCCTGATTAGTTGAAACGAGGACGGCCACCTGATGGTTCGATCTTTTATCTTACCATTCAGTGGTGCTGCTTACGGTGCGTCTTCCGACGCCACCGTAACGGTTGAGCTCACGCTGTACTTCCTGTAGTCTTTGAACGCAATATTGATGTCGAAGTTCCCGCCAATAAACAACATGGCGCGGGCGTTTGCGTTGATCCGGATGCTTACCGGCGCCCATATTTCGTTATTCACGAATTGTTGTTCCAGCAACAGGCGGAACCCTTTTCCGATACGCAGGAGGCCGAGTCCCACGGAGAATGAATCGAGCGATTCGGCGTCGACCTTCGCCCACTCGTAGTTTTCTTTATCGACCCAAAGCGTACCGTGTACTTTGGGCAGGAATTTCGCATCCCCGAAAGTCGGTTTGTAGCCGGGTTTGGGCTCGGCCCGCACCTTCCAGCACGGCCGGCCGTTGACGGAATCCTCGCCGAGCAGCTCGAAATTGAAAGCATTCGGGATTTCACGCCGCATACGGCGTTCGTCCTCGAGTTCTTTGCGGTCCTTTTCCTGCCGTTTTCGGCGGCCGTCGGCGGACTCGCGTTTGTGTTTCCCGATGGCCTTGTCGATTTTGGCCTGTTCTTCTCGCGCTTCCTTTTCGGGCAGCGGTTTGCCGTCTTTTTCAACGACTCGGCGATATTCGGTTCCATCGATGAAAAAGACGTCGAGGACTTTGTTGTCGCGGTCCTTTGAGCCGCCCTTCTTGTCCATCTGGCGGACGACGCCGTGCTGGCGCCAGGTGTACTGGCGGCGTAACTCAAGGTCCCGGCTTTCCCGTTCGCAGGATTGCCGGATGATCTCCTGCGCGGTTGGTGCGGCGGTGGCAACCTGCATCAGACAGGCGCACAGCATGAAGGCTAAATTCAGGCGCATCGACTTCATGACGAACCGCACGGCGGTTTCGTTAACCGCGGAGTTTTTACGGCAGCCACTCGACGCTTACTGGCGGCTTGTGGGAGCAGGACATGGAGTCTGTCATACCA
>JAWXCM010000450.1:0-45881 GCA_034408745.1 Bryobacteraceae bacterium
CCATGCTAACGTCCTGGCGAGGTAAACGAGCACCACCATGGCGACTCTCAAGCAGATCGAAGCATCCCGAATCAACGGCACCAAATCCCGAGGCCCTGTCACGGCCGAAGGCAAAGCCCGCACCGCGCTGAACAGCGCAAAGCACGGGCTCTACTCCAAAGCCATAGTCCTCAATAACGAAGACCCCGAAGCATACGCCGCCATGCTGGACGAGTACCTCATCGACTGCGCCCCGGTGGGCAGCCTCGAGACTCGCCTCGTCACCGACATCGTCAACGCCAACTGGCGCATCGACCGCCTAACCGCCTATGAAACCGCGGCACTCGACCTCGAGACCGACCGCATGCGCCCGGAAATCGACGCCTCCTTCAACAACATCGACGAGCCAACCCGGGCCACCCTCGCCTTCAACTCGCTCCTCGCCAACAACCACACCTACGAAACAATCCAGGCCGGACTGCGCACCCAGTACCGCATCCGAGACCGCGCCATCGCGCAACTCCTCCGCCTCCAGCGCGAACGCAAAAACACGCCCGACCCATCGGCGCTCCCCGCAGCCGCCACACAATCAGCGGAACAACCAGCCCCAGCCGCCGAAATCAGCACCGTCGGCAACTCGCCCCGACTCGTGAATATCGAAAAGAGCCGGAGCAAACCCGGGGAAGTCCAGTCCATTACCACCGAATCCCCCACCACAAACCCGGAAAGCAGGACCAGAGGAGAAAAATAGCCGAAAAGAACGGCAGAAAAGGAAGGCAATATGGCCAGTCCAGTCCACACATTTCGGCCCGCGGCGGCACCGCGAAACTCCGTCCGCGACACGTGTATCATCCAGACCGCTCCATTCTCCGACTGGCTGAAACCGGCGAACCAGCCCTTTCCAGCCGCCACTACCAGCGCCATGAAAAGCAACAACACCAGCAACAGGTATACCGGCCAGATCAGGCCCGGCAATTCAACCAAACGCCGTGACACCGGCACTCCAGGCAGCGCGCGAGTCCCAGCGACCACGGCCGCCAACACCCCAGCGAACAGCATCAGCACAGACAGCATCCTCACCATACTCAACAACGGCGAGCGCCCGCCGCTCCCCTGGGAACTCGAAGCGCAAATCAGCCACATCGAGTGGGTCGTGCTCCACAGCCTCGGAAAGAATTTCCCTGAGGCTTACCAATACATAATGAAAAAGGCGCTCGAACGCGGTGGGGATAACGAATTAATCGAGATGCTGAGAAGGAAGAAGAAATGATGCCCAATTATCTCGCCGACCCCGTCCTTTTCGCCATGGGCCTGCTCGGCTTCTGCCCCGATGCCATCCAGGAGCTCGTCCTCAACCCCAACATCTGGCGCGGCATCCTCAACTGCACCCGCCAGTGGGGAAAGTCCACCATTATGGCCATCAAAGCCCTCCATCAGGCGCTCGTGCTCGACGGAACCACCGTGCTCGTCCTCTGCCCAACCACCAAACAGGCCGGCGAGTTCTTCGAAGCCCTCCGCACCTTCCTCCACGCCGCGGCAATCGAGCCCCGCGGCGACGGTCACAACCACCCGTCCTGCCGCCTGCCCAACGGCTCGCGCATCATCGGCATCTCCTCCCTCGGCCAGGTCCGCAGCTACCGCAACGTCTCCCTCCTCCTTGTAGATGAGGCGGCCGAGGTCCGCGAGAAAGGCTACAACGCCATCAAACCAGCCCTCGCCACAAACGGCGAGTTCGGCGGCAAAATCTGGCTCATGAGCACTCCTCAGGGCTGCCAGGGCTTCTTCTATGAAGCCTGGGCGGACGAAACCGGACTCTGGACACGCTTCACCGCCACCGCCGACGACTGCCCCCGCATCTCCCGCGAATTCCTTGCCATCGAGCGCCGCCAGCTCGGCGAAACCCTCTACGCCCAGGAATTCATGTGCAAGTTCGTCGATCCGCCCGACTGCTTCCTCAACCGCGAAGACGTCACCAGCGCCTTCCGCAGCGACATCCCGCCGTTTTGGCCAACCATGGGCTCCGTGTTTCACAACAAGTGAAGCCGCCCGTGACGGTAGCCGCTACCTGCCTGCATATAGGACTTGACCGGTCGCATATGAGGCGCTACCATGGATATCGGACCTGCACAGTCGTATATGCTCAAGCTCACCCGTAAAGCCGATTATGGCCTCATCGCTCTCAAGCACATGGCGAGCAAGAGCGGGTCTGCCAGCGCGCGCGAAATTTCAGATACCTACGGAATCCCGCTGCCCCTGCTGTCGAAAGTCCTCCAAAAACTCGCCCGGAACGGTTTCGTCACCTCCGAGCATGGCGCCCTCGGCGGTTATCGCCTGCGCCGAGACGCCAGCAAGATCACGACCCTTGAGGTGATCCGGTCCATCGATGGGCCCATCTTCCTCACCTCGTGTTTTACCGAAGCCCACGAGTGCGGCCTCGCCGGAAAATGCAATGTCCGCGAGCCCCTGCGCAAAGTACATGAAGAAATCCAGCGGTTGCTGGAAAACATCTCAATCGCAGACATGTGCGACGAGGAAGACGCTGTGGCCGGCTGCGGCCCCGGCAGTCTCAAGCTGGAGGCGCTGATCTCCGTAGGGCCCGCCGCCTGATCTAAGGAACACGACATTTATATGAAGCTGCCCATTTATCTCGACAATCACGCGACCACCCCCATGGACCCTCGCGTACTCCAGGCAATGCTGCCGTGGTTCTCTGAGAAGTTCGGCAATGCCGCCAGCCGCAATCACAGTTTCGGCTGGGAAGCCGAAGAAGCAGTCGAAAAGGCCCGCAAACAGATCGCGGATCTGGTCGGCGCGAACCCCAAAGAAATCATCTTCACCAGCGGTGCAACCGAGTCCGATAACCTCGCCATCAAAGGCGTCGCGGAAATGTATGCCGAAAAGGGCAACCACATCATCACCGCCGCCAGCGAACACAAGGCTGTCCTCGACACCTGCAAGCGCCTCGAAAAAGAAGGCTACCGCGTCACCTACCTCCCGCTGAAGGCCGACGGTCTCATCGATATGGACATGCTCCGCGAGTCCATCACCGACAAGACCATCCTCGTGTCCATCATGTACGCCAACAACGAAATCGGCGTCATCCAGCCCGTCGCTGAGATCGGCAAACTGTGCCATGAGAAGGGCGTGCTCTTCCATACCGACGCGGTTCAGGCAATCGGCAAAATCCCGGTGAACGTGATAAAGGACAACATCGACATCATGTCGATCACCGGCCACAAGCTCTATGGTCCCAAGGGCGTCGGCGCGATGTACGTGCGCCGCCGGAATCCCCGCGTGCAAATCACCGCGCAGATGGACGGCGGCGGTCACGAACGCGGCATGCGCTCCGGAACCCTCAACGTCCCCGGTATCGTTGGACTCGGCGAAGCCTGCGCCATCTGCCAGCGTGAGATGGTGGAGGAAACCGCGCGCCTCCAGGGCATGCGCGACTGGCTTAAGGACAAGCTCATGTCGGAGCTCGATGAGACCTTCATCAACGGCTCCATGGAGCACCGCCTCCCGCACAACCTCAACATCAGCTTCGCGTACGTGGAAGGCGAATCCATGCTCATGGGCATCAATGACATCGCCGTATCCAGCGGATCGGCCTGCACCTCAGCCACCCTCGAGCCCAGCTACGTTCTCAAAGCCCTCGGCCTCGGCGACGACCTCGCCCACTCTTCCATCCGCTTCGGCATCGGCCGCTTCAACACGCAGGAAGAAATCGAATACGTAGCCGACCGAGTCATTGAGGTAGTAAAGAAATTAAGGGAACTCTCCCCCCTTTACGAACTGGTAAAGGAAGGCGTAGACCTAAGCAAAATCCAGTGGACCGCCCACTAAACCCTCAATGGCTGTCTGCAAGCCCAGACAGTTTTTGCTGTGAGACAAGGTTTTAAAGGGGGGCAGCCCCCCAGGGCTGCAGACCGGCTTCAGCCGGTCTGGTTCTTAAGATTTAAAGTCAGGAGTCAACGAAAATGGCATACAGCGATAAAGTTCTCGATCACTACAACAACCCCCGGAACGTCGGCTCGATGGACAAAAGTGACCCGAGCGTCGGAACCGGAATGGTCGGCGCACCCGAGTGCGGCGACGTCATGAAGCTCCAGGTCAAGGTCAACCCGATTACCGGCATCATCGAAGACGCCAAATTCAAGACCTTCGGCTGCGGCAGCGCCATCGCCAGCAGCTCCCTCGCCACCGAAATGCTCAAGGGCAAGACGGTCGACGAAGCGCTCGCTATCCAGAACACCGAAATCGTGAACGAGCTCAGCCTCCCGCCAGTGAAAATTCACTGCTCGGTCCTGGCCGAGGACGCCATCAAAGCGGCCATCACGGACTACAAGAAGAAGAACCCGGTTAACGAACAGGCGACCGTTTCTGCCTGAGCTGCATCCGATAAACCTGGACGGCGGACCGCCACACGCGGAGTCCGCCGCCCGCCCATCTACGAAGATGATCACGGTAACTCCCAAAGCGGTTGACAAGATTCGCGCAGCGTTCACGAAACAAGGCGTGTTGGGCGGCGGTTTGCGGCTCGGCGTGTTGGGCGGAGGTTGCTCCGGCCTTAGCTATCAGTTCAAGTACGATCCGAAGCCGCGTGCCACGGACAAAGTCTTCCAGTTCGACGACGTCGAAGTGTATATCGATCCCAAAAGCTTCGTCTACCTCGACGGCATGACGCTCGACTGGAAGGATTCCCTCATGCACTCCGGCTTTGAGTTCGACAATCCGCACGCTAAAAAAAGCTGCGGCTGCGGCACTTCGTTTACCTCCTGAACGATGACCGGGACGCCTGCATTACCAGCGGATTATTACGCGGTCTTTGGCCTCGAACGCCGCCTGGTGCTGGACGAAGCGGCGCTGCAGAAAACGTTCTATCAGCTCAGCCGTCAGTTTCACCCCGACCGGTTCGCCGGACGTCCGCCCGCCGAACAAACGCACGCGCTCGATTTCACCGCCCTTCTCAACGACGGCTACCGCGTACTCCGTGACCCCGTCCGGCGTACCGAATACCTCCTCAAACTGGAGGGTTTTGACATTGGCGAGCAGCGTTCTAACAACGTGCCGCCGGAACTGCTCGAAGAAGTATTCGAGCTCAATATGATGCTCGAATCCGCTCCCGATCGGGACGAACTCGAACCGGCCCGGACGAAGTTCCTCGGCATGCAGGCCGAAGCCGATCGGGAAATCGCGGCACTCGGTCGGCAGTTCGATGCAGGTGGTGGACGCGATACGCTGTCCAGCCTGCGGGGCGTGCTCAACCGCCGCCGCTACATTCAGAATCTGGTGCGAGACGTCGAAAAGGCGCTCGCTTAAACCCATGGCTACTTTCGATATTGATTTTGGTTCGGCTCAAAAATCGCCCGTCGTCGGCATCGACCTCGGCACCACGAACAGCCTCGTCGCGGTGCTCGACCCTGCCGGTCATCCAGAAGTAATCCCCGGCCCGGACGGCGGCCGCCTCTTACCGTCCGTAGTGTCAATCGCCGAAGATGGTTCTGTCCTCGTCGGCTACCCCGCGCAGGACGCCCTCCTCACGCACCCCGAACGAACCGTCTACTCCGCGAAACGCCTCATGGGCCGGGGCAGTGAAGAAATTCAGGACGAGCTCAAACTGCTCCCCTTCCGCCTCGCCGAAACCAGCGATTCCGTCATTCGTCTCCAGCTTGGTGACCGCACCTTCACCCCGCCGCAGGTCGGCGCCGAAGTGCTGCGCGAACTCAAACGCCGCGCCGAAGCGCACCTCGGCGTGGAGATCACCCAGGCCGTAATCACCGTGCCCGCGTACTTCAATGACGCGCAGCGCCAGGCTACCAAAGACGCCGGACGCATCGCCGGACTCGAAGTCCTTCGCCTGGTAAACGAGCCTACCGCCGCATCCCTCGCCTACGGTCTCGACAAACGCAAAGAAGGCGTCATCGCAGTCTACGATTTTGGCGGCGGTACCTTCGACGTCTCCATCCTCCGCCTCCAGGACGGCATCTTCGAAGTGCTCGCCACCAACGGCGACACGCACCTCGGCGGCGACGACATCGACGATCTGCTTATCCGCATCGCACTCGAAGACATCGCGTCCGAGTGGGGCGAAAGCATCGCCCGCAACCAGGAAGCCGTGCAGCTTCTCCGCCGAGCCGTCATCCGCGCCAAAGAAGAACTCTCCTTCGTTCCGCAGACGGTCATCAACCTCGAATATCAGGGTCGCCGTTACCAGCGCGAACTCACGCGTCAACTCTTCGACCAGCTCATCACCCCAACCGTCGAGCGCACCCTCGGCTCCTGCCGCCAGTGCATCAAGGATGCCGGCGTCGCGGTTGAAGACATTGCCGAAGTCGTGCTCGTCGGCGGCTCCACCCGCATCCCGCTGGTCCGCCAGGCCGTCCGCAATCTCTTTAGAGCCGAGCCCCACACCGAACTCAACCCCGATGAAGTCGTCGCCCTCGGAGCCGCCGTACAGGCCGCCATCCTATCGGGGGATGTGCAGGACACACTCCTGCTCGACGTCACGCCCCTGTCACTCGGCATCGAGACCATGGGCGGGGTCGTGTCCCGGCTCGTCCACCGCAACTCCACCATCCCGGCGAGTGCGCATGAGGTCTTCACCACAGCGGTCGACGGCCAGAAGAACGTGCTCATTCACGTGCTGCAAGGGGAACGTGAACTCGTCAAAGATTGCCGCAGTCTCGCCCGTTTCGATCTGAAGGACATCAACCCGATGCCCGCCGGAGCGGCCCGCATCGAAGTGCGCTTCCTCATCGACGCCAACGGAATCCTCAACGTCACCGCGCGCGACCAGCGAACAAATCAGGAAACCAGCGTCGACGTCAAGCCCTCATACGGACTCACTGACGAGCAGGTCGAGCACATGATCCTCGAGTCCTACGAGAAAGCCGAGGACGACTTCAAAGCCCGTCAGGTCCGCGAAGCCCGCGTCGAAGCCGATGCCATCCTGCTTGCCGTCGAGAAGGCCCGCCAGAACGACGCCTGGTTCGAACTCACCAATGAGGAGCGAACCCACGTCGACCTCGCCGTCAACCGCCTCCTGACCGTCTATCATGGCGACGACCACTCGGTGATCAACGACCATATCCATCACCTCAACGCGGCCACCATGAAGCTGGCGGAGAATATGATGAATACTGCCGTGAGTGGCGTGCTGCGGGGGACAAAAGTCTGATGCCGAAAATTACCTGGGACCACGTCGAAGACATTGCCATTGAGCTGACCGAAGAGCATCCCGATCAGGACCCGCTCAAGGTCCGCTTCACCGATCTGCTCAAGTGGATCACCGAACTACCGGATTTCGCCGACGATCCGTCTAAGTCGTCGGAAGGCAAGCTCGAGGCCATTCAGATGGCCTGGTATGAAGAGTGGAAAGACCAACAGGAGAACTCATGAAAAAGCTACTGCTAGTATTGTCCGCGCTGTTCATCATGTCCGCCGGCTCGATGTTCGCCGCCGCCGGAACCCCGAAGACCGTCATCCACGTCATAACCGTGGCATGGAAGGCCAGTGCCACCCCGGCCCAGATCGCCGCTGCCAAACAGGCCGCCGTCAAGATGGATTACCCGGGCCTGAAGAACGTCTGGATCCGCCCCATCAAGAAGCAGCTCGACGCGCCGCTCACTGACATCATCGTAATGGAGTTCGAAAGCGAAGCTGCCCTGCAGAAGTACGCCGACAGCCCCGCCCAGAAGAAGTTCTACGAAAGCTACATGTCCGTGCGCGAAGAAAGCCGCACCCACGACATCACCAACTAACAAACTGGAGCGGCCAAAAAAAACTGGAGCAGGCCACTAATCTGCAGCATGCTACTAAGCTGAAGCATGCGGAGGGGGGCAGGCCCTGGGGCAGGCCCCCAGGCCTGCGGACCCGCTTTAGCGGGTCCCGCTAATCCTGTCAACCTCCTCCTCAGTCAACCGGAACTCAGCGGCGCCAATCACACCGTCCACCTGAGCCGGAGACCGGAAACCAACAATCGCTGCGGTAACCGCCGGGTGCCGCAGCGCCCACGCGATTGCCACCTCGCCGGGACTCCGCCCATGAGCCGTCCCAATCTCCCGAATCTTATCCACAATAGCCAGATTCCGCGTCAGCGCAGGCTCATTGAACGGAGGCGTCCGCTTCCGGAAATCATCCTCGGGAAGGGAAGCGATCCGCTCCCGCGTCATCTTGCCCGTCAACAGTCCGGACTTCATCGGCGAATACACAATCACACCGATGCCATTCTCCTGGCAGTAAGGCAGCAGGGACTCCTCCACCTCCGGCGAGACGATCGAGTACGGCGGCTGCAATGAAGTAATCGGAGCGATCTTCTGAGCCCGCTTCATCTGCTCGACAGTGAAGTTGGAGACGCCAATGTACCGAACTTTCCCCTCGTCCTTCAGACGAGCCATCTCGGTCCAGCCCTGTTCGATATCCTCGTCGGGCTCCGGCCAGTGGATCTGATACAGGTCGATCACATCGACCTTCAACCGGCGCAAACTCTGTTCGACCTCATATCGAATCGAGTCCGCTTTCAGTGACTTGAAGATCTCGCGGTTGTCGTCCCAGCGGCGCGCGCACTTGGTAAACACATAGGGCCGGTTCGACCGTCCCTCCAGCGCCCGGGCGACCACTTCTTCCGAGTGCCCGAGCCCATAAACGGCCGCGGTATCTATCCAGTTGATGCCCAGGTCGAGAGCATGATGAATCGCCGCGATGGATTCGTTGTCGTCCTGCGGTCCCCACGCGAAACGCCATCCGCCGCCGCCCATCGCCCACGCACCGATGCCAAGCGGCGTGAGCTGCAGGTCGCTGTTGCCGAGTTGTTTTGTCTGCACGTTAAAAGTTTAGAACGGCGCGCGCCGCAATTAGACGAGAATGTCTTTCACCACCTCGCCGGAGATACCTGTGAGTCGGGCGTCCAGGCCTTGCCACTTTACCGTGAGCCGCTTGTGGTCGATGCCCAGCACGTGCAGCATGGTCGCGTGGAAGTCCGGCACGGCTACCGGGTTCTCCTGCGCCGCATAGCCGAGCTCGTCGGTGGTGCCGTAGGTGATGCCGCCCTTAATGCCGCCGCCAGCCAGCATGTAGGAGAAGCCCTTGATGTGGTGGTCGCGGCCGTCGCCGCCCTGCGACATTGGCGTGCGCCCGAACTCGCCGCCCCATACCACCAGCGTGTCGTCCAGCATGCCGCGCTGCTTCAGATCGGCGATCAGAGCAGCGGTTGGCCGGTCCGTCTCCTGCGCCTTAATGGCGACGTTGGGCTTCAGGCCGCTGTGGTGATCCCAGTCGCGGTGGTAGAGCTGAATGAAGCGGACACCACGCTCGGCCAGCTTGCGGGCCAGCAGGCAGTTCGACGCGAAGCTACCGTCACCCGGCTTCGCCCCATAGGCATCGAGCACCTTCTGCGGCTCCCTGGTCATGTCCACCAGGTCCGGCACGCTCGACTGCATCTTGAACGCCATCTCGTACTGCGCGATGCGAGTCTGAATCTCAGGATCGCCGACGGACTTCAGGTTCATGCGGTTGAGCTGGTTCACAGCGTCGATGGAGCGCTTCTGCAGATCGCCGCTGATGCCCGGCGGTGTGCGCACATGCAACACCGCGTCACCAATCGAGTTCAGCTTCACGCCCTGGAACTTCGACGGCAGAATGCCCGCCGACCACTGACGCGCCGCAATCGGCTGCATCTGTCCTCCCTTGCCGGCTGACATCAGCACCACAAAGCCCGGCAGGCTCTCAGTCTCCGCGCCGAGCCCGTAGACGAGCCACGAACCCATGCTCGGCCGGCCCGCAATGATCGAGCCCGTGTTCATCAGCGTGTGCGCCGGGTCGTGATTGATTTGCTCGGTCCACATCGACCGGATGATGCAGACATCGTCCGCAATGCCGCCCATGTGGGGAAAGAGTTCGGACATCTCCTGTCCCGATTTGCCGAACTTTTTGAACTCGTACTGCGGGCCGTAGCAAAGCAGTTGCCGACCTTGTAGCTGCGCGATCTGCTGGCCCTTGGTCATCGACTCGGGCATCTCTTTGCCGTGCATCGCGCGGAGCTTCGGCTTGTTGTCGAACGTCTCCAGATGCGACGGGCCGCCCGCCTGGTAGAGGAAAATGACGCGCTTCGCTTTCGCTGGGAAGTGCAACCCGGAGGTTGCCGATTTCTGCTGCGCGTACAGCGAGTTCAACGCGAACATGCCGAGGCCCGACAGGCCCTGACGAAGGAAGGTGCGTCGAAGAGTGTTCATGTCAGTTCCTTGTGATGGTCTCGTGCAGGTTGAGAATGGTGCGCGCCACTGTGGTCATCGCGGCAATCTCCGCGATGTTGCCTTTCGCCGGCAGCGGCGCTTCGCCGATAGCCAGCAGCTTCTTTGCTTCCTCGGGCTTCTTCTTGTACTCGGACTCGGCGCGCTTGTACAGGTCGCTGAGCACCTTGCGTTCATCGCCGAATGGAGCACGGTTCAGCGCTCGGCGGAACGCGTAGTCGAGCCGGTCATCGAACCGCGCTCCTCCTTCAGCCACAATCTTCTGCGCAAACGCGCGAGACGCTTCGACGAAGATTGGATCGTTGAGCAGGATCAGAGCCTGCAGCGGCGTGTTGGACAACGTGCGGTTGACCGTGCACTCCTCCCGAGTCGGCGCATCGAACGTGGCGAGCGTAGGATGCAGGAACGTGCGCTGCCACTGCGTGTACAGGGCTCGTCGATACTGCTCCGCTCCACGACTCTCTGAGTAGTCGCGCTTGGGGAAGTTCATCGCGGCCAGATAGCCTTCCGGTTCCTTCGGCCGAACGCTGGGACCGCCGACGCGGTCGTTGAGCAGGCCGGCAATCTGCAGCGCGGTGTCGTGCACCGACTCTGCTTCAATGCGGAACCGGTTCTGTCGAGACAGCAGCCGGTTCTCTGTGTCCTGCGGCGGCGGAGTGCCCGAGGCCTGGCGGTAAGTGTGGCTGGTGACGATGGTGCGGACGATGTGCCTCATGTCCCACTTCTCCTGGAACTCCGCCGCCAGCCAGTCGAGCAGTTCGGGATGTGTCGGCCACTCGCCCTGCGAGCCCAGGTCTTCCATTACCTTCGACAACCCGGTGCCGAACATCTGCCGCCAGATGCGGTTCACATACACGCGTGGAGTCAGTGGGTTGTCCTTCGACACGATCCAGTTCGCCAGATCGAGCCGTGTGGCCTGCCGCTCGCCCGTATCGAGTTTGCCGAACACCGCGGGAATAGCAGGCTGCACGATGGCGCCCGATTCGTCGAGGAAGTTGCCGCGGGCCAGCACGCGCGTCAGGCGAGGCCGCACGCGCTCCGTCGCCAGCACGCGAGGGATGGTGGCGTCGAACAGGTTGCGCTCGATCTCCAGCTTCGACAGAGCAATCAGATCGCTTTGGAGTGATGGCGTCGACCAGGCGTAGAACTCGGCTACCAGCGTGTTCTGGTCATCCGTGCGTTCTTCTTCGGGCTTGCGCAGCGCCGTCAGCACGTCGAGCGGGATGCCGTTGTCTGTCGGCACCGCCAGCGTGCTCATCTCCGGATCGGCCTTCTTCACGCGCAGCTTTCGTCCCGACTCGCCACCCTCCGGCGCCGAGTATTCCGCAGCCGACATCGCCAGGCGGAAGCGCCCAATCACAGCGCGTCGGAACTCCGAACCGTGCACCAGACGCACCGCAACCTCAGAGTTGGCTTTGGTCTGCACGCGCTTGTCGAAGCGCAGCGCGAGGAACGGATTGCGAGCCTCCACCCAGTTCACTCCCCATCCGGATTTCGGATCGTCGTCGATAGCGGCCATTGCGCCATGCTCCGGCAACTCACCGAACTGGCCCGAGGTCGCGAGCACCAGAGGCACCTTCTGGCCATCGACTGTCACCTCGACATCCGTCACGAGGAACCGGTCCGCACCGCGCGACATACGATTGCCAGGCAGGCTCTCATCCTGATACACGTCGACGCCGAGCGAGGTCCACGAGCCTGCGCCTGGTTGGAACGCGACGGTGTAGGTCTCGTTGTCGGGGTTGGGGCCGCTTGCCACCACCACGCCGTCCCCTCGCTTCTTCTCAGTGAAGAGCGAGCCGTTCAGATAGAAGTTGGCCTCGAGCGGCTCATCGTTGTAGATGGTCAGCTTCGCGCCATTGGCCGCCGACGCCGAAGTGGGACGCTGGTACTTCCACGCCAACTCACCAGCCTCATGCCGCTTCAGCAGCTTCTCTTCCCACGCCCACCGCGCATCTTCCTGAGCCTTGATCTTCGCCGAGAGCGCCTTGCGCGCCGCGGTTACCGCATCGTCCATCTGCTCAAACTTCGCCTTCTGCTCCGGCGTACCGAGCACCAGCTTTGAGCCCCACGCCTTCGCTCCGCGATCCGGCACCAGGCCGGTCTCCCTGATATCGGAGAAGAACGCCTTGAAGGAATAGAAGTCCCTGGCGGCGAAGGGATCGAACTTGTGGTCGTGACACTCCGCGCAGCCCATCGTCGCTCCGAGCCACACGGTAGTCGTCGTACGCACTCGATCCGCGCCGTACTTCGCGAGGTACTCCTTCGGCTGCAAGCCGCCTTCAGCCGAAGCGCGGTTCAGGCGGTTGTACGCCGAGGCGATTTTCGCATCGATGCTGGCACTGGGAATCAGGTCGCCTGCAATCTGCTCGCGGGTGAACTGATCGAACGGCATGTTCTCCCGCATCGCGCGAATCACGTAATCGCGATACGGCCACGCGGGCCACAAATTGTCACCGTGAAATCCGGCTGAGTCCGCGTAGCGCACACCGTCGAGCCAGTGCATGGCGCGAACCTCGGCATACTTCGGCGAAGCCATCAGGCGGTCGACCACCTTCTCATAGGCATCGGCCGACGTGTCTGCCAGGAATGCGTCCAGTTCTTCGGGAGTCGGCGGCAGTCCGGTAAGGTCGAAGGTCACGCGGCGGAGCAGGGTGCGCTTCCCGGCTTCTGCCGATGGCTTCAGTCCTGCTTCAGCAAGTCGCGCCTGAATGAACGCGTCGACCGGATTGCGCACCAGCCTGGCATCAGCGACCGATGGCACGGCGGGGCGTCTGACTGACTGATACGCCCAGTGCCCTTCGTACTCCGCGCCTTCCGCAACCCATCGTTTGATGACATCCTTCTGAGCCGCTGTGAGATCCTTGTGGGCGAACTTCGGCGGCATGATCTTCGCGTCGGTAGCGAAGACGCGGGAAACGATCGCGCTCTTTTCCGGATCGCCGGGCACGATCGGGACCGCGCCGGACTTCGTTTTCTTAAGCGCCTCATCGCGGATATCGAGCCGGAGTCCTGCCATGCGCGATTTCGCATCGGGGCCGTGACATCGGAAGCAGGTGTCCGACATGATGGGCCGAACATCGCGATTAAACTTCACGGCGGGCGCGGCGACCGCCGTCAGCGCGCATACATAAACGATTCCCGGGAGCTTCATGCCTGCTGAATATTCTATCCCGCACATCCAAATCCGTGGCCGCTCCGTAATGCACACAGTAACCGCCATGAGGGGCGGACCAACTTATGCAAAAACTTCGTGCCACACTGGCTCTGCTGCTGGCAGAGCTGATGCTTCTTCCGTTTGGGGCTGTTGCTTCCAACCACCGCGAAGCGCCCATTACGGCGCTGGATCACAAAGCAGACATCACGGACCTGTATGCGTTTGTCAGCTACAGCGCGAATCAGGCTCCGAACACAGCGCCATCCAAAGTCACACTGATTCTTTGCGTGGATCCGCTTCTGGAACCGGCGAATGGTCCCACTTACTTCCCGTTCGATCCGAACGTGGTTTACGAAATCAAGATCGACAACAATAATGACGCCGAAGCCGACATGAGCTTTGAGTTCCGCTTCCAGACGCAGCAGACGCAGCCCGGTCTGTTCACCGCGATGGCGGGAGCGGGCGACGGCGTAGCGGCTCCGGCGAACTCGCCCGCTCCGGTTCCCGCCGGAACGCCCATTGTTCCGCCACGCATTACCTCACTCACCAGCGCAGGGCTGGGGCAGCGTCAGCCGTACATTGTCAGCCTTGTGCGCAACGACATCGTCAACCGCCTTGGTGCTGAGCTGAGCCAGACCATGTATGCAGTGCCCGCAAACATTGGCCCGCGCACCATGGACTACTCGGCGCTCTACAAAGAAGGCACTTACTCGCTGCCCGGCGGAGTGAAGGTGTTCGCAGGCACTGTTGACGACCCGTTCTGGATCGACCTTGGCGGTGCGTTCGACACCATCAACCTCCGCAAGCTCGGCAGTGGCGTCCCTGGCGTGTTGACCGATATGGAAGATTCCGCCAAAGAGAACTTCGCGTCTGACACGGTGTCTGGCTATGCCGTCAACGCGATCGCGATTGAGGTTCCCATCGAGATGCTGACTCGCACGGGACGGGTGGAACCGGCTGACTCGCGAGCCGCGACCATCGGTGTGTGGGCTACCACCTCGCGCCCCAGCATGACGGTCCGCCGTTCGCCCGATGTGATGATGAACAGCGGTCCGCTCCGCCAGGTGCAGCGCATCGGCAATCCGCTGATCAACGAACTGCTGATCGGCATTGGTTCGAAGGACAAGTTCAGCATGGATGTGCCGAAGAACGATGCGCAGTTCGCGAACTTCCTGCTGGATCCCTTACTGCCTCGCGTGGTGAATGCTCTGACCAACGGCGTGGTCGCGATACCTGCTGCTCCGCGCACGGATCTGCTGCCGCTGGTTACATATGCTCCGCCGATTGCCGCTGCTGGCACGCCCGCGGGTCCTGTCGCCGATCTGCTGCGTCTCAACACCGGTGTTCCGGCGACCCCGCCAGCTATGGCGAACCGCATGGGTCTGCTCGGCGGCGATGCCGCGGGCTTCCCGAACGGCCGGCGGCTGATGGATGACGTGGTCGACATCGCGTTGCGTGTTGCCGTGGGCGGGGTTCTTGCCGGACCGAACTTCAACAAGTTCCCGAACAACCGCCTCGGCGACGGTGTCAACGTGAACGACGCTCCGTACAAAATGGAGTTCCCTTATGTTGCCGAATGCCCGAGCGGCCGGGATCGCCGTCACATCGATCCGGGCGAACCCGGCGGCGGACCGATTCAGTAACCTGAAACAACAAAATGTCCCTTCGAAGTCTTCTTCCCTTGCTTGCGCTCACGCTGACCACAGCGTGGGCGCAAGCCTCTTTTTCCGACGGACAGAAAGCACTGGCCAGCGGCGATGCGCAAAAGGCTCTGACCATTGCGCGGGCACTGAACAAACAGATGCCGGACGAGCTCGATCCGTGGGGGCTTATCGTAGATGCGGCGCGCGCGCTCGGCAAAACAGAGGAAGCGGAGAAGGCGGCGCAGTGGATGATCAATCTGCGTCCGGACGATCCGCGTGGATTGTGGCGCGTGGCGTCGCTGCGTGAAGATGCGGGCGACCTGTCGGGCGCCGAAGAGGCACTGGTTCTGTGTTACAACCGCGTGTCTCGGACAGACACTGCCTGGCGCGCGACACTGATGAAACAGATGGTGCGTCTTTACACCAAAACCGGGCGTACAAAGGAAGCTGAGCGCCTGACGCAGGAAATCAGCAAACTGACGGAGAACAAAAAATGAAAATCGCGTTGTTGTTGGCATTGCCGCTTGCGACGTGCGCGCTGGCGCACGATTTGTATTTAATGCCGGCGAAGTTCAAAGCCGCCGTGGGAGACAAGCTTGTTATATCGGTGCACAACGGCGATTCGTTCCCGGGCAGCGAAGGGACCACTGACCCCCGGCGGCTAAAGGACGCGCGGCTTTCCGACGGCACGCCCTTTACGGACTTCCGTATGCTGGGCAAGGCGACGCACGGAGTGGTCGAGACTCGCACCAAAGGCTCCGTGTATGCGTCGCTTTACACGGAACCGAAAGACCTGACGATGGAGCCGGAAAAGTTTGCAGCCTATCTGAAGGAAGAGGGCATGCCGCCGGTGAAGCACGGCAAGGAAATGTATTCGAAGTACGCCAAGGCTTTGATCACCGTGGGTGCGCCCGACCCGGGCTTTTCAAAGAACCTCGGTCTGATCATCGAGTTCATTCCTGCTGTGAATCCCGCCACACTGCAGCCTGGCGACAAGCTGCCACTGCAGTTGCTGTTTCGGGGCAAGCCGCTGGCCGGTGCTCAGGTGGAGAAGGCCTGGGTGGGCGGACATTCCGTGGTGGGCCGCACGGACAATGACGGACGCATTGTGGTTCCGGTGGAGACCGCGGGCAAGTGGCGTATTCACACGGTCACAATGGAGCCGCATCCCGACAGGTCGGTCGCCGACTGGCAGAGCTTCTGGGCTTCGCTGACGTTTGAAAATGCCGGCGCGAAGACTACAAGCCAGACACGGGAGTAACAAGCAGCGGAGTTGTGGAAGGCGCAGTCGATCCGGCTTCCGGTTCGACTGAGATCGCCAGCGCCGCTGCCTGTGCCACATCCACATCCTGCGATACGAAGTGCACGGCGCTGCCGCTGTTGTCAGAGCGGAACAAGCCGGCGGGTCTCGGAGCCTGACCCTTTGGAATCACCCACATCTCAAATGTCTGACCGGGGCGAAGCTGCGGCAAGTTCGACGCGATCAGCAGCACACCGCGAGGACTGATGAAGTACGTGCCCCGGGGCTGATTCGCGCCGGGAGCCGCATTGGCGGGCCGTGTTTGTGGATCCCGCAGGAAGGTGAATGCCGCATTCAGCCGCTGCGCTTCGCGCGCGTTCTCTTCGGCCTGCTGACGCACCACCGCCAGTTGTTCAGTTCTGACTCTCCCATCCCACGTGACGAACGCAAGACCGGCTGCGAGCGCCGCGGCAACGCCGATCCATGCCCATGGACGCGCCGGCGCAACCGGCTTGACGGTGGAGAGCACGCGCTTGCGGAGCGAAGCCGGAACCTCGGCCTCTTTGACCGTCAGCAGCATGGCGGAGTTGAAGCCGATGGCGCGCCGCAGATTGCGGTTGCACACATCGCAGCCATCGGCGAGGTGCGACGCGATCTCGATATGCTCGTCGCGGTCAAGTATGCCGAGGGCATACATCTCCAGCAGTTCGCGGATCTCGTCGCAGGTCATGCCTGTGCCGGGGCTCCGGCCTGCTCGCGCAGGGTTCGGAGTGCCGTCCTCATCCAGGTTTTTACAGTGCCCAGAGGCTGTTTCAGCCGCTCGGCCATTTCGGTTTGCGACAAGCCTTCGAAGTAGGCAAGCTCGATGATCTGCCGCTGCACGTCGGTGAGCCGCGCGAGTGCGCCACGGAGACGGTCCAGCTCCACTGAGTTGAGGATGTCTCCCTCCATGTCGCAGAAGGTGCTGGGGCGTTCGGTGTCGGCCATCATCATCGTGCTCCAGGCTCGGCCCTCTACGGACCGGATGTAATCGAGCGCCTGATTGCGGGCCACGGTCAGCAGCCACGGTCCCAGGGCGCCCTTCTCCGCGTCGAACGCGGCCACCCGATTCCACACGCGCAGGAATGCCTCCTGCACCAGGTCCTCGGCTGTGCCGCGATCACGCACCACCCGGAGGATCAACGAGAAGACAACCCGTCCATAGCGGTCATACAACTCCGCCATTGCGTCCGGATCACGCGCCCGAAGACGCGCGACCAGTCCCGCCTCCTCCGGAAATCTCGAGAGAACGGCGGCGAGCACAATTGTGAATAAAACCGAATCGCTCGTTTGCACGCTCTCGCCAGTGTATACGAAGCTTGTGACCGTTCGGACTTAATGGATTGTATAGTTCCACATCACGAATGGATACGTGATGGGTCCGGTGTTTTTCGTCTGGCGCCAATACTCGCCGGGGAGGAACTCGCCGAGCCCCGCCATGAGGGAGAGCTTCGAACCGAACTTGCGAGTGACGCGGACGTCGACTTCATTGCCGATGTTGTCGCTGGTGGCGTTTGGGTTGCGGCCGAGCACCGATCCGTTGGCTGCGTACAGACTGTCGTTGCGGCTGAGGATCCAGAAATGGTGATACGACGCGCGGCACTGCATTCGCAACGGGCAGGTCCATTCAACGGAACCGGCCACTTCCTGCATGTTGCTCCAGCCGATGGGGTCGGCGGTGCCGAATTTCCAGGCTGGGTAGAGCTGATCGAATGACGTGTGGACACCGTCGCCTGGAGTCTTGTCGCCGGAGGCTCGCTGGTATTCGAAGGCAAGCCTGGGGGCCGACTCCGATTTCCAGGGCTTCAGCCCGATTTCCTGGTGAGTGGCCCAGGCGCGCACGCGGTCTGCCGACTGGTGCCCGTTTTGCAGCGCGATGTCGCTAATGTAGTCGAACCGATGTGGCAGTTTGCCTCCGGCTCGAAAGCCCCAGGTGGCCAGGTCCATGTGGCCTCGAGTGCCGTGCTCGCACAGGACCACATGGTTGTGTTTCCACAGCAGGAATGGCTCCACCGTCGCGTTCGGGATAAGCTTGCGAAAGCTGCCGAAGAATCCGTGCATCTGGCGGTCCGTGTGGAGGGTGTCGATTTCGCCGAACACGTTGCGCACCGCGGCGGCGCTGAAGAGGTTGACGGTGAAGGAACTGCGTCCGTAGCCGAGGCGCACGCCGTCGAAGCCAGGGCCGACGTTGCCCCACTCGCTCATCCAGAGCAGCCGTGCGGCACCGAAGGACAGGGGCTGGCGTCCCACGCGTATCCATGCGCCTTTTTTCTCGTCGCCGGAGCCGATATGGACCCAGGCCTGGCGGAGGTCGAGAGGGTTGACGATGGTGGCGGGCAGTTTGAGTTCGGAGGGGTGGACAGCGCGCGAGTCCTGGAGCTGAACGAAGAACTGAATGTTTCTTGAGGCTCGAATGGTGGTGTCGAACCGGATGCGGTTCAAATAATCCCACTCGGTGGCGCCGGGTAACTTTTCCGACCCGAACCACGATTCGGCGCGGCCACGAACCTCGCCGCCGAGAGAAATCCAGCGGGGCAAGACTGAAACTTCAGCCGCCGCAAGAGGAACACTGAGCGCAATACACCAAAAAGCGGTGCTGCGCCAACCCGCTAAAAACATGCACCTGTTCCCGGGCAGGAGGTAACCGGCCCTTTGGCCCCGGTCCGCGGAGGTGTGACAACTTCCGTTGGTCGGATGACGGGTGGGAAAATCTTATGACCCGGGTAACGCGGGTCAGTTGATTACAGTTTAGCAGGGTGCATTTCGCGACTCGATTCCGTAGCGCCCAAAAACCTTGACCGCGGTCGCTGATTTGTAACAAAAGTTAGCTAAAATAGGTTTACCCTGTCGCTACAGGTCCCACCTATGAGAAAACGTCTCCTGTCATTGTTGTTTGTCCTGGCGTGTGCCAGCGTTACTTTCGCCCAACAGGCGGGAGTGGCGAGCATTTCCGGCGTCGTTCGCGACGCCAGCGGGTCCACTGTTCCCAGCGCCAAAGTTGTCGTCTCTAACGAATCCAAGGGCATTAACCGAAACCTTGAAACCAACCAGGATGGCATCTTCCTGGCTCCGTCACTGACGCCTGCCGCCGGGTATGCGGTGAAGGTGGAGGCCGCGGGGTTTGCGGTTTACGAACGCAAGGAAATGACGCTCAACGTCGGTCAGTCGGTCAGCCTCGATATCGCGCTGAATGTGGCGGGATCGACGCAGACGGTTGAGGTAACCAGCGGCGCTCCTCTCGTGGAAACTACGAAAACGGGTGTCAGCCAGGTGGTCAACTCGGCGCAGATCGACAATTTGCCGATCAACGGCCGCCGCGTTGACTCGTTTGTTCTGCTGACGCCTGGCGTGACGTCTGACGGCGCGTTCGGGCTGGTCAGCTTCCGTGGCGCAGCCGGCGGGAACACGTTCCTTACCGACGGCAATGACACGACGAACCAGTACTACAACGAGAACGCGGGCCGTACACGCATCACGACCCAGATCTCGCAGGACGCGGTTCAGGAATTCCAGGTACTGTCGAATGGCTACTCGGCCGAGTATGGCCGCGCGATTGGCGGCGTGGTGAACACCGTCACGCGCTCCGGCACCAACGATACTCACGGCACGGCTTACTGGTTCTTCCGCAACCGTACGCTCAATGCGCGCGACCGTTATGCGAACTTCAATCCTCCTGAGTGGCGGCATCAGGCCGGCGGCAGCCTTGGCGGCGCGATCAAAAAAGACAAGCTGTTCTACTTCTTCAACTACGAAGTGACGCGGCGCAACTTCCCGCTGCTCAACCGCCTGATCAACACCGGCTTTACTGACAGCGTCGGCAACTTCAATGCCGCCTGCCCGGCACAGATTAGCCAGACGCAGTGCTTCACGGCGCGCGATTACGTCATGCGCAACAACGGCGTGTTGCTGCCCCGTAAGGCTGAGACCAACGTCCTGTTCGGCAAACTGGATTATCAGCTGAATTCCCGCAATTCGATCAGCGCCAGCATGAACTACATGGACTGGGAATCGCCCAACGGCATCCAGACCCAGGCTGTACTGACCAACAACAACGGCGCCGGCAACAATGCCGATTCGACGGTTCGCACACGTTACGGGCGTCTGGCCTGGACGGCGATCCCGAGCAGCACGATTGTGAACGAAGCCCGCTTCGGCTGGTTTAAGGACCGTCTGTACGATCCGAACAATCCGGCTCTGATCCCGGCACAGACGGGCAAGCTGGGTATCTCCGTGAACAGCGCCGCGGTTGGCGCGGCGACCGATTATGACCGGCTGAATCCTTCTGAGCAGCGCTTCCAGTTCGCCGACAACGTGAGCTGGAACGTCGGCAAACATGCGCTGAAGATTGGTGGCGAGATCATCTCGACGCAGGATTACACGAAGCTGCTCCGCCAGGAGTTCGGCTCCTACAGCTACGCAAGCTTCGCTACCTTCGCTCTGGATTTCAGCGGTGTTCGCAACCCGGCAAACGGGTTCGGCAACTACAACAGCTTCCTGCAGCGGTTCGGCAACCGGATTGTAGACACCACGATGAAGGACTATATGTTCTACGTCCAGGATCAGTACCGCGCGACTTCGAAGCTGACGCTCAACCTGGGTGTTCGCTATGAGTACACTGTGATCCCGCAGCCGAAGCTGACAAACCCGGATTATCCGGCGACCGCGGCGATCGCGTCGCCCGGCAAGAACTTTGCGCCGCGCTTCAGCATGTCGTACTCGCTCACTCCGAAGACGGTGGTTCGCGGTGGCTTCGGCATGTTCTACTCCCGCTTCCAGTCGGGTTTGATCCAGAACCTGCACCAGACCAACGGTCTCTATCAACAAACGATCAGCGTGCAGCCGCCGCAGGCCGGCGCTCCAATTTTCCCGAACGTGGTAGGCAGCGCCACGGGTTTCCCGGCCGGCTCCATCGATCTGCAGGTGGCGTCGAAGGACTTCCGCAACCCGTACACGCTGCAGGGCGATCTCGCCATTGAGCGTGAAATCATGCCCAACCTCGGCCTGAGCGTTTCCTATGTTTACAGCCGCGGTGTGCAGTTGTTCACCACGCGTGACCTGAATCTGGGCGCGCAGGGTCCGAACGTCACGTTCCGTGTGAACGACTCGTCCGGAACGCAGGTGAACTCATTCACCACGCCGACCTATCTCAACGCCAACCGTGTGGACCGCCGCTACAACCGCGTGTGGCAGGTGGAGAACGGCGGTCAGAGCTGGTATAACGGCCTGATCGTGCAGTTGAACAAGCGCTTCTCGCATGGCATTCAGGCGGGCGTTGCCTACACCTGGTCTCATGCAATCGACCTGGGCGGCATTGGCGCCGGCAACGATGCGCTGTTTTACACCGGCCTTCGCACCTTCCAGAACGGTGTCAGCTCCATCGACAGGGGCAGTTCGGCTCTCGACCAGCGTCACCGGTTCGTAGTCAACTCGCTGTGGTCGCCGAAGTTCACCCGCAGCACGTCGGCCGTTGCGAAGTACCTGATCAACGGCTGGCAGCTGTCGCAGATCACCACCGTTGCTTCGCCGATCTTCGCCAACGCGACGGTGAACGTGAGCGGCGCGGCGTTTGCGGGCGCAGCCTTCACGGGCAGCCTGAACGGCGCAGGCGGCACGACTCGTGTCCCGTTCTACCCCACCAACTTCCTGGAAGTCGACAACATTGTCCGCGTCGACGCCCGGCTCTCGCGTGAACTTCCGTTCACCGAGCGTGTGAAGCTCTGGATGAACTTTGAGGCGTTCAACGTGTTCAACCACGTGTCCAACACGGGCGTGAACACGCAGGCCTTCAGTACTGCCAACGGAGTGCTGACGCCGACGGCGAACGTCGGTTTGGGCAACGCATCGCAGGGCTTCCCGGACGGCACCAACGCGCGCCGCGCTCAGGTCAGCCTGCGGCTCGTTTTCTAAGTCGAGCCGAGGTTGTTGGAACGAGGCCGCTCCCTTACCGGGGCGGCCTTTTTCTTGGTGTGCCGAACATGCTCGGCAGCTTGAGGGTGAAAGTCCCCTTGACAACTGAAGGGGGTGGAGTCACAGCGAAGCGTCCGCAACACCTGCCCGACTACAGGTTCGGCCGTAGCCCGGCGATTCGTCAGAAGATGCAGCGAAGTCCGATTTGGAGCTGACGCGGAGAGGCTGCCGAGCTGATGACGCCGAAGTTGGCGGCTCCCAGCGTCTGGCCCGGCAAGCCGAAGTTTGCATGGTTGAACAGGTTGAACGCTTCACCGCGCAACTGGAACCGCAGACCTTCGCGGATCGGAATGTCGCGAAGGAGCCCCGCGTTGAGCGTCGTGCGTCCCGATCCGCGGACGATGTTGACGCCCTGATTGCCGAACTGATTGGCAGCCGGCTGCGCGAACGCATCGACATCGAACCACCGGCTTACCGATCGCTGCGAGGCATGGAGGTTGGGATCGCGGATCACATCGGCGCGCAGCGGTCCCGCTGAGAACGCCTGCGTTGTATTCGTCGAAGTGGTGACCGTGAGTGGCGGAGCAGTCTGCCACAGCAGCACGCTCGAGACCGACCAGTTGCCCAGAATTCTCCCGTGCAGGCTGCTGGAGCCGAACCGCCGCCCGCGCCCGTACGGAATCTGGTAAACGGAAGCCCAGGTCAGGCGATGGCGGATGTCGTTTTCCGACGGACCATAATCCGCGCGCCGGTCGTAAGCGTTGGAGTATGCATTCACGCTGTTACCGAGCGACTGCAACTGGGTGGTGTTGCTGAGCGCTTTGGCATACGTATACGTCGCCAGCAGGTTGAAGCCGCCTGAGAAGCGCTTCTCCGCCTTGCCGATGAACGCGTGATAATTGGTCACACCAATTGGCGGAGAGAGCAACTGCACGTCCGAGAACTGCGGGTAGGGGCGGTTGATCTGGCTCGACGCAGGGGTGAGCTGAGAAGGCGGAATCTGGTTCAGACTCAGCGGGTCGCCGGGCATCTTGCGCTGAAGATTGCCGATGTAGCCGGCCGAGACCATCATGGATTTAGCCACTTCGCGCTGCACATTCAAATTCATTTGCATCGAGTAGCCTGTAGCTCGGTTGCGATCGAAGAATGTCACCGCGGCGGTCGGCTGCGTGCCAGTCGGCACGGCTCCGTACCGGTCGTCGAGCGTGTTGTTGACCGTCTGCACCGGAATCGGCTGACTGAGCGTGAATGGAATGGTTGTCCCGTTGTCGCCGGTCGGAATTACGAGGGCTGTGCCGTACCCGAGTACGGCCGCCAGGGTCGCATCGCCACCGTCATAGGGTGCGGCGAAGAAAATGCCGAAGCCCGTGCGAATAACCGTTTTGGTGTTGCCGAACGGCTTCCATGCCAGCCCGACCCGCGGCGCGAAGTTGTTCCGGTCGAGATTGTGGGGACTCTCCGGGAAACCATTCACTCCAGCAAACCGAATCACACCGCGGGTACCGGAAACGGGGTTGACCGTCAGCGGATCGAAGCTGTTCAGGATGTTGTCCTTCGTGGCGAAAGGCGTGTCGAGTTCCCAGCGAATCCCGAGGTTCAGAACGAGGTTGCGGGAAATCTGCCAGTCATCCTGAATGAAGCCGGAAACGTACCAGGAACTGCGATCGATGATCGGCGGCCGTGCTGCCTGGAAACTCGAGGGGCTGCCGAGAAGCAGTGCCGCGATTCCGTTACCGGTCGTGGCCCTTCCAGTCAGTCCGGTGATACCCCGGGTGAACGTAAAGGCACCGGAGGCCAACTGGCGCCGGTCGTCCCGGTTGCGCGAGCGTCGCACGTCGGCGCCAATGCGGAGGGAGTGCGAGCCTTTAATCCACGAGACCGTATCCGCGAACTCAGGCTGCTGGATCGGAGCCTGATCCCGGTACTGGTTGTTCGAACCCAGAGCGGTGTAGCCGTTGATGTTGAATCGGGGGTACGACTCGTCCGGGATGCCGCGGAGACCAAGCTTCGCTGGGGCCTGCGTTCCGTATCCTGGCGCGTACGCGAGAGTGGCGCGTGTGACGAATCCTACCCGGACCTCATTGATGAGCGTGGGGCGAAGTATCGATGTCCATGAGCCCAGCAGGTTCCAGCCTTTGGCGTCTCGGTTGAGCACGGATTCGGCCGCGGGGTCGGCGAACACACTGCGAGCTCCGGCATCGAACTGGTTCCAGATGGACCGAAAACTCACGCGCTGTGCGTCGGTGAAGCTGTAATCCGCCTTTGCGGTGACTACGTCGCTGTTCAGAACATTGATGGGGTTCGCGGCGAAGTTGTTCGCTCCTGCGACATTGTCCGGCTGCCGGTTTGGCAGAGGGTACGCCTTGAGTACATTCAGCGCAACCGGATCGAGCCGCGCGGCCGGGATCCTGTTGCCGGTGAACGGCGTGCGAGTAGCCGGTGTGCCGGTAGTCGGGTCGTAGATGACGGCGAGGGTAGCGTTGGTGTTGTAGGTCTGGGAGAAGTCTCCGGCACGCTCCAGCAGGCTGGGCACTGTCAACACCGAGGTGGAGCCATCGCGCCGGCGTGAACCTTCGTATCCCACGAAGTAGAACGCTTTGTTGCGGCGAATCGGGCCGCCGGTGGTTCCGCCGAAGACGTTGTAGCGAATGGGTGCGCGCTGCTTCTCGCCATTGACCCAGGCGCGCCGGTGGCAAGCAGAGCGATGGCGGCGCAAACCACAGCTGCGATTCTCCACCGCGGCGACATCCTGTTTGCCGGGGGAGCTTCCACGACCGCGGGTTGCCGCCTGGTGAACACCGGAACATAGCCGCCTTTGGGGATGTCGAGCACCCATGGATCCGCGTTGCCTTCCGTGTCGGCATACTCATGCAACTTGATCCGGAGTTGCCGGGCCGACACGCGGACGATGTTGTCGTTTGCTGTGTCGTAGTCCGTCGCCCGGTGGAAAACTTCCCGTCCGATGTACTGCTCCGAGATCTCGGACGACCGCCCCGACAGGGCGACGTCGGTGACGAACAGCAGGAAATCGCGCAGGCGCGGCGCGCTGCGGAAGCCGGGGGAATCGGCAATCCGCTGCACGAAGGCTCGCTTTTCCCGCTCGTCGGTGATGGGTACCGGCGTCGTCGTGGACAAGAGACTCTACAGGTAGTCTATTTCACTCCCCGTCGGGGGGCAGGCGCCCACGCCTGCAGCGGGTCCCTTGTGCTTGCACCACCAGACCCGCTTTCAGGGGGTCCAGACCATCTGGGGAATGCCAGCTGATGGAACTGCTTAAAGGAACAACTCGATCGGCACCTGGAGCCCGTCAGCAAGTTTCCGGGCGACGGTTTTGCTGATCTCCCGGCGGCCCGCTATTATTTCCGTGGTCAGTCCCTTGTTTCCGACCATTGCGGCGATGTCCTTGTGGCGAAGCCCGCGATCTTCCATGAGGGCAGTGAGCGATTCGTGGGGCGTGTTTTTAGCAATGACGACCGTCTTGTTTTCGTAGTGCTCCACCAGGGCCGTCAGTAGTTCTGCTGTCGCATTCTGCTCCGGACTCGGATTTTCGATGTCATCGAGTTTCGTTAATTCGGCCACAAGAGCATCGTGCTCGGCAGCGTTCTGTGGGGGCCGCGGTGAGAGCTGGGCGAGGATGCGCCCGTAGCTCTTTTGATCAATTCCAGGCGACATCGTCATACTCCTTGTGGGTCAGGATGTGAAGTACAAAGACCCGCTGACCCTCGTAATTAACCCGCGCAATCAGGCGGTATTTATTGCCGCTGATGTTGAAGATAGTCCGGCGGCCGACCTGATCGGCCGAGCTGAAGTCAGCTTTGAGCTCCGCAAGGTTTCGCCATGTCGCGCGGCGAGTGATTACGTACCAGTTGACCAGCGAAGGGCGCGAAGCCGCAAAGCGTTTGATGAATTCTTCGATTCGGCGCTTCGTAATCACTCTCATGCTTGAAGTTTACATAGCGTAAACTCGCGAGTCAAGGGGCAAGTTTCCGAAACGTAAACAACAATTGACATCAATTTGTCAGCCGCCGCAGCCTACCTGCTTCGGTGGTACTGCTTCGTCCCGCTCGGGCTGTAGTGGTACACGCCTCCACGAGGCCCAGTGTGATCCTCCGGATGGATAAAGGTACGTCCTGTTCGTCCCGTGGGCTGTGGGGTGGACAGTTACTGTGCGGAACAGGCGTCCGGTCCGTCTTCGGCATGAACAGCAAGAGCCCGAACAGGACGAGGAACGCGAGTATTACCCATCGAAAGAAACCCGCATGCGTTGTGGGTGGTGCAAGCGGTGTGGCGTCACGGACTTGCGCGAGCTGCTTTGGCTCGGCGCAGGCTGCGGCGTGGCTCGATTCCGCAGCCTCAACGCCATGGCGTTGAGCGAACGGCCACAGGCATCACGGCGGCTCTCTGTGGTTCAGGCGGTGGTGGAGATGCCTGTTGGTCCTTCACCACGCGTTTCCTTCGCAGCCACTTTGCCGCTTTTCCGATGTTGCGCAACATCTCGACCTCCGTTTGTTTCGCTCCGCAGCCTCATCAAGCTCTCCCGATAACTTCGTTGAAGTTGCCTCTCGGCCTGTCGAGAGACGGGCGTAGGGCCGCGGCGTCCCCGAGGGGTTGTTGGGTCGGTCATGCCCGAATACTATCCCGTTCGGCAGCGCGCTGTCAGTTGCGGGAGAAGAAGGACAGTTTGTCCATGTTCGGCTCCACCGCCACGTCGAAGAATCCGATCATCATTTCCTGCCAGCTTTGCTCGCCCCAGGTGACCTCCGCATTCGGGTCGGGATTCTTCGGATTATTCTTTGAATTATCGAAATATCCCGTCCATTTCAGGACAGTTCCTTTGGGCAGAAGCTTTGGCGTGGCCAGCGTGTAGGTGAACTGCCAGAAGAAATCGTACGGCCTGACGCGAAGCAACAGATCGGCCGCACCTTTCCCCGACGCGGGAAAAGCCTCGAAATCGAACGCCGAGCCGCGAAGGTGCATGTGCGGCGTGAGGTTGATCAGCATGGCATCGCGCGGCAGGACGCCTGAAACCGACGCCTGGTAGTCGGCCGTATTCGCAGGAATGCGCAAGTCATCGCGACCCATCTGCAGGGTAAGGATGCGCTTTTTCGGCGGGTCGGCAGCCAGCATCAGACCCACCGCCGTCTGGTCCGACGCAGGCGTCTTCTTGCTGGTGTAGTGGACCTGCAGCACCAGGTCAGACCCGGCGGGGACCTTCTTCGCCATGCCGTCGGGGAAGCGGACGCCTCGGGTGCCCGGCGTGTAGACGGCGAGGATGTCCTCAAGGGTAGAACGCGTTTCGGCGACCGCACCTGCATCGTTGGCGGCAGGCGCCCACGGGCGGCCATCGGCAGGAGCGCCGCGGAGCCACTTGGAACTCGGCGGACGAACGTACAGGACGGCGTGATGGACCACGGAACGGTCCGTCGGCCTGACCTCCACGCCCGTGACCCAGCGGTCGTACGTGAAGGGCAGGCGCAGAACGAAGTACTGATATTCGATGGTCGCGTTGGCCGGGACGGGGAATGGAGCGGGGATGCCAAGTGTCAGGTCTGAGGAGAACGAGTCCGCCTGGGCGACGGGGCGGGGCAGCGACCTCGGTCGCTTGCCCTCCAGCGCTCCACCGGCGACCCATGCGTCGAGGATCGCCACCTCGGCTTCAGGCAGGCGCGGGTCGTTCGAGAATTTGGACGTGGAAGCCGCGTCGGCGAACCATGGCGGCATCTTCTTCAGCTTCACCGCTTCCCGGATGGCCGTGGCCCATGGCCGCACTTCGGCGTATGTGCCGAACGCCATGGGAGCCGTCTCACCTGCTCGATGGCAGGATTGACAGCGGCGTTGCAGCACGGGCAGCACGTCGCGGTAGAACTCCGGGTCGGCCGCCACTGCCTCGCCACCCAGAAGAGCAAGGATCAGAAGGAACGCCGCGGTTCGCATAGGTCCAGTCTAAGGAGTTACGACGACCAGGAAGCCATCGCCGATGCCCGGAATGTTCGGGCTGGAGACGGTGTTGTTCGACGGCAGCTGCGCGCTGCCGGTGGACCCGGTGACCAGGTAGCGATTCCCCAGGAAGACCAGGGCGTCGGTAGCGACGTCGGTGCCCAGGCCGCCGAGGAAGCTGGAGTAGACCAGCGCGCTGGTGCCCTGTTCGGCCGGGTTAATTCGCAGAACGAAGCCATCTGTGGATCCGCCGCCAAAGGTGGGCTGGATGGCGCCGCCCGCGGTGGGGAAATCGAGCGAGTTGGTGTAGCCGGAGAGGATGAACTGGCCCTGTCCGTCGGAGGCGATGCTGTAGGGGACCTCGGTGTCACTGCCACCGATCAGCGTGGAGTAGATCTTCTGGCTGGCCGCGGGCAGGCTGAGGTCGAAGCCGGTCACGAAAATCTCGCTGGCACCGCGGCGCGTGGATATCGGAGCTCCGATGGTCGGGTAATTGTTGGACAGAGTGTAGCCTGTGACCCAGACTCGGTTGCCCGTGCCGGCCACCACCGCGGTCCCTTCTTCGAGGCCGCCGTCGCCGAGGTGGGTGGTGTAGATGAGCGCGCCTTCCGGGGTGAATTTCGCGAGGAACGCGTCGCCGCCTCCATTGGCTTCGGCCTGCTGGGAATTGCCGATCTGCGGGAAGTCGCCGGACAGCGTGGTGCCCACCACCAGCATGGATCCGTCAGCCGCGAGGGCGATGCCGCGGGCATAGTCGGTGCGGGCGCCGCCCAGATACGTGGAGTAGATGAAAGTCTGGAACACGTCGTAAACCGCGACAAACGCGTCGCGGGCGCCCGTGTTCTGCGTGTTGAAGGAGCTGCCCTTCATCGGGAAGTCAGTGGAATTGGTGAAGCCGGCGATCACCGCCTGGCCATCGGGCCGGACTGCGATGCTGGTGGCTTCGTCTGTGCTGGCTCCGCCCATATAGGTGGAATAGATCAGCGAATCGATGCCCCCCACGTTGGGATTGAGGACGGTGAAGAACGCGTCACTCGCGCCGGACAGAGTGCCCTGCGCCGGGAACTGCGAACGGGGGAAGTCGCCCGACCGGGTTACGCCGGTGATGTAGGCTCGGCCTGCGGCGTCGATGGCGAGGCCGGTAACGCGCTCCAGATCGGCGCCACCGAAGAAGCTGGAATATACCGGGAAGCTTCCGCGAGCCGGGTCGATGACCACAAGGAACGCGTCGGAGGAGCCGGCGGGAGTCGGCTGATAACTTCCGTCGGTGGTGATGAAGTCGCTCGACGCCGTGGTGCCGGCGATGTAGTAGCGTCCGCGCGAATCCCGGGCCACGTGGGCGCCCGCATCGGTGGAACTGCCGCCGAGGTAGCTGGAAAACAGGATCGGGTCGATGATCAGGGGCAGATCGTGGTCGTAAGCTCCCACCCGGTAACCCACCACGCCGTTGCCGCGAAGCTCATAACCGGCGGCCACCAGGCGGAGCGACTGATCGCCACGGCGCTGGTAGACAGCGGGAGCCTTCTGGGTAATTTGCGCGGCCCCGGTGTCGATCAGCAGGTTGCCGTCAGGGTCGAGCCGGAGGTTCTTCTGCCCGTTGTAATGGACCGCGATCATGGACGGGTCGGCGCCAGGGCGCACGATGAAATCGAACTCCACCTGCCCGTTCGCTCCGTAATACGCTACGTCGATTCCGGGGAGCACTTCCTGCCAGGTGATGCGGCCGTAGGCCGGGACCTCGGTGCGGCGGTCGGAAGAAAGGAAATAGTTGGTGCTGCCAGTCTCTTGTGTGGAGGTGAGCGCCGGGGCGGCAGAGTTGGCGCCCTCAATCTGGAATCGAACCGAGCCTTTGGCTGCGAGGTCGATGAGCGCGCCTTCGGCCGTGATGGCCATTCTGTAGCTGAGACCACGCGCTTCAAAGATGCCCGGAGCACGAGATGGTTCAAAGCGGACCGGGATCGCGCTGAGCGGATTGAGGCCACGAGTCAAGGCCGGCGTCGAGGCCGGAAGCAGGCAGGCCGATGCCAGCAGAGAAATAACGAGAGTTCGCCTCATGTTTATCAGGTTGCTACCAATTTTACCGGACGTGGCCCGCGAGCGCTCGGTTGTTAAGATTTATTAAGAAACTGAACCAGGCAAAGGGGTGAGCCGAGGGCTCTGCCTCAAAGTCGTCCTTAACGCGGGAGACCGAGCAGATAAGAAGTGCTGAAGGGCACTCCCGAACCCTTTATCAAATCGCACTTCCAGACGTAGTCAGGCGCGTTGTAGTCTCGTGTCAGCGCCTGGAGTTCAGCGATTGAATAGGTGCGCAGCTGAGACACAAACCCATCCCACAGCGCAAGCAGCGGCATGATCGGTATCAGATAAGTAAGCGCGATCTGAGACGCGGACAACGGTCGAACCCTCGGCGTTAGAAATAGCACCAGAAAAGGAATCGCAAACGATGCGGCGATGGCGAGCGTTGTTCGCGACGTCGCTTCGAAGATGCAGATCGGCTGACGCTGAGCGAACGCATTACCGAGAACAGCCCGCGCCACTGGAGGGTTGAAGTGATGAAAACACGTGAAAAGAGTCCGCACTCCTCGAAGCTCGGGAGGCACGTTGGAGGCGCACACCGGTTCCGGCCAATAGTCAAGAGATGAGCCCGCCGGCGCCGGGTAGAGATCCGTCAGTGTCACATGCGGAAGGGGCCCCAGCTTAGCCATTTCTTTCAATACCAGCTGCATCGGCCCACCGGAGCCAGAACCGATGTCGACTATCCGGTCAACCCCGCACTCGTCCAGCACTTGCGTCAACACCCCGGCCAGAGAGCCGGGAATGGAGTGGTTGAATAGGCAGCATTCAAGTATCGTGTGGCGGCCAGGCGCAATGGATCCGGCAGCCAGGATTGATCCAAAAACTCGAACAGATGATACCTGCGCATTTGTAGGAACTCGCTTAAAGACAGCGCTCCAGTACATCGCAAGCCACGGCCACGCCGTTTTCGGCTTCCACGATTCGGGCGATACGTTCCGCGTTCGTTCGATACCGTTGATCGTTCAACAGGGTCTCGATCTCGCTTGCGGCTCGCCGCGCCGTATAACGGTCTCTTCGTATCGTTCGGGCTATTGTCAATCGAACAAGCCTCAAAGCGTTGTCGGGTTGATCATAGGCAAAGGGCGTCACCAGCGAAGGACGCCCGGAGCGCATCGCCTGGGCACACGTTCCGGCGCCACCCGAATGCACGATTACGCTGGCTTTCGGGAACAGGTACGAGTGCGAGGCGTACGCGAGCCGCAGAATATCTCGCCCGGCTTGTCGGCCGGAAGCTTTCTCGCCATCAAGAAGGACCGCGCGAACGCCCAGTTGCCGTGCCGCCTTCACACTCTCTTCGTAGAACTGGCCCGGGTTCAGGACGGCGGAAGATCCAGGAGTGAAGACGACAGGTGGCGGTCCGTCTGCCAGAAACCGATCCAGTTCATCAGGCATTTCCGTTCCAGTCCGCGGTTCTTCCCAGAATGGAAAGCCGGTGATCAGCGCCCCAGGTGGCCAGTCGGCCTGCGGCTGAGCCAGCAAGGGAGAGAACATGGCCAGTGCTTTCAAAGGGGAATGCTGTCCCTCGTAGATCGGCTCAAGACCCTGGCCGAGCCCAAGTTCTCGCCGGAGCTGATAGACCGGGCTGTTCCACGATTGCGTGGTTGACCGCGCGACTCTGTTGATGAATGCATTCAACCGCGGCGCGGCCTCTCGCAGCCCATTCAGACGGGAAGACAAAACGGGAGAGTCCTGGTAGGAAAAGTACGAAAGAGGCGCCAGTACGGTTGAGACCCAGGGAATGCCGGTCTTTTCCGCCACAATCGGACCTGCAAAGGTCAACATTTGCGTCACAAGGAGGTCGGCGCCAGCGCTGGCCTCCAGCATGTTTTCGTAGCTCACACGAATTTGCGGAAGCATTACGTCTCGAAGCATGTAGCGGCTGCCATTTGTCTCATGCATCGCCCGCAGTTGAAACGTCTTGTCGGCGAAATTTAGATTGGGAGCCGCCTCCCGAAATGGAACTCCGCTCCGCTCGACCCGCGACCGATGCTGCGCCGTCGTGAGGATGGTCGCAAGATGACCTCTGCTTTGCATCTCCGACGCTACGGCCAGGTAAGGGAAAAGATCCCCCAGAGAACCGAGCGTAGTGAACAAAATCCTTTTGGGCTGCATGAGTGTTTGTTGTCCATTCCTTTTGTGGCTGCCTCAGAACCGATCCGCAGACCTCCCGAGCCGAACAACTCCCTTACAAAAGACGTGCGATTCCGGTCCCGTTGTTCTGCCAGAGATATTGCTTCACCCCCTTAATCCGCTCCCGAAATTTATTGATAAAATCTTGCCTGGCGTTCTCCTTGTGCATGCAACTGCTGTCAACAAACCAATTCACCTGCATCAGGTGGCCAACCAATAAAGAAGGAAAGGAAGCTACTCTATGAGGTTCGCGTTCTGGCGTTTGTGTTTTATTCTGGCCGGTGTTTTCATTTGCATCGGAGGGCCACAGCACCCGCGGGGAACCATGGCGGATATGTTGGCGGATCCGAAGTGGATCCCCGCCCATACTCTCATGCTCGCTGGTTTCCTTTCGATGTTGGTCGGTCTTATCCTTTTTGGGCGAGCCACCGGGTTACCCCCACAAACCCGCCGTTGGGTCCGACTAGCCATAATCGGCTCCGCTCTTCAGGCGGTGGAAATGGTTTTGCATACTGCGTCCGCGGTCGATCACGCAAACCTCGTCGCAGGACATCACACCCCCGTCCTCACTACTCACCTTTGGCTTGCAGTGGGCGTTTATCCTTTCTTCGCATTGACCACTATTGGATTCATCATCGCCACCGCTCGCGAACACAGCCTGGGTTCCCACTGGATCGGCTGGCTGGGAATCGCAGGAGCTTTGGGGCACGGCGCCGCAGCACCCCTCGCTATTGCACTTCAGATCCCCTGGGCTCGTGCACTGTTTCCGGTCATTGTGATCCTCGCACTGTGGATGATCCTTGCTGGCGTCTGGCCGTCGCGACCCAGGGTTCATCATAGGCAGGCGATTATGGAGCTGTGACTGTGATTCGCGTTGCGGCGGTTTTGTTCGACCTCGATGGCACGCTGGTCGATTCGACGGCGGTTGTCGAGCGGATGTGGCGGGAGTGGGCGGCTGCGTACGGAGTCAACGCGGAGCTGCTCCTGGGGGTGTCGCACGGGCGCCCCGCCATTGACACCATGCGGCAGTTTCGGCCGGAATTGCCGAACCTGGCGGAACTGGCAGAGGCGCACCTGCGCGCCGAGGAAGAAGACACATCGCCGGTTCCCGCGATTGGCCTCGCGTCCTGGTGACGGGAACCGATATTGTCCACGGCAAGCCGGCGCCGGATTGTTTTCTGCTGGCGGCTCGGCAACTGGGCGTCGCGCCGGAGGATTGTCTGGTGGTGGAGGATTCTCCCGCCGGCGCGAGGGCAGGGAAGTCGGCCGGAATGCGCGTGCTGGCCCTGACCACGACCCACCGGGCCGAAGACGTTCCGACCGACTGGCACCTTCCCGATCTGCTGGGCGTACGGGCGCGGGTTGTTGCGGGCGACCTCGAGCTCGAACTGGCTTAGTTAGATCTTGCTGAGGGTGGCGATGCGCTCGTCGAGCGTGCGCAGCGCGTCTTCGAGCATCGCCTTATGGCGCGCGTGGCTGGCGGTTTCCATGTCCCGAACAACGCGCAGGCGGGCCATTCCCAAACTGTCGATTTCGCGGTCGGCGGCGAGTTGCTCCGGCGTTTTCGCAGGCGGTTCCGGCTCGGCGTTTCGGCGCCGCGGCCGGGTGGCCGCGCTTTCGATTTGTGACTCTACTTCTTTACTTTCCCAGCCTCGTGCCATTACGCTCCCTTTACCCTTTGCGGTAGACGGGTACTTGCGTCAGGCCCAACAGGATCAGGGCGAGACCTGTGCAGGTCCAGGCGAACCAGTCGCCATATTGAGTATATAACGTTGCGTCCTTATTAAAGCTGAATAAAAGACGTCCGGAAGTTACTTGTTTATCGTTGAGGGTTCGGGCGATGCGGCCTGCCGGGTCAATCGAGGCGGTGATGCCGTTGTTGGTGGAGCGGAGGATCCAGCGGCGATTTTCGGCGGCCCGCATGCGGACCAGGAACAGGTGCTGCTCGCGGGCGGCGGAGTCGCCGAAGTATCCGTCGTTCGACAGGTTGGCGAGCACCGTGGCGCCCTGGGCGACGAACTGGCGGACGTGGGACGGGAAAGCCGACTCGTAGCAGATGAACGCGCCGACTCGCTGGCCGCCGTCGAGCGGGAAGGTGACGACGCGATCGCCGGGGACGAAATCCCCAATTTCGCTGGAGATCTTGTCCACAATGCCCTGGAAGGGCCAGGGGATGTACTCGCCGAACGGGACCAGGTGGACCTTGTCGTAATGGTCGAATTTCTGGCCCGACGGCGCGATCAGAGTAGCCGAGTTCAACGGTTGGCCCTTCGAATTGCGGGCGACGGTACCGATGAGTGCGGGCGCGCCCGCGGTTCGGACCATGGCGTCGACCTGTTCGCGCAGCCACGCATCCTCGTAGTAATAGATCGGCGCCGGGACCTCGGGCCAAAGCAGCAGGGCGGGTTTGCGTCGCGACTGCAGCACCGGGGTCATGGTCAGCGCTTCCATCTGCTTGCCGAGGGCTACGGCTTCAGTCGTCGTCCAGTTGTCGCGATCTTCGACCGAGGGCTGGACGGAGACGGCGTCAGCGGTGGGGAGTCCGGGCGCGGGCAGGTCGGGCAGCACGAGGATCGGGAGAATGATCGCGGCAGGAATCAACCAGGTTCGGGGGCGGCGGAGGGCGACCAGCGCGACGGCGGTTCCGAGCACCGCGAATACAAACGACAGTCCATAGACACCAGTCAGCGGAGCCAGCCGCATGGGGACCGGCATGTCGATGCCCGCGTTTCCGAGCATCAGCCACTTGTAGTCATACAGGTAGGGGATGCGCTCCATGGCGACCCACATGGCGGGCACGGCGATCACGGCTGTCGGATGCTGCACCGCGATTCCGGCACAGACGGCGAACAGGCCCATCGGGACGGCCCGGAGCAGAACGAACAAAACGAAGCCAACCGTGCCGAGCCCCTGACCGAGACCGCCGTGCACGCTGATGACGAAGTGAATCCAGTAGTTGCAGAGCGACCAGAAAATGAGTCCGGCGACCCAGCCGAGCAGGAAGCGGTGCTTCGGCGACCACTCGCGGGAAAGCGCGTACACCAGTGGGGCGATGGCGAAGGGCGCCAGCAGGGTGAAGCCGAATCGAGGGAAAATCCCCACCAGCAGCAGGCCGGTGAGGACGGCGAGGGCGTAGTTCAGGAGCACTGGTCGTTAACGAGGTCGGCCATGTAGGAGCTGCGCACGAACGGGCCGCTGAACACGTTCCTGAAGCCAATCGACATGCCGTAATCGCGATACGCGTCGAACTGCGCGGGCGTGACGTACTCGGCGACACGCATGTTGCGGCGGGTCGGCTGGAGGTACTGGCCGAGCGTGACCACGTCGACGTTGTGGGCGAGCAGGTCCCGCATGACAGCCTGGACGTCGGCCTCGGTTTCACCCAGTCCCACCATCAGGCCCGATTTGGTAAGCGCCTGCGGCCGATAGCCTTTGGCGAACTTCAACACGTCGAGCGACTGCTGATAATCAGCCTGCGGGCGTACCTTGCGATACAGGCGCGGGATGGTCTCCATGTTGTGGTTGAAAACGTCGGGCGCGGCGTCCAGCACTCTGGCTACGGCGTCCATGTCACCGCAGAAATCCGGCGTCAGGACTTCGATACGGGCGTCGGCGGGGAGCACGCGACGGACGGCGAGCACGGTTTCGGCCCAGTGATGGGAGCCGCCGTCGGCCAGGTCGTCGCGATTCACGCTGGTGATTACGACGTAGCGGAGGCGCATGTCGGCCACCATTCGCGCGACGTTCTCCGGCTCATTCGGGTCGAGCAGAAACTCGCGTTTTTCGGGCGATCCCTTCGGCACGGAGCAGAAACCGCAGCCCCGGGTGCACAGATTGCCGAGGATCATGAACGTCGCCGCGCCGCGGTGGAAGCACTCGTGGATATTCGGGCAGCGGGCGGATTCGCAGACGGTGTGCAGATTCAGCCGGCGCAGGTCGTGCTTGAGCAGCGTCACGGATTCAAAATGGGTGGTGCTCTTGGCTCGCAGCCACTCGGGCAGGCGCGGCTGCGGCTTGTCGACTTCAATGTGGACCAGAGGGGAGCTCAATAGCGACTCGGGATGGGCTTGAAGCCAGACTGTTCGAGTTGGGTGCGCAGCGCGACCGTGTCGTCACCTTCGGTCACGGGGCCTACCAGGACTCGGAAAATATTTTCCCTGGGGCCAGGCGCCGGTGCGAGTATCGCTTTGAACCCCTTCTTTACCAGCACCTCGACCAGCAGTCCTGCTTCGGCTTTGGTGATCGCGGCGACCTGGAGGAACGTCTGGCCGGCTTTGGGCTCGGTAACGGTGAGCGCGGGTGGACCGGGATCCGGGGGCGGCGTCGACGGCTGAGCGGCCGGGGTGGTCTCGGGTGCCGGCTCGGCGGCTGGCTGGGTAACCGGGGGCTTGCCGCTTGTGGCCGGCAAATCTTCAGTGGCGCTGGGACGCCGGGTTGTTTCCGCAGCCGTGGCGGGAGTGCGAGTGCCGGTGGCGGCTGCCGTGTCGACCGGAACTGTATTCCTGCCCATAAGATAGCCCATTGCGAAGAATACGCCCAGCAGGACAAACACGATGAAAAGCAGGCTGAACAGCCGCTTGTTGTCGAGGATGATCTCAAATTCCCGGTCTGGAGTGTCGGCGATTGCCGAAGAAGTGCGGTCTGCCATGAGTGAACCCTTATATTCTATCGAGACAAATCCTCCGCAGTCCGCACTTTATTGTTGTAAGCGCGGCGAGCCATAAACAGTAACCAGGCAAGTAGAAATGCAGCCGGGGCTGTGGCGAGCGCCGCGGGAACGGAGATTTGGAATGGCGGAGCCAGCAGAAGTCTCGCGGTTGCCGTACCCACCAGGGCGGCTGCTACCGCTCCGGGAGCCCATCGCGGCCACCATGCCTGGCTGATCAGGATCGCCAGTGTGGCAACGAAAAGGGCCAGACCTGTCGGGTTGATCCCAAAAGCGGACAGCCCGTAGATGCCAACAATTAGCCCGAGCCCCCCAAGGACTCCGGGCACAACGCGTCCCGGCGCAACGAACTCGCGTGCCAAAAGCATGGACCCGGCGAGCAGCGTCAGCCAGGCGCGATCCGGCGTGGCGGCGATTTGTAACAGTGTCGCCCGTATCGACATGACCTGATTTTCGGAATGGCGGCGTCTCAGAGACCCGGGATTATCCCGATGACCCGACTCTACCTCAGCCTGGGCTCTGCTCTGCTCGCCGCTGTCTCTTTCATGATTGTCCTGGGTGAACCTCTGTCACCAGACAGGCGGTATCGACCCGAAACGTTTGCCGTAAAGGTGTCTGAAGCTTCCGGCAGCCTGATTCTCGAATGGAGCCCCCAGTCCCGTCTTGTCCAGTCCGCCACCGGCGGGGTGCTGGAGTACGTGGACGGAGGCACGCCACACCGCGATGAGGTGGATGTGAGAGTCCTGCGTCAGGGAGCTTTGGAGTATCGGAGGAGATCGCACGAGGTTCTCCTCCGGCTGCTCCTTCTGAAGAAACGGGACGTCATCGGCCAAATGTCCGTTCGACTGACGGGCGCACCGGCCGTTGCCGCCCAGGAAACGCTGACCAACAGAAACGGAAAGTGAGGTTTAGATGAGGCGAGCCTGGTTTTGCCTGGTCGCCGTAGTGTGTCCGTGCGCCAGCTTATGGGCGACCGGAGCAGCAGACGTAACCAGTAACGGCACGATCCGTGTGGAAACGGGCGTGACCTGGGGTGCACCGCTGTATACGGCTACGAATGCGCAATGGGCGGGCATCTGGGATCAGGGGATCCGCTGGAGCGATCGCAGCACGGTCATCCGGATCGACATGCCGATGACATTCTCATTGAGTGGCGTCATGCTCCAGGGGCATGAGGACGACGCCTTTCAGATCGACTATTTGTATCAGGGCTCCTGGACACCGCTGTGGGAAGCCCAGAACACGTCAGGTGGATTCCGCACACTGCCGACCGCGGCACAGACGGTTCGCTGGGCCATTCTGGCTGTCCCCGCGGTCGAGGCGGTTCGAATCTACGCATCCAGCCGGGAGACTCAGGTCGCGGGCGAGATGTACAGTCTGGCGCGGTTCCAGATCTGGGGCAGCGCGGTTTCGACTGAGACTCCGGAACCTGCGTCGGGGTGGATGGGGCTGATGGGGCTCGCAGTGCTTGCCGTTGTGGCGCGGCTGCGAAGCTCGAAAACATGATACTTTGGTAAGAGTCCCGAAATTCCCTCATTTTCGCTCCACTTACCATTTTGAAAATTGGATTTGTCAGTCTCGGTTGCCCCAAGAACCTCGTGGATACGGAGGTGATGATGGGTCAGCTTGTCGCCGGCGGTCATCAACTTACACCGCATCCGGAAGAAGCCGACGTCATTGTCGTCAATACGTGCAGTTTTATCGACCCCGCCAAGCAGGAGTCGGTGGACACCATCCTTGAGATGGCGCAGCACAAGAAGACGGGCAAGGCGCAGCGGCTGATTGTGGCCGGGTGTCTGGTGGAGCGCTATAAGGGCGATATCAGGACCGATCTGCCCGAGGTGGACGCGATTATTGGCACCAATGAGCTGGACAAGATTGTCGCCGCGTGCGAGAACCTGCCCGCGGGATCCGCTCCGGTGGAGCCCTACCTCTATCACGACCTGACACCGCGCGTGTTTTCCACGCCCCGGCATTTCTCCTATATCAAGATTTCTGAAGGCTGCGACCACCCCTGCACGTTCTGTGTGATTCCGCAGTATCGAGGCGCGAATCGCAGCCGGCGCCCGGAGTCGGTGGTGGCCGAAGCGACGCGGATGTTTGCGCAGGGCGTGCGCGAGATCAACCTGATCGGCCAGGACACGACCGCGTATGGCGAGGACCTGCAGGTGAAGGACGGGCTGGCGCATCTGCTGGGCCGGCTGGCTCAGATCGAAACACCCCAGCCCAAATGGGTTCGTTTTCTCTACGCGTATCCGAACCGGGTGAGCCAGAAGCTGCTGGACACCATCGCCGCGCACGATTCGCTGGTCAAGTACATCGACATGCCGTTGCAGCATGCGTCGGCGCCGGTGCTGAAGCGGATGAAGCGCGGGGCTTCGGGCGATATCTTTCTGCGGCTGCTGGAAAATATCCGCCGCACGATTCCCGGCGTGGCGATTCGCACCAGCTTCATCGCCGGATTCCCGGGTGAAACGGATGCCGATTTCGAGGAGCTCTGCCAGTTTGTGAAGGCGGCCGAGTTCGACCGGCTCGGCGTGTTCAGTTATTCGGACGAGGACACCTCCGCCAGTTACCACCTCGACGGAAAAGTCGACGCGCGGACCATTTACAACCGCAAGCGGAAGCTGATGTCGATGCAGCGCCAGATCTCGAAGGCGAAGAATCGAAAGCTGATCGGTCGCGACGTGCCGGTGCTGGTGGAGGGCCCGTCGGGCGAGACGGATCTGCTGTGGGAGTGCCGGATGACGGTGCAGGCACCGGAGATCGACGGAACCTGCTATATCAATGAGGTAGAGGGCCAGGATCTGGCGCCGGGTCAGATGCGGGTTCTGCGGATTACAGAGGCGCACGATTACGACGTGGTCGGGACCGCGCTGCCGGAGATTCTGGCGACCGCGCCGGCGGCTCGCGCGGCGGAATTATTCCCCATTTTTACCGGCAACCGGCCGGAATCGGCGGGAGTCAGTCTGGGGCGGTGATGACGATTCCGTGTCCCATTTGCAAAAAGCCGGTGCGGCTGACCGACCGGGAGATGCCGTTTTGCTCAGAGCGCTGCCGGTTGCTGGACCTCGGCAACTGGGCCGATGAGAAATATGTGATCTCGACGCCAGCCCGGCCTGGGGAGATTCCCCATCCGGATGACGAAGAAGGCGACGGCGGCGGATGAACGCTTCGCAGATTGTGGCCCGGGTGCTCGCGACCTGGTTTGGCTGCGGGTACTGGCCATGGGGTCCCGGGACGGTGGGGTCGGCCGCGGCGGTTCTGATCGCGATTGGGTTCCATCACTACCTTGGAATCCAGCCGTGGATACTGGGACTGGTTGGCGTGCTTACGCTTCCGCTGAGTATCTGGGCGTCGGGCGCAGAGGCGGTCACCTCGGGTCGCAAGGATCCGCAGCACGTGGTGCTGGATGAGGTGATCGGGCAGTGGATCACGCTGTCGCCGGTTATGGCGCTGGACTGGAAGCTGGCGCTGACTGGCTTCGTTTTGTTCCGATTGTTCGACATTTGGAAGCCGCCGCCGGCGAGGCAGATGGAATCGCTCCCGGGCGGCGTGGGCATTATGGCGGACGATGTAATGGCGGGTGTTTATGGCGCTGTTGTCATGGCTATAACCGGCTCGCTACACTTTTAAAAGGCAGTCTTCAAACGCATGGCGAAACGGCAAAATCCCGAACCGGAAACTCAGATTCTGCAGGTGAGTCCTGGGGCTGCTATTCCGGGAGGCGAACTGCGGATCCGTGGGCGCAACCTGGCGAATGGGCCGGAACGCGCCCAGGTGCGAATTGGGGAGATGCCGGCATCGGTCATCATAGGCTCCCGGGACCTGGTGATTGCGCGAGTTCCGGAAGGGGCACCGGGCGGGCAACTGATTGTCGGCGACAGTGCGCCGTGGACCTGCGATGTCGGGATTCTGATCGCCGACGGTCTGCATCCGGTGGCGAGTCCCGCGGTCGACGCGCAGGGCAACATCTATGCGACGTTCAGCGGGTCGCGCGGACAGAAGGCGCCGGTCTCTGTATATAAGGTTGACACCAGCTACAACGTTCGGCCGTTTGTGAACGACGTCATGAACGCCACAGGCCTGGCGATCGACGTGGACGGGACGCTGTACATTTCCAGCCGGCATGACGGAATCGTCTACCAGGCGACGCCCAGCGGCAACGTGAGCGTGTTCGTCGAGGGCATGGGGATCGCCACCGGGATCGCGTTCGACGAGGAGGGTAACCTCTACGTCGGCGACCGCAGCGGCACGGTGTTCAAGATCAGCCGGCAGCGCCAGATCTACGTGTTTGCCACGCTCGAGGCGTCGATTGCGGCGTATCACATGACGTTTGGTCCGGAGGGGTACCTTTACACCACCGGGCCCACCACATCCAGCTTCGACGCGGTGTGGCGGATCTCGCCGCAGGGCGAAGTCGAGGTGTTTTACCGGGGACTGGGACGGCCGCAGGGGCTGGCTTTCGACGCCGCCGGTAACCTATATGTGGCGGGATCGCTGGCGGGGCGCCGAGGTGTAGTCCGGATTACTCCGGACCGCGAGGCGGAACTCTTCGTTTCCGGACCGAACATTGTCGGGCTCGCATTTACTCCGTCGCGGCAGATGGTGGTGGCCACCTCCAATTCGCTGTATCGCGTGGACGTGAAGATTGCGGGCAGGCCGGCCTGGTGACGCTTGCAGAACGCTGAAATCCTTGCCGTCGGGTCAGAGCTGCTGACCCCCACCAAATCAGACACGAATTCCCTGTGGCTTACCGAACAACTCAACGCGCTCGGCGTTGAGGTAGTGGCCAAATCCATTGTTGGCGATGACCGGCCTCGGCTGGCCGAGGCGGTTCGGGCAGCGGCGGCCCGGTCGGACTTCCTGTTTATTACCGGCGGGCTGGGGCCAACCGAGGACGATGTCACGCGCGATGCGGTGGCCGCGGCGCTGGTGCTGGGCCAGGAACTCCGGGAGGAGCTGCTGGAGCAGATTGCGGCGCGGTTTAAGCGGATTGGGCGGCCGATGGCGGAGAACAACCGGCGTCAGGCCATGCTGATCGAGGGTGCCGAGGCGATGGAGAACGATCGCGGGACGGCTCCGGGTCAGTGGCTCCGGTCAGGTCGCTGCCAGATTGCGCTTCTGCCCGGTCCGCCGCGCGAGATGAAGGCGATGTTTGAACTGCAGGTGCTGCCGCGTCTGGTGCCGCTGGTTCCCCCGGCGGTACTGCGGACTCGCTGGTACCGGGTGGCCGGGATGGGGGAATCGGACCTCGACCAGCTGATCGCTCCGGTTTACACGCGGTACACGAACCCGGTCACGACGATTCTGGCGTCGCCGGGGGATGTCCACGTGCATTTGCGGGCGCGCTGCGCGGAGGAGTCCGAGGCGGAGTCGCTGCTGGCCGAACTCGGGTCTCAGCTCGAGGCTCTGCTGGCGGATCGGATCTACTCGACGGACGGGAGCTCGCTGGAAGAGGTAGTTGGCCAGCTGCTGACGGCCCGGGGCGAGACCGTGTGCGTTGCCGAGAGCATCACCGGCGGCGGGTTGGGTGAACGCCTGACGCGGGTGCCGGGGGCGTCACGTTACTTTCGCGGCGGATTCCTAACGTACTGTGACGAAGCTAAGCAAAGCCTCCTGGGTGTTTCTCCTGAGCTACTTACAGAACATACAGCAGTAAGTGAGCCGGTCGCTGTCGCGATGGCGGCGGGCGCACAAATTCGCCTTAATGCCAACTGGGCGATCTCGACGACAGGCTACGCGGGACCGGCGACCGATACTCATGTGAAAGCACTTACTAAGCCTGGGACAGTGTTTGTATGTATCGCAGGCCCGCCGGGTGCTGTTGTGCACCGGCTCGAGATTGGCGTCGACAGAGACCGCGTCAGGCATTTTACTGCCATCTACGCGCTGAATTACCTACGTTTGCTGCTGGGGTGATTGCCTGCACTTAGAGGCGGGAGTACTGCGGCGGTGTGGTAGGCGCGGCAGGACTCGAACCTGCGACCCTCTGCTTAGAAGGCAGATGCTCTATCCACCTGAGCTACGCGCCCGCCTTCAGACATTTTACAGCACGTGTGGGCACTGTCGAAGGCTGCTGGCGTTACTGCGTCCAAAAAACAAAAGGCCCGGTCGCGAGACCGGGCCTTTTAGGTAATACAGAGGAAAGCTTACTTACGGCGGCGGACGAAAATGCCAGCGCCGAGGAGCGCTCCACCGACCAGAGCCATCGAAGCCGGCTCGGGAATCCCGGACGGGGGCGGCGGTTCGGTGTAGTCGTAGGTGATGGTGGCCGAAGCAGCAGCCTGACCGGTCAGGAGGATGTTAGCGTTGGTGGAGGCGTTACCGGCAACGGCGAAGCCGCTGTCCGTGAACACAGGGATCAGGAAGAAACCAGCGCCGATGTAGGGAACGAGGGAGCCGCCTTCCACATAGCTGCCCATCTTGGTAACCAGGGTCTGAGCGTGGGTGAAGGTCTTCGTCTGACCGGCGGTGTAGGTGTTGGCTGCGTTGGCGATGCTCGCGGCAAACACCGCAGGCGAAGCAACTGCCTCAAATGCGTAGGAACCGGCGGTGCCGAGTTCGATGTCGGACGTGAAGGTCACGCGGATCTGACCGGTAGTGGCGCCAGTATTCTGAATGGTGCCAGCCGCCCGGAACTGGACCGTGTAGTCAATTGTGACACCGGTCAGAGTGCCCCAGGCCGCATTGAACTCAGGCAGCGAGATGTTCTGCGAGCCGTTGAGATCAGTGGTGGTGAAAGGAACGTTCGTGACAGCCGGCGAAGTCGCCGACGTAAATGTAATTGTGGTTGCCGAAGCAAGTGAAGCGAAGGCAAGGCCTGCCGCTAAAGTTAGTAACTGCTTTTTCATTCGTGTCCTCCGAAGGTACAAAAAAGGTCCGGTTGAATGTTAACAGACACTGTGATGAGCGTCCATAGTACCGTAGTACTAATGTGCGGAACTATTATTGCGCCGGTACGTGGCCTCGCCCCCACAGTCTGCCAGAATTCAAGTCGTCCAAGCCGACTTACAATCAGTGCTGCCTGATGCGGTCCTCAGAATAACACTGTCCACAATAATTTCCAAGGCCTGATGCTGAGATTTCATCGGATTGTGGTAGTAGCGTGAGCCTTACTCGTTATGGGACCAAAAAGATAAAGCTAACGACTTAGTAAGAGCTAAGGTGAAATACTTATATTAATAGATAGCTGCTTGAGGCCATAACCCACACATTGAAGGGAGCAGGCAAACTATCCTTGACACGGTACTCCCCAGAGGCGTTTTCTCACGTTATACTGGGTTGTAATTTTCTGGGCCGACGGTACGGCTCAGTGAGCACGTCCCGTTAGTCCAACCACTCCTATGGTAAGCATACGATTTCTTCCCCTCTTTTTGCTGGTCGCCACGTTGTCCGCGGCTGGAACCTTAAGTCCCGCTCAAAAGCGTACGGTGCAGCAGATGGGTACCCGGCCCATCCTGTTTTCCCCAGTTCAAACCGAAGGCCGGGAGTATTGGCTGTCCTCAGGGCCCGGGTATTTCTTCGCCATAAATCCAGACCGCTCCCTGATCCGGGTAGCTGGCTCGACCGGAACCGCCGACGTCTCCATGCGATTCCGCGGCGCCAGGCCAGGCCGAACCTCTGGCCAGGATCCGGCCGCCACCATATTAAATACGTTGAAGGGGAACGATCCGGCGAAGTGGAGTACCGGGAAACGGACCTGGCAGCGCGTTCGCAGAGAGGGGCTCTACCCAGGCGTCGACGTTGTCTACTATGGCAATCAGCAACGCCTCGAATACGATGTCGTCGTTCATCCCGGCGGCTCGCCCTCAAGTGTCGAGGTGGAGTTCGAGGGCGCCAGCGGTATCCGGCTCGCCGCGGACGGTTCGCTTCGTCTGACGACTTCTGCCGGGGAATTGAGCTGGCACGCGCCGGTCGCGTGGCAGGAAGCGGGCGGCCGGAAAAAGCCGGTTCCCGTTCGATATGAGCTGGCATCCAGCCGTTCCGTGCGTTTCGTGACGGGCGCGTATGACGAGGACCATGACCTGGTCATCGACCCTGTGTTTACGTTCTCCCGGCTTTACGGCGGAGCAGGTGGAGAGCAGTTCGGCGGCCTTGCTGTCGACGCCCTGGGTAATGCCTACCTGGCTGGCGTTACGTTCTCGCCAGACTTCCCCCTCGTCAATCCGCTCGCCAGCGGCAGCGCCGCCAACGGCGATGGCTATGTCATGAAGATTGACCCGTCGGGCAACATTCTTTGGTCTTCCGTTATTGGCGGCGCGGATGCCGACACTTTTTGGGGCCTGGCGGTCGATTCCACGGGTGCGGTGTATGTTGCCGGTGACACCTACTCGTCGGACTTTCCGCGCACAACTGGCCCGGCCACGCTGGCGGGGGCGAATGGGGTGGTTTTGAAGATCTCCCCCCAGGGCAACCAACTGGTGTTTTCGCGCCTACTCGGTGGTTCGGGAGTGGACACCGCCTATGCCATTCTGCCCGCGCAGGATGGTTCGATCTTTGTGGGCGGAAGCACCACTTCCACTGACTTTCCCCTCGTGTCGGCATTTCGCTCCACTCGCTCCGGGCAGGATGGATTCCTGACCAAACTGTCGTCCACCGGCGAGGTGACCGCGTCCACATTCTTCGGCGGCAACAGCGTTGACCTGGTGCAGAGCCTTGCCACAGCCCCAAACGGAGAGCTTTGGTTTACCGCCAACACCAACTCCAGCGATATCGCATCGGCTGGACTCAGGACTACGTACGGCGGCAACGGTGACTGCTTTGTCGGGCGCACGAACGCTGCCCTCACGGCGCTGGTTTACGGCAGCTATCTGGGAGGCAGCTCCAGCGATTCCTGCTCGCGCATTCAGGTGGACTC
>JAWXCM010000451.1:0-18596 GCA_034408745.1 Bryobacteraceae bacterium
AGCTTGCCTTGGTTCTCGCTCCCCCTCACACCCTCAAACGTAACCCACAACCCGCTCAGACTCTCACTCGGAGTGGTCCAACAACGTGAGTCCGGTCAATGGCAATGTCCAGATACCAGGACTGGGGCTTGGTGCGGCGCGCATCGAACCGGGCCAGGGCACGCGCGCCGAAGCTCACGGGGGCGAGTCCCGGCGGGCAGCTGAGGCATTTCTGTGTGCCGCTGTAGATCGCGTCGATGCCCCAGTCGTCCATCTTCAATTCATGACCGCCCAGGCTGGTGACCGCGTCGACCATCAGCAGGGCGCCGTGGGCGCGGACAATTTCGGCGAGGCCTTCGAGCGACTGCAACGCGCCGGTGCTGGTCTCGGCCTGGACGATGCCGACCAGTTTGATCCGCGGCTGAGCTGCGAGGGCGGCACTGATCTGCTCGTGCGCGAAAACCTGCCCGAACGGCGCCTCCAATGTATGAACCGTGGCGCCGCAGCGTTCCATGACGTCCTTCATGCGGCCCCCGAAGACGCCATTGATGCAGACTAGCACTTCATCGCCCGGTTCGATCAGGTTCACCGCAATGCACTCCATGCCGGCCATTCCGGTCCCGCTCACCGGAAAAGTGAGCGCGTTGCGGGTGCGAAATACGGTGCGCAGCATCTCGCAGGCTTCATCCATGATGGCCAGGTAGGCCGGGTCGAGATGGCCGAGGGTTGGGGAAGCCATTGCCGCCAGGACGCGGGCGGGCACGGGGCTGGGCCCGGGGCCCAGGAGAAGACGTTCAGGTATGTTCATGAGAGGAAATAAATGGGACCGGCATCGGTCTTTCCGCAGGTCCCAGATGATTGAACGGTTTACGGCGGAGAGATCCTTGCAGCCCAGCAGCGCCAAGGCCATGCGCAGTTCGCGCAGGAGGATTTTCTGCACATGAGCCAAACCGGTGTAGCCACTGGTTGGTGATGGCAGGATGCTTCCACGCCTTCGCAGGCGTCGCTGAGACGAGGGCAAGCATGTCACCGTTCTAAAATCGGTGTCGTTATCCGCCCGACAATGATCTCAAGGGTTTCGCGGGCTAGCAGGTAAATTAGGCCCCTGTTCTGGGGATCCCAGGCGAAAGCTTGACCATGCGCCGGGATGGGAATGGTAGCGACCCATCTTAGCGTGGGACCGGCCGTCGGAAAAGCCAGGACGTAGAGCTGCGGGTCGTCATGACCTGTGACGTAGAGGTATTCGCCGGGCCCAATCGCGCCGCCGGAACAACTGTAGCCGCGCGCGCCCAATTGCACGATGAGGTCGGCGGGCAAGGCCCAGCCGCCAGTTTCGCGCCACTCGTCGTCGAACTCGACGAGCCGTGTCCACTCCGGGCCGCGACCGGGTTCGCCGCCCTTCTTGCCATAGTGTACGAAGCAGGCGAGCCAGCGGTTATGGCGCCTTTCAATCCAGGTGAACGAACCATCGGCCCGGCCGAAACTGTGCGAGCCCACGTGCTGGAGGGTCTTCGCATCCCAGATTTCCACCGAACTTAGGTTGGGCACTCCGGGATAGTTGGAATGTGCACAATAAAGTTTCCCCATGTGCACGATGCCGGCGTTGAGGTGGGTTAGCGGATCACCCGCAGGACATTCCCAGCCGGCGGTGCGAACGCCGGTATCCTTGCGGTATTGGCCGAGCGCATGGTTGTTGATCGCAATGAGAGTCGACTCGTCGGCGGCCACGCCCTGCCGCGCCTCGGCCGCGGGAATGCGGCGGAGTTCCTCGAAACGCCAGCCCGGGGTTGAGGCGGGGGTGACGATCATAGCGGTGGGCTCGGCGGCAAGGGCCGCCGAAGATGCGACCAGAAACAGGATATGAAGCGACGGGGGCGTCATGGCACAATGCCGGGAAAGAGATATGCTTGGGTCAGCACGAGCAAGCCAACGAGAATAGCCAGTGTGAGGCTATGCCAGAAGACGGAGCGCAGAATCTGTCCTTCCTGGCCATGCTGTCCTGTCGCGACGCCTGCGACCACAATGCTCTGGGCGTCGATCATCTTGCCCATGACTCCTCCTGTCGTATTCGCCGCCGCGGCCAGCACGGGTGAGATCCCCACTTGGTGGGCAGTAATCTGCTGAAGATTTCCAAATAATACGTTCGAGGCCGTGTCGCTACCCGTGAGAGCAACGCCCAACCAACCGAGTAACGGAGAAAAGAAGGGAAAGAGCGTCCCGGTGCTGGCGAACGCCAGTCCCAGCGTCGAATCTAGCCCCGCATAGCGTGAAGCAAATGCCAGCGCCAGCATGGCAGAGATTGTGAGGAGCGAGAGCCGGACTCGCCAAAGTGTGCGCAGCCAGGCGCGGGCTAGTGCCATTGGGCCGAGGCCGAGCAGCAATCCGGCAATCAAGGCCGACAGCAGCGGCGCCGTGCCGGTGGCCGACAGGAGATTAAAAAAGTAGATGGCATTCTCAGGGCGCAGCTCGGACGCCAACGGCGGTGCTTTCAGCACAGCCTGATGTAGACCGGGCACCGGGAACTGTTTCAGCCAAATAGTATTCAGGCAGTTCTTGGTGCTGGGTAGCGCCCACACGAAGACGACGGCCGTTAGGATCAGCCAAGGGGCCCACGCCCGCAGCAGCACGCCGCGTGAGGCCCGGGCCGGAGAGGTGCCGCCGACCACAGCCTGCTCGTGGGAAAAAAGCCATACCTCGCGAGGTCGCCAGAAGCGCAGCAGCAGCAGCAGCGCGCCGATCGACGCCAGAGCGCTCGCCGTGTCGACCAGCCAAGGGCCGTGCAGGTTGCTCATGAGGAACTGCACGACCGCGAAACTCAAACCGCTGACGAGACAGGCGGGCCAGACGGCGAGCATGGCGCGCCAGCCGGCGAGCGTGGCCACGAGCCAGAAAGGGATCAGGAGGCTGAAGAAGGGCAGCTGGCGGCCGGTCATGGCGCTGAGTTCTAGTAACGGCAGGCCGGTGACTTCGGCCAATGAGATGATGGGTATGCCCAACGAGCCGAAGGCGACAGGAGCCGTGTTGCCGATCAGCGAAAGTGTGGCTGCCTGCAACGGACGGAAGCCGAAGCCGATGAGCATAACGGCAGAGATGGCCACCGGTGCGCCGAATCCCGCTGCGCCCTCGATGAAAGCCCCGAAGCTGAAAGCAACGAGCAGCACCTGGATCCGGCGGTCGGCCGAAAGGCCGGCGATAGACTGCTTCACGAACTCGAACTGCCCAGTCTGGACTGTGATATCATATAGAAACACGACGTTGAGCACGATCCAGCCGATGGGCAAAAGGCCATAAAGCGCACCGTAACCAGCCGCGGTAAGCGCCATACGAACCGGCATGTGATAGACCAGTATGGCTGCGAGGAGGACGGCGGCGAGGCCCGCCAGCGCGGCTACATGCGCGCGGACATGGAAGAAGGCCAGCAGTCCGAGCAGGACAATGACGGGGATAAGTGCCACCAAGGTGGAGGCGACGAGACTATCGAGCAGAGGCGTGTAGTTTTGAGTCCAGGTCATCGTAGGATTCGATTTTCCGCTTGAGATGCTAAAACCTTTTATCTAATCCGTATGCGAGCCAAATTATCAGCAGTCAACTTTTAGGCTAACCCCACATGAAGAAATCAATGCCAACGCGTTCTCAGCTGTTCAGACTTATTTTTCTGCTGGCCGTAACCAGTGCTTTGGCTGCGTCAGCCGTTGAGACCTTTACTTACAAGCAAGTTGGCAGCCTGGATATCAAGGCTGACGTTTATCTGCCGCGTGGCGACGCCGGACCGAAACCTGTGCTCATCTGGATTCACGGAGGGGCTCTAATGAGCGGCTCCAGGATGCTGGCAGACGATCACCCTCTGAAAGCGGCGATGCTTGCCAGGGGTTGTGTGATCGTATCAATCGATTATCGGTTGGCACCTGAAACCAAGTTGCCGGAAATCATTGCCGATTTGGAAGACGCCTTCCGCTGGGTGCGCGAAAAGGGGCCCGGTCTCTTTTCGGCCGACCCGGCGCGCATCGTGGTCGCCGGCAGTTCCGCTGGCGGCTATCTGGCGCTTATGGCCGGTTTTCGGGTGAAACCCCAGCCGCTGGCCATAGTCAGTTTCTGGGGCTATGGTGATTTGGTAGGCCCATGGTATACGACGCCCAGCAGGGCGCCGAGGCACCAGAAGACGGTGCTGACACGGGAGGAAGCCTATCGCTTGGTATCCGGCCTGCCAGTAGCCAACAAGGCGGATCGGCCGGGCGAGGGCGGGGCAAATTTTTATCTCTATTGCCGGCAGCAGGGAATTTGGCCCAACGAGATTAGCGGCTGGGACGCCCGGACCACACCCGAGAAATTCTATCCCTATATGCCGTTGAAAAACGTCACGTCCGAGTTTCCGCCGACGCTGCTGATCCATGGCTTGAAGGACACGGACGTAGCGGTGGAAAATTCGTTTCTCATGGACGCGGAATTGCAGCGTGCCGGGGTGGAGCACCGTCTGATTACCGACCCCGAGGCCGATCACGGCGCGAACTGGTCACCCGAGGCGATGAGCCGGGTGCAGACAGCGGCGAGCGAATTCCTCATCCGACACCTACAATGACGCGCTGCCCGTCGACCACATTACTACTTTTCAGCTACATAGGCTCCACGCAGTTATCAGTTGTCGGTCAACGTGCACTAAGACTCGTTTGGCCCGCGCATGCATGGGACGGCAGCCTTCCGTCCACGGATGTGGCCAGTCTTTAGCCGAAACCTAAACCCCCAACCAGTTATGACTACCAAACAAGTCACCCCCATAAAATCCAAGCTGCTATTCGGAGTGCTGCTCCCGGCCCTTCTCTTCGCGACGAGTGCATCAGCTCAAACCGCGTCAGCAGCACCTGCCGACTCGGAAGCAACCATCGAACTCAATCCCTTTCGAGTGTCCACCAAGGGGGATGCGGGTTATTTTTCAAAGAACACTTTGATGGGCACGCGTTCCACCGAGCGTATAGTTAACATTCCCCAGAGCATTTCGGTCATCAACAGCGAGTTTTTGCGTGACCTGAACCTAGACAACGGCATCGACTCTTTCAAATACGGAGTGAGCGGCATCAACAAGCGGGAGGCCACTTCGAACGACACCTTCATCCGCGGATTCCGCGTCGGCGGAAACGCCTTCCTCCGGAATGGCGTGCGCTCACGCGGTTCCTACAACACACCCCAATACGACGTGGATCGCATTGAGGTCGTGAAGGGTCCGGCGGCATTGCTCTACGGGTTGGACAGCGGATCTGGCGGATTGGTCAACTACATCACCGGCACGGCAAGCAAGCAGGCGGAATCTTACATCAAAGGCACGGTTTCGAGCTTCAACCTTTACCGCGGAGAGGCGGCAACGGCGGGGCCGCTTCTCGGTGGGGATATGCATTACCGCGTGACGGTCGCGGCGACGAACGCGGATTCGCGCCGACGATTCGATTTCTTCAAGGATGCATTCTTCAGCCTCGCCGGGGATTACAGGCTCTCCGAGACGGCCGAGGTTAGCTACTACTACAATTACTATTACCTCAATCAAGTCATCAGTAAGGAGAGCGTCGACAGCCTGGGCAAATTGATGAATCTTCCCCGTGATTTTTCTCCTGGGGAAAAATGGGCAGACGCTCCCCGTTGGACGCAGAATTTTTACATAGCCTACACGAATGCTGTCACGCCGACATTTAAGACCAGGTTCTTTGTCAATGGCAGTGAGCAAAATTTCCATTTCTTGAACATCATCAATGCTCGGGTGCCCGATGCTCTCGGGAACATGAACCGGACTTTTCAGGATAGATCTGGCAAGGAGCGAGTGATTTCCATGCAAGTTGACGCGTTGAAGACCTTCGACACCGGCCAGGTTTCGCACAAGTTTACCTTCGGTGGCGCGGCCAAACTACAACGCCTCAATACCCGTTTCGACAATCTGGTGCTGGCCCCGATCAATGTCTTCAACCCGGTCTATGGCACCCCAATCCCGCAGTTTGTCCGCGGCGTGGTCCAGCCTGGCGGCAGTACCGCTTCCACGATCCAGCGCGCCTATGACGGCTCCATCTTCGCACAGGAGCAGGCGAGCATGTTTCACGACAAGTTAATGATCGTGGGCGGACTAGGCTGGACCGGCGTGAATAGCTGGACCTTTAACAGCTTCACCAAAGCCACCACCGCGACGCAAATTGACGGGGGTATCGTCCATCGCTATGGGGCGGTATACAAGCCGGCGCCTTGGGCCAGCGTTTATGTCAGCCAAACAGAATCGATCTCGTTCTTCAACCAGGTATTCGTCGGCGGCCCGCGCACCGGCGAGATTCTCGATCCTTCCATCACCAAGAACAAGGAATTCGGCCTGAAGGCGGAAACTTCGGATGGGTTTCTTTTCGGCAGCGTGGTGCTTTTCGACATGGACCGCACGAATGTGACATTGAATTACATCCAAGCGAACGGGCAACCTGGAGTCGGTCAGGAAGGCCGCGAGACCAACAAGGGATGGGAGGCGGACATCGGCCTCGGATTCAAGAATCCGGCGGGCCCTCTACAGTTGATCCTCACTTACTATGATGGTGACTCACGCAATATCGCCGGCGCGGTGCCCAATGGCGTTTCCAACAAGATGTGGAGTTTTTTCGCGACACAGAAGGTCACCACCGGCCCACTCAACGGGCTAAAGTTCGGCGCCGGCCTTTATTACAAGGACGACTTCGCGATGGCCAACGCAACCGGCCAGACCGTGGCCTTTGTGTCGCCCGGATTCACGACGAGCACCGCCTTTGCCAACTACACTCGTGGCAAACTCGATTTCTCAGTGAATTGCGACAACATCACTGACAAGAAGTATATCGATGGCGGTGATGGTGCCGGTGTGCTGGACATCAGCTTGGGGCGGACCTTCCGCTTCACTGTCGGCTACCGGTTCTAGATCATCCTGATCTGGTTCCCCGTTTGATAACAAATCGGGGAACATATGGTTCTTTTCCACCAGTGGGGATGCGTGCATAGTGTCCCCGCTTTTTGTATATGGGATTCTTTCGAGTGAAAATATCCGCTGCTTTTATCGGCCAGCATGAATGCATGGCCGTAGTCGTCGCGAGCTCTGGGACGATTCCAGCGTCAAATGACCGGCGCAGACCGCGCAGGGCTGAGTGCCGGTTTATTACCGCATGTGCTGCCACATCCCGTGGTTTGGTCTTTCTGTTCGCGAGCTTCGCCTTGGCGATGGGTTACGCCTCGACTAACGCAGCCCTGTCACCGCCTTCACTGCCGCTGATTGTAACGACGGAAATCCAGCCACTGCTGGTTAACGTGAGCCGGATTACCGAAGCGCTGACCTATCTTGGCGCGCCGCTCACTGCATACGAGCAGGCCCGGCTCGCGCGCGCCGCGTTGTTGGCGGACAATGCAAAAATCCTGGAGGAAATCCAATCGGTCCTCGACAGCCATTGCTTGGCATTCGTGCACCTCAATCCCGAATCGCGCGTTAAAGTCGAAGCGGGCCCCGCCGCCCGGCAGCTGGCACAAGGCGGCTGGCGGGCATTTCTGGTCAAGATCCACAACGAGGCCGCTTGGACCGGTTCGCTTGGCGTGTCGAGCCCTCAGGGTGGCATGGTGTATGACAAGGAGTATTGCGCGCCGTGGGACGACAACAGTCCCATCAATGGCCGGCAGGTGGCGGCTGATCCGGCCGCGGCCGCCGCCGTCATTCGCGACCGGTGGCTCGATCTGGAAATGTTCAACCGGCCGCCCATGGGCAACGGTTTGAGCGGTGCATCGCTCGAGTATGCGATCCTCTGCGTGCGAAGCCGTGACGCCGGCCGGCGTTCAGCCGTCATTACTTTCGACGCAGGGCAGGGCACGCAGGACTTGGGGTTTCGTGGTGAACTGCTGCTCACCTTTATCAGCACCGCAGACACGGAGCTAAAGCTTAGGGTCAAGGACCAGGACGGCCGTTCCGCGATGGGCGCATTTCTCGTGCGCGACGCACTGGGCCGCATCTATCCGTCGCCCTTCAAACGACTGGCGCCGGATTTCTTCTTCCAACCTCAGGTCTACCGCGCCGATGGCGAGACCCTGTCGCTTGCGCCGGGCGGATACATCGTCGAATTCAGCCGTGGCCCGGAGTCGGTGAAGCAGACGCGCCGGATCCTGGTCGGAGCGGTGCCGAAGACGATCGAGTTTCGCGACCGGAAGTGGATCGATCCAGCGAGGTTTGGCTACTACTCCGGCGACCATCATATCCATGGGGCCGGCTGCGCGCATTATACGTCGCCGTCTCTCGGCGTTAATCCCGCTCACATCGCGCGGCAGATCCAAGGCGAGGATCTGCGAGTGGGGGCGGTGCTGACCTGGGGGCCGTGTTTTGATTTCCAAAAACAATATTTTACCGGTCGTCAGGATACGATATCGAATGAGCGGCATGTGTTGCGCTACGACATTGAGGTATCAGGTTTCGGCTCCTACCGCACCGGCCATCTGTGCCTGCTGCGGTTGAAAGACCAGTTCTTTCCGGGGACCGACTCGGTGGGGCACTGGCCGACGCTAGGTCTGACTATTCTAAAATGGGCTAAGCGCCAGGGGGCTGTCACCGGCAGCCCGCACTCCGGTGGCGGACTGCAGATCGGTGGAGAGATGAGGAATAATACCGCGACCTTGGCGACGACTATTCCCTTCTATGAAATTCCCAATTTTGACGGCACGGGGGCCGTAGAGTATCTCATCAACATCACTCACCAGGTCCCGGGGGCAGATGGGCGGTTAATTCCGGCGGTTGATTTCATTGCGCTGGGCAACACGCCCTATGTGAACGAGCTGACGATGTGGTATCATACCCTCAATTGCGGGTTTCGCCCGCGAGCCGCAGGTGAGACCGATTTCCCCTGTCTCAGTGGGGACCGCGTCGGTTACGGGCGCTCCTATATTCGGATCGCTGGGGCCTTGAACTACAACGACTGGTGTCAGGGGTTGGCCGAGGGGCGCGGCTACATGTCCGAAGGGAACAGCCATCTCATCGACTTCCAGGTCGGTGACGCGTTGGTGGGCGAGAATGGCAGTGAGGTCCGTTTGGCCGGCCCCGCTACCCTGAAGGCGCGGGTCAAGGTTGCGGCCCTGCTTGAGGAAACGGCACGAGAGGAGAACCTTGCGTGGACCATTGCCCGTTCCCAGACGGAGATCACCCCTCCGCCGGGCGCCTTGGTAAGCGTGCGGAAGCCGGTATATGATACGAGGGTCCGACCGTATTTCTGGCATATCGAACGCGCCCGGATCGCCGGCACCCGGCGCGTGCCGGTCGAACTCGTCGTGAATGGCCAACCCGTCGCGCGAAAGGAAGTGACCGCCGATGGCGTGCTGCGCGATTTGGAATTCGATCTGCCGATCGCGTTCAGCAGTTGGGTGGCGGTGCGGATTCTCGGCTCGTCGCACACCAACCCGATATTCATCGTGGTTGACGGCCAGCCGATCCGGCCGTCTCGCCGGAGTGCCCAGTGGGGCCTTGATGGGGTGGATGCCGTCTGGAACCGGAAAGAGCGTTTCTATGCCGACAGTGAGAAGGCTGCGGCGCGGGCGGCCTATGACCACGCCCGCGAAACCTATCGCCGGATCGTCGCTGAATCCGTCAGGGACTAGATTCCGCCCACGGGTCCCCGCGCACCGGGCTCGGCGGGGCGTAGACCGGTCGGTGGGTTATGCAGAGCGGGGGCGGGGAAAGTCCCAAACATCCGGGAAACTGTCCCCGTAGTCGATGCGCGCAAGGTAGATGCCGTGGGCTTCGCGCTCGTGGTCGGTGACAGCGGGGGAGATCTGGAACTGGGGCTCGGGGTTGGTCGAGGCAGGGCGTTCGCGGCGGTAATTGATCGATTCCGTTCGGAACCGATGCGCGATCCACTGCGTGCTGCCGCCGCTATGCGGGAGGAGCTTGCACATGTCGGCGATTGGTTCGGATTCTGGCCGAATCCGCGGGTCGGTTGCGAGGATGTCGAACACAACTTGCCGCTTAGAAAGTGCGAAATCTGCCGCGGGATCCGCTTCCCAGCAATATAGGGGATGACGGCGATTGGCGTAGGGCGAGATTTCGCGGGAGCCGGTGAAAACGCGGATTCGGCCGTCGGCGCAGCGATATGCTGTTACCGGGCCGCGGACGATGGGCTGGCCGGCCCGCTGTTGGGCGAGAATCTTTTTCGCCGGACGGGAAAATGGATCGTCCATCCTGACCCACAACAGCGGCAGATTCGCGTCCTTGAAGGGCCGGGCATACATCGCCCAGCCGTCGTCCAGCCTGATCAGGCCGCCTTCGATCGCGTCGATTCCGGGTGGAAAATAACGCGGACCGGTCTGAACCCATTCGTAGCGATGGCGGCCAGGGTTATAGCGGAATTTTATCGCCACCGGGCCCGAGGCCGTGGGCTGTTCCGGGTCGGGCCAGTTGGGCATGAACTGGTCGATCCACTCGCTCGCGGTGGCATTGAAGGGTTGCGCCTGCGTGTAAGTCTGGTTGTTCCGCTCTGCCAAGGGATCGAGCTCAGTAAAACCGGGTGCCCGCAGCGACGAGACGCTTTCGAGTAACTCAATATCGTCCTCGGCGTCGTTGAGCCGTGCGTGGACCCACTGGACCCGGATGGTCTTCTCGGCCAGCCGGGCGGATGATTCAGCCAAGAAGCGCTCGAGGCGGTCGGGGCCGGCAAAGTGTCGCGCATAGCAATACCATTTGAGGACAAACAGATTTGCGTTCCCCGCCAGCTGCCCCCCGATCAGAGCGCCCTTCGGCACACCAAACCCCCCGGGGTGTCCGTGCGCCTTGAAATGCTTCGAACCGTCGCCCATTGGATCCCAGTCGTCGACCGATTTTGCCAGCAGTGCTTCCTTCAGGATGGGGCCATTAAACGCCCCTGATCGCACCTGGTAGACGATACTGCGGTCCTCGTCCACCCCCCGCCAGCCGCGGGTGGCGTAGAGCAGCAGGTAGCGGTCGCGGCTGAGCCGGATTCCGTTCGGGTGGGCGGGGAAGGCGCCGTTGCTGCGGCCTTGTCCGGGAATGCCGCAGTCGTGCACGAGTTTGCCGGCGGGCGTGACAGTGCCGGTCGATGGCTGCAGGCTGCGGGCCAGCAGGGTGCGGGAGGCGAGTGCGCCGAGGGCGGTGGTGGCGATAAATCTTCTGCGGTTCATGGTGATTTGGTGAAAATCGTTGGTTGGGCGGGTATGCTAAATTGTTATTCCAAAGGTCCGACGAATAGGCGATGTTCGTCGCGATGATGGTATTTCACATTTCCTGCTCGTCGGAGTAACTGACCATGCCCAAACCGCAGCGCAAACCGGCCGGCCGAGTGACCGTGCGTGACGTCGCCAAGGGCGCGGGGGTTTCCGTCGGCGCGGTCTCGTCGGTGCTGAGCAACCGACATGTGGAACGACGCATCTCGATGGAAACGGTGGAGAATATTCGCGCGGTGGCCCTCAAGCTTGGCTACCTCCCGAACATCAGCGCCCGTCGTCTCCGGAGCGGAACCAGCCAGAAGCATAACATCCTCATCGCTTTCGTGACGAGCTACGAGGCGCCGCTGAGCCTGGCCAGCCACCTTATTTACAGCCTGCGTCAGTCCATGATTGGTCGCCGGCAGGATCCGGAGGCCATGAGTTTCTCCCTGATGGTAGAGATGTTTTCCGCCGGGCAGTTGAAGGATATGCCTGGGTTGTTGACGGGAGATCATTTCAACGCCGCGATCATCACCAACACCACTCCGGAGGACGACCTGTTTCTTAGCCGGGCGCATCTGCCGTTCCCCGTGGTGCTCGTCAATCGCGCGATTCCGCGTTACTCGTGCGTGGTGGAAGACCCGACGGTTGGCGGTCGGGCAGGGGCCACGCTTTTGAGGAGCAAACGCCGGAACCTCGCCGTGCTGCACGGGCGTCCCATTACCCAGACCACTGCAGAACGGACCGGCAATTTCATCCGTTCCGTCACGGAACAGCTGGGCCGGCCCCCCCTGGAGATTATCGCGGACAACCTGTCCGAAGCGGCGGCCGCGGAGGCGATGGCGCGGTTCCTGAAACGCGGGGACAAGATTGACGGGCTCTACGCCGTGACGGACGGCATGGCCCTGGGTGCCTATCATGCGCTGAAGGGCTACGGGCTGGAAATTCCGCGGGATGTTGCAGTTGTCGGCACCGGCGATTACGATATTTCGGGATTCTTTGATCCGCCGCTGTCCGTGGTCGGGGTCGAGCGAAGCAAGCTCGGCGAGGAGGCTTGCCGTCTGCTGTTGCGGCAGCTTGAGCAACCGGGGGTGGCTCCCCTCAAAGTGGAAATTCCCGTGCACATAATTCTCCGTGCTTCGACGGAACGAGGTTAGATCGCGACGCGCGCGAGTCGGGCCTTGGCCCAAATGCTGGCCATTATTGCAGCGCCATCTCATGGGCGTCTGGCCATTTGCTCTCGTAACCAGGCGGCAGCCAACTTAGGAGCATTTGTCGGGGTCCGATGGCCCGGGGAAGGCATGACATGCAGTTCGACCGGGGCGACCCGATCCGGAGTTTGTCCGGCAGCCGTGAGGACTCGCGCAAAGGCGATGCATTGGCTGGTGCCGACCCGAGAATCATTGCTTCCGATCATGATCCAGATCGGTCGGCCCGCCAAGCGGTCGACTATCTGCAATCCGGCCAAGGCTGCGACCACCGGATAATGCTCCGCTCCGGTAAACTCGGTCAAAGCAAGTAAATCAGTGACCGGGCTGAATCCTACGATCGCACCAAATCGCGGGTCGCGGGCTGCGACTTGGAACGCCAAGAAGCCGCCGCGGGAGATTCCGGCCACGGCCACGCGGTGAGGATCCGTGTAACCCTCCTTGATCAAGTGATCGAGCAAAGCCGTGGCCCGGGCGGCAAAGGGGCTGACGAAGTCTTCTCCCTGGACAGCCCGGGCGTGCCAGCCCTTTAAGGCATAAGGCTGTCCCGGACGGGCGTCTTCGCCATGTGCCGGCAAGTCGAGCGACACGCAGACGAATCCTCCTTCCTCCTGCACAAGCTTTGCGACCAAGTTGAAGCTGGGGTCCTGCAGGGCGGCGACGCAATCGGTCGCGAATAGGAATAGCGTTGCAGCCGGAGCGGCGGGCTTTCCGCCAAGCATGGAATACCGGATGCCATCAGGGGTGGATTGGACCGTGATACTTTCCGTGGCCCGGACCTCAAGTGGACCCATGCTGCAAAGGCAGATGAGAAGCAGACGAAGTCGGATCATGGGAGGGGAGGCTGTCGGAGTGAAGTGGATTCGTCTGTCTGGGGCGGCTATGTGGCGGCAGGCATGGTATAGAATCTGTTCGGGCCATCTCCACCGAGGCGAAAGAGGATTGCGTCACCAAGGCCCAGTGTGAAGGGCCATTCGTTGGTGGATTCCCGCCAGATAACCGCCGGCCCCTCGCCGTGGATGGCCGCGATCCGTCCGGAAGGCAGCCAGAGGGTATCGCCAACCGCAGCCAGGATCTGGCTTGGCGCGCACGCAAGCGTGGAAAGAAACGTCAATCGGAGCAAATATTTCATGGGGAGATTGTGGTATGTGGCGTCTGGCTGTCATTAGGCGGCCGGCAGGTCGCCAGACGGTCACAGCAGCGCCGGGGGAATCCTCCGGAGTCGTGTTAGGAAGCCGGTCGCTTCATGACTTCGGAGAAGGTAAGCGCGGTCGCTTCGTCGTGGCGGGACGGAATCAGCCGGCTCGCCAGATAGCCGACTAACAGTGTGACTGTCACGCCAACGGGCGAGGGCCAGAGCCAGCTGAGGTGCATAAAAAAGTCGACAAATTCTCCGCCAAAAAGATGGCCGCAGACGGTCTGCAGCAAAGCCACCTTGCTGAAAAATGAGACGCAGCAGCTGCTGAACAGCCCTGCCAATGCGCCGACTATGACCCCGGACGAATGGGTTTTCCGGCTGAACATTCCGAGCACGAAGATGCCGAAGAGGGGCCCGAAAAAGGCGCCAAGAAGACGGTTCGCGGCCTGGTAAATCTCACCCATGCGTTCGACGTTCATGCCGATGCCGATCATGGCGGCGCCCAAAGCTAGGGTGGCAATCCGCGTGACCCACAGCTGCCTTTGCTCCTCGGCGGGGGACAAATCATGGGCCGGCCGCAGCCGGCCCAGCCAGAGTCGATTATAGAAATCGACCAAGATAATGGACGCGCCCGCATTGAGCGCGGCATCAACACTGGAAAGCGAAGCGGCGAAAATGGCGGCGATTACCAGCCCAAGGATGCCCACAGGAAAATGCTCGAGCATGAAGTGGGGCAGGATGCGGTCGTTCTGCAAGCCGGCCGGAAGGGGGAAATGGCGGTAATACGCGAACAGCGCGAGTCCGACGAAGGCCAGCACGACGATCCAGACGACATCGGTGATCGCATTTACCCAGTAGGACCGTCGCGCTTCCGCCAGCGAGGCGGACGATTGGAAGCGCTGGATGGCTATCTGGTCGGAAGTAAATGCCGTCAGACGGCTCAATGTCACCACAAGCACAACGCCGGTAAAAGTGATTTCCGTGGAGAAGAACTCCTTGATCTGCGCCCAGACCCCGATCCCCGGTGTGCCCATCGTGGTAAGATTCAGGCGGCCTGATTCATGGGCCACCCGCATCATCTCTCCAAAGCCGCCGGGGATATTGCCGACGACGACCCAGATGGTGACCGCGAGCCCGCCGAACATGACGCAAAATTGCGCGAGATCGGTCCAAATCACGGCCTTCATGCCGCCCAGCATGGTGTAGAACGTGACCACCAGGCCGAGCAGCAAGACCATCAGGCTCACATCCAGCTGGCCGCCTGTGGCGGCATTGACGGCGAGGCAGGGCACATAGATGGCGGCTCCCATCCAGCCGACCCGCCACAATATGAATATGCCGGCGGCCAGCAGTCGCACGTTGAGCCCGAAGCGTTGCTCCAGGTATTCGTAGGTGGAGTAGACGTTAAGTCGTTGATAAAAGGGCAGGGTGATCCGCGAGACCCAGGGATAAACGGGTATCCAGGACAGGATCGACATCACGTAGACGAGGCCAAAGGCGAAGCCGATGGCCGGCGCCTGCACGTAGTCGATGCCGCTGTTCAGCGCGGCCATCAGCGAAAGCCCGAGGGTCAGCCAGCCGTATTTCCGGCTGCCGCGAATGAATTCATCCACGGTCTGCTGCTTCCGGGAGAAATAATATCCGATGCCGGACAGCAGCAGCAGATAGCAAACAATTATCGTGAGGTCGACCCAATGCAGGCCGCGGATTACTGGATTCACGGAGGTCAGGGTTGGATGAGATGCACGGGCGCTGCCTGTGCTGCGGGGTTCATTCGAACCAAAAAGAGTGGAGCCGGGGGGACTCCAGCGTCCCGAATAGGAGGAACTCGACCTGGATACGGACAGCCTTCACCGCGGCCAGCGACGGCGAACCTTTCCAAGTGAAGGTGTGGTCGAGGCGGTCTTCCTCGACGGGGTCGCAGTCCGCGAAACCGTAGCCGGGGAGCACTTCGCCCGTCGCGGCGTCGCGCAACTGCGCCTTCAGCCACGCGAAGCGCGGGGCAAGGGTGCCGACATTGACGTGCAGCGTGCGCGACCCGATGCCGGTGGCGTTGATCGGGATGGTGCGGACGCGGGCCTCAAGTTCCACCTGGTAGTCCGTGATGAAACTGCTGCGGAAGTCATTGCCCGCGCGCTTGATTGGCGCGACCGTGAGGTAGGTGAAGCCGTCGCGCCGCAGCCGCGCGAGGCCGGTGCTGACCCGCCACGGTTCGCACAGGTTTTTCGCCGGCGCATAGTTGCTCTGCGAAAGCGCGCGGCCGGTGGTGATCGTGCCGACCGAGCCACGGTAGTAGAGCCAGAGGTGGTCGTCGTGCAGGACGAGGGAGTTGGGCGTGCACAGCATCCCAGAGTCCCAGGCACCGAGCGGCCCGCGCGGCAGCAGTGGCTGCTCAGGCAGGATGCGCGTGAAATGCAATCCGTCCCGGCTGGCGGCGAGCCGCAGGTCGACGTTCCAGTCGGCACCGGACCAGTGCTGGTAGAGGGAGACATACATGCCCTCGTAAACCTGGACCAGGCCGCCGTGGTTCTGGTCCTCGTCGGCGCCCGAACGCGGATCGATCACGGGATTATGCGGGTAGGGCGTGAAATCATACGGCGTGGCGCCGTGCACGACGCCCATGCTGCGCGCGGTGTTGACGCCCATGTGCGGATGTCCGGCATAGGCATCGATTCCATACATTTTCCAGCGATAGTCTTCCCGGGGCTCGATCGGATCGTAGAAGAAACTGCTGAGCGGCTCAACCCAGGGTGTCTGGCCGCGGATGACCTGGTTTTTACCCGGTGACTTGCCCCAGAGGCGCGCGGGCGGCAGGTTCCAATGGATGCCGTCGGCCGACCACGTCAGGTAGACTGCGTCGGCACCTCCGAGGTCCGAAATGAAGAGCATCTTGTAGCGGCGGGTGGCATCCGTCTCTCGCCCATCTTTCACCACCAGCCCGACGGCCGCGTTCCTTCCGCGATATTCGGTGGCCGGATCCTTGAAGCTGGGGAAGAGCAGGTTGTTTGCCTTCGAGCCATGATAGGGCACGACCCCGAGGTTGGGCTTGGTCCAGCGGATGCCGTCCTCGCTTTCGGCGTAGGCAATGTTCCAGTTTCGCTCAAAGGTGTTCGTATTGGTCGAATACCACATCCGAAACAGGCCTTGGTCGAACATGACGTCGGCATAGTTGACCCAGGCTTCATCGGCGCTGCCCGCGCCGCCGTTCAGGTCGAGCGGGTTGGTGTCCGACTTGGTTGCGATGCCCAGGCGCTGCACGACGTTGTCGAGCTCGGCGACTTCCAGCAGGTCGATGAACAGAACGCGCCGGGCGTCGGTGACCGCCAGATTCGGGACGGGCAGGAGGTCGAAGCGGAAGCGCGGTGCACCGTGCTCGGGCAAATCCTCGTGATGCAGGAGGCTGAAGCCGGGTGCAGACGAGCCGAGTTGCGGCGGGAGCGTGTAGGCGAAGTCGTGCACCCAGCGGCCCTGCACGCTGTAGGCGATGTTTTCCGCCGATAGGTCGTGGCCGAGCAGGCGCCGGTAGAGCAGTGTGCGCCGGTCCGCATCGAGGGCGAACAGCCAGGTGACACCATTCGCGTCGCGCGTGAAGGCCGGCCGGAAGTGCATCCGTCCATCGAGCGTCACCGGCCCTTGGACCTGGCCGCCGGTAATTCGCCGCACGGCAATTCCGCCGGCCTGGGCCTCGCAGGCGATGAGCACGTTGTCGCCCTGGAGGGAGAGGGTGGGCTGTTGGCCGCCGTTTAGAAAGACGAGAGGTTCGCCCAAGGGTTTGCCGTCCGCCGCGAAGACGCGATATTTGATCGGCTGTTCGGGCGCCGCCTCGCTCCACGTGAGGTGAAGGCGGTCCTGTCCGTCAATAACCGCCGTGGCCCCCGCCACGTAGTCCGGTGCGCGGAAAATCTCGCGCACCTCCAAAGTCTGACGGGCCGCGGCGGCGCGATAAATATTCGAGCCCGTCTTACCGCCCTCATGCTGTAACACGAGCACGGTGGGGACCGCCGTGCTTCCGCCGAGGATGTGAAGGCGGACCGAACCGGCCAGTGGTTGGGTGGTCGTGGTCCAGTTCGACGCAGTGGTTACAGGAAGGTTGGTGACGGCGCAGGACAGTTTCCCATCAGCGTGGAAAAAAACTTGGAGCGTGACGGCCGTGAGGGCGAGCAGGGCGCTATCCGGCATTTTCAAGCCGATCATTCCGCCGGGACCAAACAGTGGCACTGGGTTCTGGAAGTCGCCGAAGGTGCGGGGCGTGATGTCGGATGATTGCCGCAGCTCGAGACCCGTTGCGGTCGGGACCAGCACGGCGGCGTGGCCGTCGGGCAACCAGACGCTTGAGGACAACTGCCCGTCGGTTGCGGCCAGGAGCTTCAGGGGAAGTAACAGGAGTAGCAGTATTGAACATAACCAAGGGGTGCGTGGGTTTTTCATAGAGGAGAGCCGCCGCGCGGTCGGGGTCAGGCCGCAGGGCCCGTGTTGAACCATCGGCCGTGCGCAAGGAGGTTGGATGCGCCGTCCTCAATCGCCTTGGCTAGGGCGGGCTGGTGCTTTTTCCGGTAGACCCGGGCCAGCGTGGTCATGCGGCTGATGGCTTCTTGCGCGGTGGGGACGAGAGCGGCGTCCGCCGGCGGGGTTTTGCCTAGGAGAACGTCGAACCCCGCGGCGGCCACGACCACGCCGGCCTGGATGTAGGTTTCCAGGTTGGTGTGGTTCACGCCGCCAGAGACGAAAAACGGCAGGCAATTGTGGGTGGCGACGGAGGTCTTCGACACAAACTCGCTGCCGGAGACCGTGTGCACCGTGGCCTTCACGAGGTCCGCACCGAGTTCGAGTTGGTCGAGCGCCTCGTTTTGCGTCGCGACGCCGGCGATCATCACGCAGTCCCGCGCATACTTTGCGTAGGTTTTGGGGCGGAAGCGCATGAACGAGACCAAGGCGTCGGCGCCGAGATCGACGGCTTCCTGCACGCTCAGGAATCCCTCGCGGCTTTTCCCCAGGTAGGACTCGAGCTTCGGTCCGTCCATGAGGGTCGCGACCATGACGACCATGTCGGGAAACTCGCGTTTAATCCAGGGAATGACGTGGCGCGCATCGGGCCGCCGGCA
>JAWXCM010000452.1:0-28923 GCA_034408745.1 Bryobacteraceae bacterium
ATTGATGGCAACGACAGTTTGGCTTGCCGCACTTGCCGCTGGTCGTGGTGATGGAGCCGCTGCGAAAGTCACCGAGGGAGAGAATCACGCGCAGAATGGAATCGCGTTGTTGAAGCAAAACGGGAAGAGAATCAGACACAATGAGCACCTCCGCCCCTAGCGTAGCACTACGCACGGATTGAGGCCGCAAGAAAAGAGGCCATCGAAAGCCCCACTTCTGTGTCGCACACCCGCATAAACCCGACTCATTGACCTATGCTCGTTCCCTGCTTATGGATTCGATCGGTGATATTCAGCGGCTGCTGGAAGCGAATCCTGGCAATGCTGCCTTGTACCTGAGTCTCCTGGCTGACGAGGAACGGATTCTGGGGAAGAGCTGGGAGGCCCAGGGGGACACGGCAGGTGCCATGAGCCACTTAGTTAGTTAGGGCGTTGAGCATTGCCGAGCAGCTCATCGCGGATGAGCCTCACTCGTCTCAGAATCAGGACGCCCATGCGCTGTCTCTTCTAATGCTGGGCGCGTCTCAGGTCGCCTCGAACGAGGGAGAGCGAGCGAGGCTGATGCTTGCCGGAGCCCTTGAGGCTTGGTCGCGCCTACTTCGGGAAATTCCAAACGATGCACGTTATCAGACGGCCGTAGAACAAACCGTTCGTCTTCTTGCGCTGGTGGATCCAAAACTCGCCAAAGAAAAGCTGAGCGAACTGGTAAGTGAGGGACTAATCCCTGAGGACGCGCTCGATAACCCGGGCGGTGGGCAATGAGCTTGCGCCCGAGGCTCGCAGTGGCTCGCCGTTGAGCACGGCTGACGCGAAGTTCTCCACGCAGGGGTAGTGCAGGTTGGCGTGTGGCGGCAGAAGTTCCTCACCTCCTGGATATACCAGACGGCCTGAGTTGAGCGGGGTCAGACTCATCTCGCCATCAGTGCCGCGGATGCGAAACTCGTCGCGCACGATACGCGAGTGCCAGCGCACATCCACCATCGAACGGACCCCTGACGGATGCTCCATCAGTACCGTCGCGTTGTCTTCGACCGCGGTCTTGTTCACTGCATTCGAGATTTGTCCGGTGGACTTTGTGGCGTCGCCGAACAGGTAATGCATCAGGTCGAGCCGGTGTACCGCGATGTCGAACAAGGGACCCGCTCCTGACAGTTTCGGATCGATGAGCCAGGCCCGGAAGTCGTCGGTGGGCAGGAACCAGTCGTGCGCGGTGGCCTCGGCGAACACCGGTTTACCGATGGCTCCGGCTTCAATCAGCTCCTTCGCGCGGTTCGCCGCCGGGTACATGCGCCGATAGTAGGCAATGCCGAGCGTCATGCCGGTCTCGCGCTCCGCCGCGACCATTGCCTCGGCTTCGGCGTAAGTCATCGCCATCGGCTTCTCGCAAAGCACGTCGCACCCGGCCCGCAGCGCCGCGATCGTCTGTGCGGCGTGCAGAGCCACAGGCGAGGCCACATAAACCGCGTCGCAACCAGATTCGCGGAGCGCCGCGTCGAGGTCCGTCCAGGCCGGCACCCCGTACAACTCAGCCTTCGACGGATCGCGCGTTACGAACCCTGTGAGTTTACTGCGAGATTCGGAGAGGATCGCCGGAATGACGCGTTTTCGAGTGATGTCGCCGATGCCGATAACCAGCCACTTGAGCATGTCTTCTCCTGAATGCCACTATTACACCCATGAGCATCGCCTGGGTCCGCGAATACTGTCTGGCAGCCGCCCGGCGCGTTCCTCAGCGTGAAAGTGACACCGGAGCACTTTGCCGAACTTGTGGAAAGGCCGGGTGTGAATCCGGCCTCCCATGTGGGTCGATATCACTGGATTGCGGTGGAGTCGGAGGATGCGCTTCCGCGCGCTGAGGTGCGCGAGCTGATCCGGGAGTCCTGCGAGCTTATCCGGGCGAAGCTGCCGAAGAAGTTCCGGCAGGACTGACAAAGCCGATGGTCCGCAGCGCGGTCAGCACCTGCATCGTCGCGGTGCTGCGGTTCAGCGTGTAGAAGTGAATTCCGGGTGCGCCGCACTGCAGCAGTTCGATGCACTGGCCGGTGGCGTGCGCGACGCCGAGTTGCATCACGGCCTGCGGATTGTCCCGCCGGCGGTTCAGTTCGGCGGCGAGACGGAAGGGCAGAGAAACGCCGCCCATCATCGTGAATCGCTCAATCTGAGAAGCGTTCGTAATCGGCATAATGCCCGGGATGATCGGCACGGTGATGCCAGCTGCCCGCGCGTTGTCGACGAACTCGAAGTACTTGCGATTGTCGAAGAAGAGCTGCGTGATCAGGAACTGAGCGCCGTTGTCGACTTTGCGCCTCAGGTTCTGGAGGTCGACCGCGGGGTTGCCGCACTCGATGTGCTTTTCCGGGTACGCCGCGCCGCCGACGGAGAACTTACCGTCGAAGTTTTCGTGAATGAACGCTGTGAGCTCGTTCGCATAGCGGAATCCACCTTCGGCCGCGGTGAACTCTTTCTGTCCCTTTGGCGGATCGCCGCGCAGCGCCAGCACATTCTCCACGCCAGCTTCATGGAGCCGTTCGAGGACGGTGCGCAGATCTTCGGTGGTAGAGCCTACGCAGGTCAGGTGCGCCATGGATTCCAGTCCCGTCTCGCGCTTGATGCGGCTGACAATGTCGATGGTCTTTTCCCGCGTGGAACCGCCCGCACCGTAAGTGACGGACACATAGTGGGGTTCCAGCGGGACCAGCTCCGCGATGGTGCGTTCGAGTTGCGCCACTGCCTCGTCAGAACGGGGCGGGAAGAACTCGAAAGAAAAAAGCGGCTGTTTCCGGGCCAAAAGGTCGCGGATTTGCATACTTACAGCATAGCCGCGATGCGGTCCATGTCATTAGGGACCAGCACGGGCGCGTTCGCGTAGGTCGACTGCAGGAGATTGCCGGACGGGTCCTTAAGAGCACCTGTGTGGTACTTGAAGATGTAATCCGGGTCTTTCAGCACGTTGCCGGTGAGCACCGCGACTACGTCCGCGTCGGAAGCGATCACGCCGGCGGCTCGCAGTTTGCGGATGCCGGCCAGCGTAGCGGCCGAAGCGGGTTCGCAGCCGATTCCGGCGGCGCCGATCTGCGCCTTGGCGTCGGCGATCTCCTGTTCCGTGACGCTCTCCACCACACCGTTAGTGGTGAGGATCTCGTGCTTCGCCTTGGGCCAGGAAATCGGGTCGCCGATGCGGATGGCGGTGGCCAGCGTTTCGGGATTCTCCACCGCGCGGAAGTCGGTGCCACCGCGCTGCATGAAGTCGTAGAACGGCGCCGACTTCTCCGCCTGAATGACGGCCAGCCGGGGCAGCTTCGAGATGAAACCCGCTTCCAGCAGTTCGCGCAATCCTTTGCCGAAAGCGGAGATGTTGCCGAGATTGCCGCCGGGCAGCACCACCCAGTCGGGGACATTCCAGTCGCGCTGGTCCATCAACTCCACCATGATGGTCTTCTGGCCCTCAATGCGGAACGGGTTGATCGAGTTCAGCAGGTAAATGCCGAGCTTCTCACTCAGTTCGCGCACCAGCTTCAGAATCTGATCGAAGTTGGCGTCCACCTGCAGCGTCAGCGCGCCGTATTCCAGAGCCTGTGCCAGTTTGCCATAAGAGATATTGCCATGCGGGATGAAGACCACCGGCCTGAGTCCGGCGGCGCTTGCGTAAGCGGCCATGGAAGCCGAGGTGTTGCCGGTCGAAACGCAGGCCACGCGCTGCATGCCGAGCCGCACAGCCTGGGCGACGCCGCACGTCATCCCGTTGTCCTTGAACGATCCCGTCGGGTTGAAGCCCTGATGCTTGAAGACGATATGATCGAGCCCCGCCCATGCGGCCGCCTTCGGCGCGGGCAGCAAGGGCGTGTTGCCTTCGCGCAGTGTAACGATGTGCGATTCGTCGTCGAGGAACGGGATCATTTCGCGATAGCGCCAGACGCCGCTCTGTTCGACGCGCGCGTTATCGCAGCGGCGCTTACGCCAGACGGCCTTCAGCGATTCGGGAAGAAGATTACGCCCCGGATACGAAGCCTCCAGCAGGCCTCCGCATTTCGGGCAGGAGTAGATGACGTCGGTGATCGCGTACTCCTGGCGGCAGGATGGCTCGAAGCAGACCAGTTGTGCGTGTTCCAACCATTCAGGATACCGTGACCCGGCGCGCTATCCTGAATAAACACCTGCATGATTCAAGTTCTGCGATCCGCGTGGATCTGGTCTGCCACGGCTTGCCTCGTGCTTCTCTGGGTTCCGGTTTTATGGGTTGTCAGCCTGTTTGACCGCGATCCGTCGAAGCGGCGAACCGCCAACTGGTTCCGCCGGCTGGGGCCGGGCGTGGCGAAGCTAAACCCTGCGTGGCGGGTGCGCATTTCCGGGCAGGAAAATATCGAGCCTGGCAAGGTTTACGTCGTCGTCTCCAACCACCAGTCGCTGGCCGATATTCCCCTTATCGCGCATTTGCCGCTGGATGCCAAGTGGCTGGGTAAAGCGGAACTGCTAAAGGTTCCCGTGTTTGGCTGGATGATGCGCGTATCGCGCGACATCGGCGTTGACCGGGCGGACCGCCGTAAAGCCGCGGCATCGTTGCTGCAGTGCGCGAAGTTTCTGAAGCAGGGTATCTGTATTGTGTTCTTTCCTGAAGGCACACGGTCCACAACGGGCGAGGTTTTACCGTTTAATGACGGTCCTTTTATGCTTGCGGTCCGGGAGAAAGTAACGGTGCTTCCGGTGGTGGTGGAAGGCACCGGTACCGCACTGCCGAGGTCGACCTGGATGTTCGGACCTACGCAGGATATTCTGCTGCGCGTGCTGCCGCCGGTTTCCGCCGGCGCGATGGTCGCGGCCGATTTGCGGGATGAGGTTCGCGGACGCATTATTTCAGAGCTGGCCCACATCCGGAATCACCGCTAATTACCTGGAATATGCGGTAAGTGTGTCGACGTGTTCACAGCAATAACACCTGATTTATCCTGTGTTCGTAAGAATGGCCAGGCATGTGCTGTCTCTCGCGCAGGATGACGCGGCGCAGGCCCTCTCACTGACCCGGAAGGGTTCGATTGCTGCAGCCGCGAGACGACAACAGCTATTACCTGACTGTTCCGATTCGTACTCGGTGCTGCGTAGTGGCGCACACAGCGGCGAGACTGTGATTCCGGCGATCGAGGAGCATGTGGTTGTGGACCGGCAGTCTGTGGAGACTGGCCGGCTCCGCATCCGCAAGCACGTTGAGGAGACCGAAACCACGGTTGACGAGCCGCTTCTTGAAAACACCTGGGAAGTGGAGCGGGTGGCCGTGAATCGCATTCTCTCCGGCGAACCCCCGGAACCGCGGTATGAGGGCGACACCCTTGTACTGCCGGTGCTTGAAGAGGTTCTGGTGGTGGAGAAGCGCCTAATCCTTCGCGACCCCTAAACCCACCGCGTCCGCACCGAACGGATCGATGTGGAACGCGTCAGCTGACAGACCCAAAACAGGAGATCCATTTATGGCGAACACAATGACCGCAACCCGGACCGTTGTCGGGCTTTTCGATTCGATTGATCAGGCCAATCGCGCTGCCGACGAGCTTCGCCAGTCAGGCGTCGACAGCAACCACATCAGCATTGTGGCAGGCAACGAGTCGAACCGTTACAACGACTACGTCCACACAGAGGACAAGACTTCGGACGCTGCCGAGCCGGGCCGGCACAGGCGCCGCCATTGGTGGCGGACTCGGGCTGGCAGCGGGACTGATCGCACCCGCTATTCCGGGCTTCGGTCCGATAATCGCGGCTGGTCCGATTGCCGCTGCATTGACCGTGGCGGCGGCGGGCGCTGCCACGGGCGGGCTGATCGGTGGCCTGACTTCAGCGGGTGTCAGTGACAGCGACGCTCGCATGTATGAACGCAGGCCGCGGGAAGGCGGCGTGCTGTTGACGGTTCACACCACCGATGATATGTCGGACGAAGTGGCCGACGTTCTCGACAACAATGGCGCTCGTAACGTGGATGAGGAGAGCGATATCACGGCAGGCCGCGACTACACGCACAGCGGCGGCAGCATGAGCGACAAGGCCATTCCGGTGGTGGAAGAACACGTGGAAATCGGCAAGCGCGAAGTGGGTCAACGCGCTGTCCGCGTGTACAGCAATGTCACGGAAACGCCGGTGCAGAAGGATGTGGAACTGCGTGAGGAGACCATTCGCGTGGAGCGCCGTCCGGTGAACCGCGCCGGCCACAGAAGCCGACTTCAGCCCCTTCCGTGAGGGCTCCATTGAGCTCACCGAAACCAGAGAAGAGCCAGTGGTCCGGAAGGAAGCGCGTGTCGTTGAAGAAGTGGTCGTAGGCAAAGACGTTCACATGCGCAAGGAAACGGTCCGCGACACGGAGCGCCGGACCGATGTTCGCGTGGAGGAGACCGGTTCCGATCGGGACTACGCGCCGGGGTACTCGTTTGGGAGCCAGTATGCGAATGAGTCGCGTTACCTGGATCGGGACTGGAGCACCGTCGAACCGGAGCTTCGGCGCGACTGGGAATCCCGCGGTCACGGCGCCTGAGAGGAGTTCAGGGACTCGGTCCGTTACGGCTGGGACAAGGTCCGGGGACGGCGGTAACCAGCTCTCACGGTTAGTTCTTGCTCGCGTTTAAGAAACGGTCCGGGTGGCGTGGCTATCTGCATTGTGGAGGACACTATGGCAGATACGTTTACAGCCGCCCGGACCGTTGTTGCTTTGTTCGAGCGGAAGGAAAATGCGGACCGTGCCGCCGACGAGTTGCTGGCGGCGGGATTCACTCGCGAGTCGATTGGCGTGATCTCGGGGCACCAGCTTAGCGAGCCTCAGGACCACGTCAGTGCGAAAGAAGACTCCAGCGGCAAGATGGTTTCAGCGGTACAGAAGGGGTTAGCGATGGGTGGCGGACTTGGAGCCGTTGCCGGCGGTTTATCGGCTCTGCTGATCCCGGGTGTCGGTCCCCTGATGGTGGGCGGCGCGCTGGCCTCGGCATTCCTCGGTGCGGGACTGGGTGCCGCGGTCGGCGGGGTGATGGCTGGCCTGATGAAGGCTGGTGTTAACGAGTCCGACGCCCGGTTGTTTGAAGAAGGGCTGCGGCATGGCGGGGTGGTGGTGACGGTTCATACCGACGACCGGATGGACCGGCAGGCGGTGGTGATTCTGGATCGCAACGGAGCGATGGACATGGACGAGCACAGCCGCGAAAACCGCAACGGCACGAATCACGTGGACGGTGCTACCGGAAGTCGCAGCAACGACACTACAACCTCCAATTCGCGTACTGGCGACAAGCCGGACTACGGCGGTGCGGATGAGAGCGCGGCGCAGGCGGAGAATGCAAGGCGGCTCGCTCCGTATGCCAAAGAGGCGGCGATTCAGGGCGGAGGGGCGAAGCCAGAAGACTTCGAGCGATGATGGGATGCAGCGGCCTTCGGGCTGTCTGCATGAACATTTCTGAGATTTTCTATTCGGTTCAGGGCGAGGGCATGCTGCTTGGCGTGCCCTCTGTCTTTATCCGCACCGGTGTCTGCAATCTGCGGTGCGTATGGTGCGACACGCCGTATGCCTCATGGCGGCCGGATGGGCGCGATCGCGGGCTGGAGGCCGTGCTGGCCGAGGCGCTGGGATATGGGGCGCGGCACGTGGTGGTTACCGGTGGCGAGCCGATGATCGAGCCTGAGGTGGTCGCGCTCACCGACCGGTTGCGGGCGGCGGGCCAGCACATCACGGTGGAGACGGCGGGCACGGTGTTCAAACCCGTTGCATGCGACCTGATGAGCATCAGCCCCAAGTTGTCGAACTCGACTCCATTGCAGGTGGACGGCGGACGGTGGGCTGCGCAACATGACCGTTTGCGGTATCAGCCTGAGACGCTTCGCGCTCTGGTGGCGGCGTATCCCTATCAGCTCAAGTTTGTGATTGCAGGCGAGGCGGATCTGGACGAGGTGGAAACGATGGTCGCCGAGCTTGGCGCGGATCGCGAGCGGGTCTTGCTGATGCCCGAAGGTGTTACGAATGCCGTTCTGGGGGAACGGTCGGTGTGGCTGGCCGAAGTATGCAAACAGCGAGGATTCCGGCTGAGTCCGCGGCTTCACGTTCTGATCTGGGGCGACAAGCGAGGCGTGTAAGCCGGGTTGATACAATTCAACCCGATGAGCGAAATTGTTGCCGTTTACCCACCGAGTCCAGAGTTTGTGCAGAATGCCCGGGTGCAGGGCATGGAAGGCTATCGCGCCTTGTACGACCGCGCTGCCAGCGATCCGGAGGGGTTTTGGGGAGAGCTTGGTGCACAGGAGATCTCGTGGTTTGAGCAGCCCACGCGCGTGCTGGACTGGGACACGCCTCCTTTTGCGAAGTGGTTCACGGGCGGCAAGCTGAACCTTACTTATAACTGTGTCGACCGGCATGCGGAGGGCTCGAGGCGAGACAAGCCTGCCATTGTGTGGGAAGGCGAGCCGGGCGACCAGCGCACCATCACGTACGGCGAACTGCAAAAGATGGTTGGGCGGTTTGCGAATGTTCTGAAGGGCAGGGGACTGAAGGCTGGCGATCGCTCCATCATTTACATGCCGATGGTTCCCGAGGCGGCAGTCGCGATGCTGGCTTGCGCGCGGCTCGGGATCACGCACAGCGTGGTGTTTGGCGGGTTCTCGGCTGAGGCGTTGAAGGCTCGCATCCAGGACCTGGGGGCGCAGGTGGTGATCACGGCCGACGGCGGCTGGCGGCGGGCGAAGGAAGTGAAGCTGAAGCCCGCGGTCGACGAGGCTGTCGCGGATTGTCCGACGGTGAAGGATGTGATCGTGCTGCGGCGCACGGGCGGCGAGGTCACGATGAAGGAGGGCCTCGATTCCTGGTGGCATGAGCTGGAAGAGGGCGTCGGCGACGAATGTCCGGCTGAGCCGCTGGATTCCGAACATCCGCTTTATGTGCTTTATACGTCGGGTACGACGGGTAAACCCAAAGGCATTTTGCACACCACAGCGGGTTATTTGCTGCAAGTCACGACGACCACGAAGTGGGTTTTCGATATTCGCGATTCGGATGTTTACTGGTGCACGGCCGATATTGGGTGGGTAACCGGGCACAGCTATGTGGTGTATGGGCCGCTGAGCGCCGGCGCAACCACTCTGATGTTTGAAGGCGCTCCGGATACCCCGGCGTTCGACCGCTGGTGGGACATTGTGGAGAAGCACAGGGTAACCATCTTCTACACGTCGCCTACCGCGATCCGCGCGCTGATCCGTCAGGGCGAACAGTGGCCGAATGGCAAGGATTTGTCGAGTTTGCGGCTGCTGGGCTCCGTCGGCGAGCCGATTAATCCGGCGGCCTGGGAATGGTTCCACCGAGTAATCGGCAAGGGGCTGTGTCCGATTGTGGATACGTGGTGGCAGACCGAAACGGGCGGCATGATGATTGCGCCTATGCCTGGGGCGGTGCCGCTGAAGCCGGGGTCGGGGACACTGCCGATGCCGGGCGTGATCGCCGATGTGGTGGATTTGTCGGGTAAGCCGGTGGCTCCTAATGCGGAAGGATTTCTGATTATTCGCAATCCATGGCCGGGAATGGTGCGGACATTATGGGGCGATCCGCAGCGATTTAAGGAAGCGTACTGGAGTAGAATACCGGGGATTTATTTCACTGGTGACGCGGCCAGGCGCGATGAGGACGGGTATTTCTGGATCCTGGGCCGTGTGGACGACGTGATGAACGTCAGTGGTCACCGGCTGAGCACGATGGAAGTGGAGTCGGCCCTGGTGCGGCATCCGGCTGTCGCGGAAGCTGCTGTGGTCGGCAAGCCGCATGAGATCACGGGCCAGTCGGTCTGCTGTTTTGTGACCCTGAAACGGGGCCGGTATAACCACGACGAGCTCGGGAAAGAGCTGCGGCAGTGGGTGGCGCATGAGATTGGGTCGTTTGCGCGGCCGGAGGAGATTCGGTTTACCGAGTCGCTGCCGAAGACGCGGAGCGGGAAGATCATGCGGCGGCTGCTGCGTGAGATTGTGACGACGCACACGGTCAGCGGGGATGTTACGACGCTTGAGGATATGGCAGTGGTGACGCGGCTGTCCTCGCAGCACGACGAGGACTGACGATGGATACGGATCCCGAGGCGATGGACGGCGATTCGAGAGCACCGGGGCAGTTCCGGGCAGATCTCTGCTGGCATCATCCGAAGCTTTGGAGTCTGCTGCCTGAAGGCGCTGCGGCCCTGCCGGTTATTCCGCCGTGGCCGGAGTTTATTCAGGGCTGCGTGAAATATCGCGAGTCGCTGGACCGGGAGTTGCGCGGGAAGTAGCCGCTACTTTTCGCGCTTTACGGCGAGTTTCGCGATCTGCGTCTGTCCTTCGCGCTCGCGTTTGATATCTCCGGAAATTTCGTCTCCGGTCTGTTTGAGGGTGAACTTCATTGTGCCACCCCCCTCTCTCACGACTTCAAAAGTAAGCGTCTCGCCTTCCGCCTTCCCATTGGAAATGGGAAGTTGTTCGCTTACATCCGGACCTGCCGTTCCGGTCAGAGTGGTTCCCTGCTGCTTTAACACGAGCCTGGCGGTTTGCTGGCGCTCGCCTTCCCTGGTCGCGGCGGTGAAATTGCCAGTTCAGGTTCCAGTGGCGTCAGCGGCGCTAAGGGAAAGGGCTGCGGTGAGGATGAGGAAAAGGGTCTTCATGTAGCTGGAATACGCGGTATTGGGTACAGGCGTTCCGTGAAAGTGGCGACGGTTAGATGCTTGTGTATCCAGTGCTGCAAGCGTTATCCTCTGATCACTTTGGATGTCTCATACAGTACACGCAGTAACGGTCTGGCGCGGTTCATTCCAACGCTGGACGGATGGCGCGGTGTCGGCATCCTGGTGGTGCTTGCGTGTCATGCGCTGGAACCAAACGACAGGTGGGCGTCCATTGGGTTTGATCGCTACTGGCACACGCTGCTGTACAAGGCTGGTCCGCTGGCCCTGAGTGTCTTCTTTGGCCTAAGCGGGTACCTCATCACGACGCGGCTGGTTTTGGACGAAGCGAAAAATCGTTACGTGAGCTTGTCAGACTTTTATCTCCGCCGCGCTTTTCGGATTCTCCCGGCCGCGGGCTGCTACCTGGCAGTGGTGGGTATGCTGGCATCAATGCACCTGATCACGGTGTATCGCGGCGAGTTGCTGAGCTCTTTGTTGTTCTTCCGAAACTACTGGCCCAACGGTTTCTGGTATACCGGGCATTTTTGGTCGCTTGCAGTGGAAGAGCATTTCTACCTGGTCTGGCCGTTGCTGTTTGCGGCGCTGGGTTCCCGGCGTGCGGCCTGCGTGGGTGCGATTCTGGTGGTCGCGACGGTGCTTTGGCGACCGTTCGGTTCGACGATCGACCTCCGCGTGCCGCTTTTGCACAGGACGGACCTGCGGGCCGATGCGCTGCTGTTCCCGTCGGTATTGGCGATTGTGCTGGCGGGGAACAACAGACTTCGGGATAAGCTGAGGGATTTCCTGACGCCCCGAATTTGCGTGCTGACGCTTCTGGTGCTGTTGGCCGCTCTGTTCTTTGCGCCGCGGGACGTGGACCGGACGCTCCAGTCCTTTTTGGTCCCGATGGTAGTTCTGTCGACCGCACTGTCGCCGGAGGGCTTTTTGGGGCAGGTACTCGAGTGGGGACCGCTGACCTGGCTGGGACGGGTCTCTTACAGCCTGTACCTTTGGCAGCAGTTGTTCCTGTCGCCAGGTCTGGCGCTTCGGGAGGTCCCGTTGCGGCTGGCCGGAGTATTCGCGGTGGGGTGTCTCAGCTACTACCTGGTGGAGAAGCCCGCGATCCGGCTGGCCAGGCGTTTCGAAGCGCGACTCGACAGAAGAACTGCCCCAGCCACGACGGACCCTGTGGCTGCCTGATATGATTTGTGCTGCATGATGACCAGAAGGCAGTTCGCTGAACTCGCCGTGGTCGCCGCTACGGCAGGATCGGCGGCTCACGGGAAGATCAATTCAAAAGTTAATGGCGTGATGTTGGGAGCGCAAAGCTACAGCTTTCGCGACCGTCCGCTGGACGAAGCCATTGCCGCTATGAAGCAGATCGGTATTGGCTATACCGAGCTTTGGCAGGGGCACATCGAACCGAAGCGCGGGACGCCGCCGGAGGAACTAAAAAAGTGGCGGACGTCGCCCCAGGCGCTCACCGATATGGCGGTGGTGAAGAAGAAGTTTGCCGATGCCGGCATCCAGATCTACGCGCTGAACTACAGCTTCCGCAAGAATCACACCGACGAAGAAGTCGCGCATGGCATGAAGATGGCGCGGGCGCTGGGGACGAAGTGGATCACGGCCTCGTCGACTGTCGATCAGGCGAAGCGGCTGAACGATCTGGCCGGGAAGAATGGCGTTGTGGTGGCAATGCACAACCACGACAACCTGAAGGACCCGAACGAATACGCAACGCCGGACAGTTTCTCCAGGGCGATGAGCGGCAACCCGAACATTCGGATCAACCTCGATATCGGCCACTTCACGGCTGCGAATTTCGATCCGATCGCGTATCTGAACCAGCACCACGATCACATCGTGACGCTGCACATTAAGGATCGGAAGAAGGATCACGGGGCCAATGTGGTGTTTGGCGAGGGCGAGACTCCGATTAAGCCGGTGCTGCAGTTGCTGAAGACGAAGAAGTGGAAGATTCCGGCGATGGTGGAGTACGAATACAAGGGCAACGACACGGTGGCCGAAGTGAAGAAGTGTTTTGAGTACATGAAGCAGGCGCTGGCTTAAGGGCCAGCACCTGCTTTGTGGAGGGCTTCGGGAGGGGTTATTCGCTGAGCTGGAACGAACCGACGAACGCGCTGCGCTTCTCGGGGCTGCTCCAGGTGGTGTTGAGGCCCTTCCCCGTGAAAGTGTGCGCGAGGGCGAAGGCGGGCATGGCATGCTCGGTCTTTGTCAGCGGCTGATACCAGGTTTCTTCGTTGCTGCAGAGGTGGTCGCGGGAATCGATGGCGCGGGTCTGGATGGTGGCCAGCGTCCCGGCGCTGAGCTTCCCTGCGCCCTTGTGGATGTTGTCATCTTCGAACGTCATTTCGATGGGCAGGGTTTCCGTTTTTACAACGTCCTGAAGCAGGTCTCCACCCATGCGCTTTGCGAAAGCGGCAAGGGCGATGCGCTGTTCGGGAGTTGCCCGCTGGTCGAGGATCACAATGGACCGGACCGGGTAGGGATTTCCGTTCACGTTTCCGAGGGTGCTGGACGCCTTGACGACGCCGACGACATTGAGGCCGTCGAGTTTCACGCCGTCGAATTCACCATTTCTTACGTGCCAGCCGAACACGGCGAGGTTGCCGACAAGGTCGACTTCCGAGTTGGCGAAGCAGGGTCCGGTAAAGACGTCGGCGGTTCGAGCTTCGATATATTCGCCGCGGATTTGTGTCCGATTTTGCAAGCCGGCAGCCATGAGCGAGCCGGCGAGGCAAAGTGACAGAGCAAGTCTCTTCATCCTGTGTGTGGGCCTCCAGCCTATGTTTTTATACTAGCGTCTTTTTAGGGGAAACGGGGAAGGGGAGGGTGAGTTAAGGGAGGCTCGGGCGAGCCTCCCCTGGGTATCTGCCAGACTACGCTTTTTTCTTTGCTGCGGGGGCGGCGGGGCCTTCGAGTTCAGAGAACAGGACGCGGCGCTCTTCGTCCATTGCTTTATTGGCCATGATGACCGAGATGGAGTCGTCGAGGCCGACCTTGTAGTTGGCGCGGGGCATGATGTTACCGGTGCGGATGTCGTTGAAGAAGCCTTCCATCGACGTGGTGACCGGGTTCTTGACTTCGGTCGGCACCATGATGTTCTTGGCATAGAGCCACTGGCGGGCGAACTTGGCTTCCTTCTCGAGAAAGCTTTCCTTGCCGGTCATCTTATCGCCGGTGAGGAGGACGGGAAGCGGCTTGGTGCCGGAGGCGAGGGAGAAGCTGGCGCCTGCTTTGTAGGTTTCCTTCTTGCTGCCGGTCTCCACCTTGGGAGGATTGGGTTCACGGAACCAGATGGCGACAGGCGGGTTGGGGTCCATTTTGCCGTCCCCGATGGTGATGTGGACGGTGCCCTGGGTACCCGAGATCCACTCGCCCTGCTCAGCGCGTGCGCCGCCGAAGAGAGGCAGGTGAGAACTGACGGAAGAGCCGGACCAGATCATCTTCTTGCCCTTGGGGTACTTGAAGATGAGCTGAATGTTGTCGTAGATATCGCGGCCGTCGAACATGGTGTCGAGGCCACCCAGACCCATCACCATTTCGGGAGTCGAGCCGAACATCCAGTCGGCGACGTCGAAATGGTGGGATCCGAGCTCGGCTGCCAGACCGCCGGACGTTTTGCGGAAGAGGCGCCAGTTGCCGGGCTTCATGGTCCAGCCGGGATTGCGGTGCCACTGGCCGTACATGTACTTCACGTCGCCGAGCATGCCCTTGTCGACCATCTGCTTGACGACGTTGTAGTACTCGGAGTAGCGGCGCTGGAGGCCGACCTGCAGAACCTGTTTCGGATGCTGACTGGGGTAAATGGAACGAAGTTTGTGGACTTCCTCGCCGGTGAACACGATGCTCTTTTCGCAGAAGACGTGCTTGCCTGATTTCAGGGCGTCTTCGAGCATCGGGTAATGCAGATATACGGGAGTCGAGATGATGACGGCTTCGACGGAGTTGTCGGCGAGGAGCTGGCGGTAGTCCTTGTACGTTTTCGGGGAGGTGCCGATGGCGAGCTTGCCCTTGTCGAGGGCCTCGTCGCTGACATCGCAGATGGCGGCACAACGGCCACTGTCGACGCCTTTTAGCAACCCGAGCAGGTACTGTCCGCGACCACCGGTACCGATGATGCCGTAGTTGACCTGATTATTGGCCGCGTGCACGCTTTTCAAAAAGGCGGGGGCTACCCCAAGCGCCACGCCAGCCTTGACCGCGTCTCTTCTGCTGATTCCACTCTTCGACATGGATGTGATTGACTCCTCAAGACTTCGACTGCCCCATCCGTATGTGCGACACGCGCACCTCCCGGGACTCGACATTCAAGGGCTACTAATAGTGTAACGCCGTTCGGCTGGCTCGGGTTACCGGTTACCGCGACCTGGTTCAGAAGCCGTAATCGCGCTTCGATTCCGCCCGCGCGAGGGTAGTGCGAAGGTACGTATGCGGATTGATTGCAGTGCCTCCGCGGCGGACCTCGTAATGCAGGTGCGGCGCAGTCACACGGCCTGTTGCGCCGGAGCGCCCGAGGATCTCACCGCGCTTGAGCCACTGGCCGGGGACCACTTCGAATCGCGACATATGGGCGTAATACGTCCGGAAGCCGTTGCTGTGATCGAGGATAACCAGCTTGCCGTAGGCGCCAGCCCATTCGGCGGCACTGACCACGCCGTCCGCGGCAGCCTTCACAGCGGTTCCTGAGGGCACGGAAATATCGACGCCGGAATGGAAAGCGCCGTCGCCGGAGAACGGGTCGTTACGCTGTCCGAAATTGCTCATCAGCCGGCCTTCAACGGGCCAGATGCCCGGCATCATATTCAAGCTCTGGAAGATGGGGTTGGACCGGCGTGCGTGCTGACCGATGTTCGCGGAGCGGAGGAAATTGTACTCTTCAAACGTTTCGGAGACAGTTGGCAGGAGTCGGCCTTCACTCGAAATGTCGCTGGGTCCTTCGAGGCTGCGCTTGATTCCGTAGGCGACGGAAACCTCATTTGCCAGCAACTGAAGACTGGCCAGTTGTACGCCTTTCTGCTTCGATTCCTTTTCCAGCCGCTGATATCGCGACCGCAGGGTGCTCACCTCGTCCCGCAGCGTGTTGTAGTTAGCGACCTTGAGGCTCATCCGAAGATAGCTGGTGGCAAGGCCGAACAGCGAGAAGCTCCCGAAAACCGCAAGGGCCAGCACAACGTATACAAAAACGTAGGGAATGTGGATACGGCGAAGACGGCCGTGCAGGGAATGGGCGAGGACGACGATAAAGTACGGCTGATTCAAACCCAGGTCTCCAAACGAAGCTTTGAACTCGGGAACTGAGAGTCCCTGTCAGAAAGCCAGACTTTGCCGATTCCGCCAGACAAGGCGTGTTCGGGGGAAGCAAAGCACTCGCCCGATCCTCAGCAAAATCCTTTCCTGTTTAAGAAAAACCAGCTTACCCCGCGTTACTCACCTGTGTCAATGGGCCACAGATGTGGGTCGTAACGCCACAGATGCCGTGCCAGCGGCTGCTGTGGTGCCCTCTCCAATGGTGGCTGGCTTAGCTTTCGGAGGAGCTATCTGGAAGGAATCGTTGGAGAAATACACAGTCCGCACCTGGCCTTTGGGTCCGAGACTGCCGACCGAACGGCCGTTCATACGCACATCCAGGGCGCCCGCATTTCCTGTCAAAAGACGTGCGTTTTCGGCTACGGCGAATTGCCTGGCCTGCGCCGGGTTGAGAATACCTATGTAGAGTGTCCTACCACCTGAGGTGATCTGGACCCACGTCGGCTCCGATGCCACGATCTCCAGTGCGATGTTGCCGGAACCTACCGGACCAGCGGCCGGGGCGACAGGTACTGCTGGCGTCGTTGTCGCTGCGGCCTGTTGTTGCTGGCCTGCAAGGTCGTTGGCCGCCGGAGTTTGCTGCGGCTGTTGCTGGCTGCCTGACGGTGTGGTGCCGGCAGTCTGTTCCGGAGTGGTGGTTGCTGCCGGTGTTTGGGCTGGAGGCTGCTGCTGCGGAGTCTGGACGGTCGGAACTGGGGTGGGAGCGGAAGCCGCCTGCTCGGCTGCGGTTTCCTTCTGAGTCTGGACGCGCTGGAACCAGGAATAGAGTCCGGCTCCGCCTGCCAGCACCAGAATCAGGGATCCCACCGCGACGGCGGTGGAAGGCGACCAGCGGGACGAGGTCGGCTCGTTCGCTTTCTGGTAGACCTCGCTCAGGACGGGCAGTGGATCGACCTCTTCGACCGGTACTGCGGAAGCGACAACACGATCTGTAGTCGCAGCGTCTAAATCGAGGGCTCTCGCGTACTGCCGGAGGAACGATTTGTAAAAGAAATCGCCAGGCAACTGCTTGATATCGTCACGCTCGATTGCCTCGAGGTAACGCGCACTGATGCATGTATCAGTTGCGATTTCGGCGAGGCTCCTGTTGCGCTTGAGCCGCTCACTTTGGAGCAATTGTCCGGCGGACATCATAAATTGCCAGTTATCCTGGCTGTATTCCGTATAATACTACAGTTGCTGATAATTGAGTCCGGACGCCCCCGCCCGGATCGTACTAAGGCGATTCAGGTGACGGTGGTCGTCGTTAACTGGAACCGGCGGGAGCTTTTGCGTGCGTGTCTGCGGTCTCTGGCCGTGCAGGAGGCCATCTCGTTTGAAGTGGTGGTGGTAGACAACGGCTCGACTGACGGGTCTCAGGACGAGGTGCTGGAGTTTGCAGCAACGTCGGGAGTAGCGACCGAACTGATTCGTAATGTAACGAATCTCGGGTTTTGTGCGGCGAATAATCAGGGGATTGCGGTGGCTCGCGGGGAGTTTGTCGCGTTGTTGAACAATGATGCCGAGGCGTGCCCGATGTGGCTTGCTTCGATGGTGAACGCAATTACACACCATTCTGAAGTTGGCATGGTGGCTTCGAAGATTCTGGTCTGGGAGGATCCCACGCGGATTGACAAGGTGGGACATTTGATCTGGCCCGACGGGCAGAATCGAGGACGCGGAACGGGACAGTCGGACCGCGGGCAGTTTGACGTCGAAGAAGAAGTGCTGTGGCCGGACGGGTGCGCGGCGCTGTACCGGAAGTCGATGCTCGACGTGATTGGCGGGTTCGACGAAGACCTTTTCGCCTACGGGGACGACGCGGAACTCGGGCTGCGGGCACGGATCGCGGGATGGAAATGCCTGTATGCGCCGGAGGCGGTGGTGCGGCATCACCGGGGCGCTACGCTGGGCGTACGGTCGAGCCGCCGGTTGCACCTGATTGAGCGCAATCGAGTGCTGCTGGCAGTGGCTCACTTCCCACCGGGACTGCTGCTGCAGAATCCGTTTTGGTTCGCATTGCGGCTGGCAGCGGGAGTTATCGCGGCGGTTCGCGGTCGTGGCGAGGCGGGGAAGTTCCACGGGTTCGGGGAGAAGGTCCGGCTGGGGCTGGCACTGATCAGCGGGCTGGTGGCGGGAGTCGGTGCAATTCCTTTGACCCTCGAAAAGCGGCGGGCGTTCGACCCGAAGCGCCGGCTAAGCAACCGCGAGGTTCGGGAACTGCTGTTTCGGTATCGCATAGGGCTGCGCGAGTTGAGCGAGGGGGCAGCTTGAGGCTGACTCCCACGGGGGACGCGTGTCCAGGCTGCGCCAGTACCGAATCCCGCGCGCTGTTTCACGCCGGGGACCGGCTGTTTCAAACGACTAAGAAATCCTTTCTGGTAGTCCAGTGTGGCGGGTGTTCGCTGATCCGCTTGTATCCCTGGCCGGATATCGACGAACTGAAGAGTTACTACCCGGAAGCATACTGGTTCAATCCGGGCGCGTCGACGGCTGCGTATCTGGAAGAGATGTACCGGCGCTTTGTGCTTCGCGATCACGTCAATTTCGCCGAGGGTGCGTTGCGGCGGGCCGGGCTTCGCGGTACGGTGCTGGACGTTGGCTGCGGTGGCGCGCTGTTCGGGCGCCTTTTGGGGGAACGCGGCTACCGGTGTTTCGGGCTCGATTTTTCGCACGATGCGGCGAAGGTCGGGTGGTCGGTGAACGGAGTTCCGGTGCTTGTCGGCGACTTTATGCGTGCGCCGTATCGGGAGGGAACTTTCGCCGCGGTCACTATGTTCCATGTGCTGGAACACTTATATGACCCGGGTGCGGCGGTGCGGGCTGTGGGCCGATTGCTGCGTCCGGACGGCCGACTGATTGTGCAGGTTCCTAATGCGTCGTGCTGGCAATTCCTGTTGTTCGGCGAGAAGTGGAACGGAATCGACGTGCCGCGGCATCTGGTGAATTTCAGGCAGTCCGATATCGAAGCGCTGCTGGATTTCTGTGGGTTCGAGGTAATTCGGCGCAAGCACTTTTCGCTGCGGGATAATCCGGCCGGGCTGGCGAGCTCGCTGGCTCCGGGTCTGGATCCGATGAGCCGGCGGGTTCGCAAGGTAGTGGAGTCAGAGGGAGTGCGACTGTTACGGGACCTGATGTACCTGGGGCTGACCGTGGCCGCGATTCCGTTTACCTTGATCGAGGCGGTTTGCGGGGCTGGTTCGACGATCATGCTGGAGGCCAGGAAGAAACCAGCATGATGTACCGGCGGATGCCCGCTGCTCTTCGGATTATGCCGGCCGCCGTGCAGCGTCAGGTGCTGCATTTTGAGGCTTGTATCGAAGACGCGGCGCGGGCATTTGCGGCGAGCCTGCCGCCGGGGGCCGCGGTGCTGGATGCCGGGGCTGGTGAATCCCAGTACGAGCCGCTGTTTGCGGGGCTGCGGTACGTGGCGGTGGACCTGGGCGTGGGCGATTCGCAATGGTCGTACCGGCGGCTGGATGCGGTGGCGGATTTGTCCCTGCTGCCGTTCGCTGACGGGTCGTTTGCCGGGTGTGTAAATATCGTCACACTGGAGCATGTGCGTGAGCCGCGGGCGGTGTTGTCGGAACTGGCGCGGGTGATGCGTTCGGGCGGTCGACTGCTGCTGGTAACGCCGCTGGAGTGGGAAGAGCATCAGCAGCCGCACGACTATTTTCGATATACACGATATGGCGTGATGCATTTGCTAAATTCGGCGGGGCTCGAGGTGGAGCGGCTGGAGGCGGCGGGTGGATTTTTTCGTTTAATGGCGCGGCGTTTATGGAATGCGCCGCAGTTTTTTCCGGTGCCGCTGGCGTGGCTGGTTCTGCTGTTGGTGGCGGTGCCGGCGCTGGTGTTGCCGCTGCTCGACGGGCTGGACCCGCGCCGAGCCTTTACTTTGGGACATATATGTATTGCACGCAAGCCCTGATTGTTCTGCTGGCCGCGTTGGCTGGTTTGAGTGGCGCGGAAGCGCCTCGCTCGCTCCGGGGTGAGACGGCTTTGGAGTTTACGCGCAAGCTGGTGGCGTTTGGTCCGCGGCCCTCCGGGTCTCCGGCTCATGCGTCCATGCAGGCTTACCTGGCGGCGCAACTCAGGCTGTTTGGTTGCGCGACGGAGGAACTGCCTTTTCAGGCATCGACTCCGAATGGTCCGGTGCGGATGAAGAACATTCTGGTTCGGGTGCCTGGGACGTCGACGCGCCCGGTGGTGATCACGGGCCACTACGACACCAAAGTGCTGCCAGGGTTTGCGGGAGCCAATGACGGCGGGTCGTCCGCGGGACTGCTGCTTGAGTTGGCCCGGGTTCTGTGCGGCATGCCGAAGAAGGCCGATCCGGTTTGGCTGGTGTGGCTGGACGGCGAGGAAGCGGTAAAGACCTGGAGCGAGACGGACAGCCTGTACGGGAGTCGGTGGCTGGCATCCAAATGGAAGGCCGACGGTACGGCAAAGCGGATTAAGGCGCTCGTTAATATCGATATGATTGGGGACCGCGATCTGAACCTGGTTGCCGACATGAACTCAAGCACGCAGGTTCGGGAACTGTTCTGGGGGGCGGCGCGGGAACTGGGTTACGGGCAATATCTGACGGGAGGAACGGGCGCGATTGAGGACGATCATATCCCGTTCGCCAGGGCTGGCATTCCGGTGCTCGACGTGATCGATTTTGACTACGGTCCCGGGAATTCGTACTGGCATACGGATCGCGACACTATGGACAAGCTGAGCGCCAGGAGTTTCCAGGTAATTGGCGATGTTTTACTGCGGGTCATTAAGAAACTTGGGGGAATGTAGACGTGAAACGACGAAATTTGCTGGCTGGTGGCATGGCTGCCGCACTGCCTTTTCCGGTGATGGCGGCTGGAAAACTGGCGAACTCGACGCTGGATGAAGCGAAGGCGAAGGTGACGAAGGAGCCGTTCGGCGAACTGCGGATTTACTATGAGGGGCCGACGGAGCAGTTGAAGTCAATGACGGCGGGGAGTCTTCGGCTCAAGCCTGGGATGTCGCCGCATGAGCCTCACAAGCACCCCGAGGAAGAGTTTATGGTGATCACCGAGGGCACCGGCGAGATTTCGGTGGAGGGCAAGATCACTAAAGTGGGTCCGGGCACGATGATGTATTGCGGGGCAGGGAAGCTGCACGGCATTGTGAACACGGGCAAGACGTCGCTGCTGTTCTATTTCTACAAGTGGAGCGCCTGATGAAGAGATTCGTACTGGTGTTGTGGGCCGTGTCGGCCTGTGCGGCTGAGTTTGCCGACGTTGCGAAGCTGGTTTCGGCGGCTAAGGACGAAAAGGCCATTGCCGCGGCGTTTGGTGAGAAGGCTTTGGCGGAGAACAAAGCGGTTCTCGCCGAGCGCGGGAACATGTTGTTTGCGGTGAAGGTGGCGGGTTCATCGGGACCGGTGCGGGCTTCGGTGGACGACGGGGCTCCGGTGTCGCTGAAACGCGTCGGCAAGTCGGACCTGTGGGTGGGCAGCGGTAAGGCTGTGCCTGGTACGACTCACAATGTGCAGTACCTGGCGGCGGGCAAGACGATCGCTCCGGTGGAGAATGTTCGGTCGTTCGATGACTGGGCGTATGAGAAGCCGGGTGTGCCGCAGGGCAAGCTCAGTGAAAAGATGGTGCACGAGAGCCAGATTTATCCCAACACGAAGACGGACTGGTGGATTTATGTGCCGGCTCAGTATGACGCCTCGAAGCCCGCGGCGCTGATGGTTTGGCAGGATGGCGCGGGTTTGACGCAGCGCAACGGGTCGCGCGTGCAGATCATGATCGACAATCTGACGCACGAGAAGAAAATTCCGGTAATTGTGCATGTGTTTATTGCTCCGTCGACGCCGAATATGCGGTCGATTCAGTACGACCGTATGGATGACACGTACTCCCGGTTCCTTCGCGACGAGATGATTCCGAAGGTGGCGGGGATGTATAAGGTTCGGACGGACTCGTACAGCCGCGCGATTTCCGGGGCTTCTTCGGGTGGCATTGCCGCGTTCAATGTGGCGTGGACGCAGCCGGATCAGTTTAGCCGGGTACTGTCGCTGGTGGGTTCGTTTACCAGCATTCAGTGGAGAGCCGGCGAGCGCGAGGGCGGGAATCTGTTTCCTTTTATGATTCGCAAGACGCCGAAGAAGAATATCCGGGTTTGGTTGCAGGACGGGAATAACGATCTGGAGAATACGCACGGGTCGTGGCCACTGCAGAATATTCAGATGGCGAATTCGCTCAAGATGCAGGGGTATGATTTTCACCTGCGCTGGACGTCGAGCTTTCATGGGGGCGGCGGCGGGCCGGATCGGGCTGAGGGGCTGATCTGGCTGTGGCGTGGCTATGATCCGGCTAAGACGTCGGAGACGTATGCTCCGGACTCGGCCGAGAAGGACAAGCCGTACTTCCGTGTGAAGGCTCTGAACCGGACGGAGTAGCTGTCAGCGGGCTGCTACTGGCTGGCTTCCTGCTATCCTGTATTCGCACTATGCCGGAACTACGAACCAATCCCGCTCCACTCTCCGATGCCGTCACCGAGGGTGTTCGGGTGGAGGTACTGGCTCGGCATTCCCCGGAGGGATCGAAGCAACTGCAGAGCGAGTGGCTGTTTGAGTACACTGTGCGGATTACAAATTTGGGCTCGGAGCCGGTGCAGTTGCTCAGCCGCCACTGGATCATTACCGACGCACTGGACCACTCGCGCGAGGTGAAGGGGCCCGGTGTGGTGGGCAAACAGCCCCTGCTGGCGCCTGGCGAGTCGTTCAAATATTCGTCCTGGTGCCCGCTGCAGACTCCTACCGGGGTGATGCGAGGGACTTATCAGATGGTCCGCGATACGGGTCAGCTTTTCGATGTGGAGATCGCGCCGTTTGCCCTGAAGGCCCGGTACACGGTCCACTAAGCTTTCTGGGTACGCCCGAGCGCTATGACGAAGTAGCTGGCGCGGGTGTCGCCGACGTTTTTCCAGCCATGCATTTCGTCGGACGCTACGTATCCCACTGAGCCGGGACCGAGGCGGATCGTTTTTCCTTCGATTGTCACCTCCAGCGTTCCTTCGCGGATCAGGATCATTTCTTCATGCGCGTGCTTGTGAGCGGCGTGGGGCATGAGACCCGGGGCGAGTTCGGTCTCGTGCATCTCGATGTCGTAGCCGGTATGCGTGAGTCCGTTCAGCATCGCACGCGACTTGTTCTGTCCGTTGGTCTTCACGGGCAGAGATTCGTGCTCGAGGGTGGTGGACGGAAGTTTCGCGGCGGCTGTCTGGGCTTGTGCGGCGGAGGCGGCGGCGAGCGCGGGGAGAAGCAGACTGAGATCGCGTCGGGTCATGTTTGGTTAGTCTATCGCTTTGCATACAGGATCATCTGGGTGCAGCGGAACAAGGCGATGGTTTTGCCTGTCGACTGCACGCGGACCTCGGCATCCCAGACCTGAGTCGAGCGTCCGTAGTGGGCTCGGCGGGCCTCGCAGGTGAGGACGCCGTCGAGCGCGGTCCCGGTGTGATTGCTCTTCAGCTCGATTGTGGTGAAGCCGGTGGCTCCGTCGGGCAAGTCGAGCATGGTGGCGAAGCCGCAGGACGAATCGGCGAGCGCGATCACGGACGCGGCGTGCAGATAGCCGTTTGGCGCGAGCAGGTCGGCGCGTATCGGCATGATGGCCTGCAGGTGGCCGGGCTCGGCTGCTGTAACTTCAAAACCCACGAGGGCCGGCAGTCCCGAGCGCCAGCGGTTCAGTTCTTCAACAGTCTGGAGAGGCACGCCTGCGATTGTAACCGCGCTGCGGCGCTCACTTTCCCTTAATCATGATGGCGAGCCGGTCCGCGATACTGTCGAGGTCGCTGGCGCGACCGGCGAGATTGCGTCCGGTCTCCAGGCTGCTGTGCGCCGACGCCATGATCTGGTCGGTGACCTGTCCCAGGTCGACGATTGCGGAAGATACCTCACGGAGCTGGAGTGCCTGGTCGGCGCCTCCCGAGCGCACTCGTTCCATGATGCTGTTCAGCGATTCGACTGCGCCGGTTACGCCCTTGACGGCGGAGCGCATCTGGGCGACAGCGGCCCGGCCTTCGTTGGCGGCTCCCAGACTGGTTTCCATGAGTAGACTGGTTTCGCGGGCGGCGTCGGTGCAGCGCTGGGCGAGCGAGCGGACCTCGTCGGCAACGACGGCAAACCCGGCTCCGGCGGCGCCGGCGCGAGCTGCTTCGACCGAAGCATTGAGCGCGAGCAGATTGGTCTGGAACGCGATTTCTTCGATCGCCTTCGCGATTTTCGCTACTTTTTCGCTGGTCTTGAGGGCCTCGTCCATGCTTCCACCGATCCGGTCGAGGCTGGTGTGGACGTTGTTGGTGGTGGTCAGCACCGAGCCAAGCGTGGCGCCGGCTTCATCGGCGTGGGCGGAGTTGGTCTGTGCAGCCTCGGCGATTCGGGATCCGGCGGCGCTGGTTTGCTGGAGCATGGCGGCCTGGCGTTCGGCATGGCCGGAGAGCTCCGAGCCGCTGCGTTCCAACTCACCGGCTGCGCCGGCGAGGCTCGATGTAGCGTCGACGATCCCACCGCTGAACGTTCCAAGCCTCTGGCAGGTCTGGAACAGCATGACGAAGATACCAACGTTGATGAGGAGCGCCAGCACGGCCATCCCGACTGCCAGGCGAGTGTGCTCGCGCTGGGTGTCGGCGGCTGCGGCCGCGGCGTTGTGCAGGAATGCTTTGTGTTGCTGGAGAATGTCGGCGGATGCGGTCTCCACGCGCTCGGCGGCAGGCAGCAGTCCGGCTGTGAGGATATCGTGGGCTTCCTCATACTTGTCCTGACGGGCGATCTGGAGGAATTTGTCCCATGTCAGCAACCATTCGCGCAGTCCGCTCTCAAGATTGGCTCCGGCTTTCGTTGTTGCCTCGCCGGGCAGATCGGAGGAAATGGTGGTGAGAAGGGTTCGAACGGTCGCGGCATTCTGGGTGAGGTCGGTGGTGGCTTTGTCCGCCCGGTCGAGGCTGTGACATCCCGAACACGTTCCTGCCGTTTCTTTAGTTTCCAGCCTGCGAATGGCGAACAGGAGTTGCGCACCGCGCGCCTGTTCCGTCATGCTTTGCAGGCTGGTGTGGATTTTGTTGACGGATTCTGCCGTTCGGGCGGCGCGAGTCGTTGCCGTATTCAGGTTTTCGCCCAGTGTGTAGACGGCCCGGACGGCAGTTGTACTTAGTACGACGGCCACGAGGGCACTTACAGCCAGAACGAGCGCGGTCTTTCGGGTGAGGCTCAACTGTGCTTCCTCCACAATACTTATCGATCCGCATGTGGAGAGTTAGAGGAAATATTCTAACGTTGTTACCTATATCGCTGTACTACTTGCGGTAGCGGGGAGGGCTGTGATGTACTCTACAGACCACGGCGCCAAGGCAGCGCCAGAGCAAGGTCAAGGAGACGAATCCGATGGCGGCAAACAGAGGCGTTGCATACATGGGAACCGGAAAGGTGGAAATCCAGTCGATTCCCTTTCCGGAACTGTCACTCGGGTCGCGCAAGTGTGAGCACGGCGCGATTCTTAAGATTGTCACCACGAATATCTGCGGCAGCGACCAGCACATGGTTCGCGGCCGTACAACTGCGCCACAAGGGCTGATCCTTGGGCACGAGATCACCGGCCAGATCATCGAGAAGGGCCGCGACGTGGAGTTCCTTAGCGTCGGCGACATCTGCTCAGTGCCATTCAACATCGCCTGCGGGCGCTGCCGGAACTGCAAGGAAGGCAAGACGGGCATCTGTCTGAACGTGAATCCGGCGCGTCCGGGCGCGGCGTACGGGTATGTCGACATGGGCGGATGGGTCGGTGGGCAGGCCGAGTACGTGATGGTGCCGTATGCCGATTTCAACCTGCTCCGGTTCCCGGACAAAGATCAGGCGATGGAGAAGATCCGCGACTTGACACTGTTGTCGGACATTTTTCCGACGGGGTATCACGGTGCGGTCACGGCCGGGGTCGGGCCAGGCTCGGTGGTGTATGTGGCGGGCGCGGGGCCGGTGGGACTGGCGTGCGCGTCGGCGTGCCAGCTGCTGGGCGCGGCGGTGGTGATTGTTGGCGACCTGATCGACGAGCGGCTGGAGCAGGCTCGGAGCTTCGGCTGCGAGACTATCGACTTGCGCAGGGATGCATCGGTAGCGGAGCAGATTGCGCAGATCGTGAAGGTACCTGAAGTGGATAACGCGGTGGACTGCGTGGGCTTTGAGGCTCGCGGACACGGGCACGATTCCGGGGTCGAGCGTCCCGCGACGGTGCTGAATTCGCTGATGGAAGTGACGCGTGCCGGCGGCGCGATCGGCATTCCTGGTCTGTACGTGACGGACGATCCGGGCGGGGTTGACGAGAACGCGAAGATCGGACGGCTTGGGATTCGGATTGGGCTCGGGTGGGCAAAGTCGCACTCACTTACCACGGGGCAGTGTCCGGTGCTGAAGTACAACCGGCAGCTGATGCAGGCAATTCTGTATGAAAAGGCGCACCCGGCAAAGGCGGTGAATGTGACGACGATTACGATGGACCAGGCTCCCGAGGGCTATCACGACTTCGACAAGGGCGCGGCCAGGAAGTACGTCATCGACCCGCACGGCATGGTGCAGTAGGAAGGGTGCAGCACGAGATCCGGCGTGACTGGAGGGACCGTCTTCGCAACGCGGTCCCTTTCGGAATCGGTCAACAAAAGCCGCAACATTTCGCTGATTTTCCGGCGATTATTCTGAATAATCTGGATAATGCCGGATATGCCTGGAAAGTTCTGTCGCGCGGCGTGTGCGACGGGTGCGCGCTGGGCGTGGCGGGGTTTCACGACTGGACGCTGGGGGGGATGCATCTGTGCATGACGCGGCTGAATTTGCTGCGTCTGAACACGATGCCCGCATTCGACGAACGGATCGTGGAGGATGTGGGCTGGCTGCGGTCGCTGTCGAACGCGCAACTGCGGGAACTGGGGCGGATTCCTTACCCTTTCATTCGGCATCGCGGGGCGAAGGGGTTTCGTCGAGTGCCGTGGTCAGAGGCGCTGGGGCGGATCTCAGACCGGATTCGGGAGACAGCGGACCGTCGGCGCATCGCGTTTTACCTGACATCGCGCGGAATTACCAACGAAACGTATTACGTCGCGCAAAAAGTGGCGCGATATTTAGGCACGAATAACGTCGACAACGCGGCGCGGCTTTGTCATTCTCCGTCGACGGGCGCGATGAAGGCGACGCTCGGAGTGGGCGCCAGCACGTGCAGTTACAGCGACTGGATCGGCACGGATATCCTGGTATTTTTCGGATCGAACCCGGCCAATGACCAGCCTGTCGCGGTGAAGTACATTCGCGAGGCTCGACTGCGCGGCGCCAAAGTGGTTTTGGTGAATCCCTACCTGGAGCCGGGGATGAAGCGGTACTGGATTCCGTCGGTGGTGCGGTCGGCGATTTTTGGTTCGGACATCGCGGATTTCTGGTTTCCAGTAACGCAGGGCGGGGATGTGCCGTTTTTGTACGGCGTGATCCGGTGCCTCACGGAGATGACCGGAGGCGTTGCGACGGAATTTCTGCGCTCGCGGGTGACGGGTTTTGAGGAGTTGCGGGAGGCTGCGGCGGGGTGCTCGTGGGAGGAGCTGGAGCGCGGGTCGGGATTGCCGAGGGCCTCGATGGAGGAGTTTGCGACGCTGCTGGCAGGCGCGAAGACGGGCGTGTTTGTGTGGAGCATGGGAATCACGCAGCATTCGAACGGCGCGGACGCGGTGCAGATGATTCTAAACACGGGTCTGCTGCGTGGATTTGTGGGTCGGGAGAAGTGCGGGCTGATGCCGATTCGCGGGCACTCCGGCGTACAGGGCGGCGCGGAGATGGGCGCGTACGCCACGGCGTTTCCAGGAGGGCTTCCGGTCAATGCGGAGAATGCGTCGCGACTGTCAGCGCGGTACGGGTTTGACGTCCCATCCGCACCCGGGCTGCCCGCGGTGGAGATGATCGAGGCGGCGCACCGGCGCGAGATCGATGTGCTGTACTCGCTGGGCGGGAATTTCCTTCGCGCGCTCCCCGATCCCGAGTGGGTGGAAGAGGCATTGTCGCGGGTGCCGCTGAGGGTGCATCAGGACATCATCCTCACGGACCAGATGCTGATCGATTCCGATGTGGAGACGATTCTCCTCCCGGCTCAGACCAGGTATGAGCAGGAGGGCGGTGGTACGGAAACCACCACGGAACGGCGCATCGCGTTTTCGCCACGGATCCCGAGGCAGGTGGGACTGGCCCGGACGGAGTGGAGGATTCTGCGCGATGTGGCGTGTCTGACCGATCCGGACCGGGCGGGTTTGCTGGGGTGCGACTCGGGCGAGGAGATCCGGCAGGAGATCGCCGATGTTGTGCCGATGTACCGCGGGATCGAGACGCTGAAGGAGACGGGCGATGCGGTGCAGTATGGCGGGCCACGGCTGTGCGAGGGCGGAGTGTTTGCGACGGCGGACGGACTGGCGCACCTCCGGCCAGTGACGCTGCCGGTGCGAAGCGAGCGGGCTGCGGGCTGCTTCCATGTGTCGACGCGTCGCGGGAAGCAGTTCAACACGATGGTGTATGCCGAGGTGGATCCGCTGAACGGGGCGGCTCGGGATGCGGTGTTGATGAATCCGGAGGACGCGGCGGGACTACATCTGAAGACCGGGGACCGGGTGCGGCTGGCCGGTGAGGCGGGGTCGATGGAATGCGCCGTGATGGTAGCTCCGATCGCGGCTGGCAACCTGCAGGTCCACTGGCCGGAGGGGAATGTGCTGCTGGCCCGGGGGCGGCTCGACGCGGCTGGTGGGGTGCCGGATTACAACGCACTGGTCTCTGTGGAGAAGGTGTGAGTCGAGAAGTGGCGCGATGGCGCGTGGTCCGGTATGTGGACGGCGTCGCCGAGCCGGTTGAGGTCACAGACGAACTGGCGGGCGAGGAGCCGCTGGAAATAAGACTCGGTGGAGTGCCGGTCAGCGTCACGATGCGTACTCC
>JAWXCM010000453.1:0-3890 GCA_034408745.1 Bryobacteraceae bacterium
CGGGGTTCGCCGTGATGCCGGAGAAGGAATCGGAGCCGCCGCAATTCAGCCCGAGGCGGATGTGGGAGGCCGATACTTCGGTGCGGCGCTCCTCGGCGGCCAGCTGAATGAAGCGGTCGATCTCTTTGCGGGCGGCCTCGACGGTGCCGCGTGTACCGCCGCTGTCCTGCACCGTCATGCCAACCAGGCGGCCCGATTTGGGCGCATTCTCGCCCAGATAGTGGGTGATCTGATTCGTTTCGCAGCCGAGGCCCACAATGATGGCGGCCGACACATTGGGATGCGCCAGCACTCCGGCGAGCGTGCGCCGCAACTGGTCGGTGTCGGGTCCGATGGCGTGACCACAGCCTTCGCCGTGCGGAAACGCGACGATACCGTGCACGTTTTCAGGCAGGGCCGACGGGTCGTACGATTCGGCGATCCACTGCACCGTGTGAGCCGCGCAGTTGCTGGCGGCGACCACCGCGATGTAGTTGCGTGTGCCTACTCGGCCGTCTTCGCGCTGATAGCCGAGGAATGTCGGCGCGTCCGCCGGCGTGACGGGGAGAGCGATGTCGCCGGTGGGGTACTCGTAGTTGAAGACCAGCTCTTCGTAAGCCACGTTGTGCACGTGCACGTGCTGCCCCGAGGCGATCGACGCGCTGGCTCGGCCCATCACCTGTCCGTAGCGCACGATGGCGTCGCCCAGTGCGATGTCGCGTACTGCCACCTTGTGCCCGGCCGGCACCGGCTCTCGCAGAGTCACCGCTAAGCCACCTATATCCAGAACCTGCCCGGGCGACAGCGGCACGCGCGCAACGGCGATGTTGTCAGTCGGGTGGAGTTGAATTGCCGAATTCTGGGCGGTCGGCAGCTTCGTGATGTCGAGGAGGCTCATTGTGGAATCGATTTTCTCACGATTCGGAACTGCCGGCGTCAGCGTTACCGGAGCAGTGCGGTTTCCGTGGTCTGCTCGCCGAGATGGACGTGCATCTTTCCGCCGGGAATGCCGTGGATCCAGAGGCCTTCGCCGGGAGGCGCCGGGATTTGATCTTCGCGGCGAATGACAATGAAGTTGCCAGTCTCAATGCCCTTCAGGAGTTTGCCGATATGGACGTGCGTGTGGCATTGCGTACGCACCTTCTCGCCGTTGTAAGCGACGCCCCATTCGTCCCCCCAGAGCTCCTTCGATCTCGCAATGGCGGCTTTCCAGAGCGCAGTGCGTTCGGCGAGGGTGAGGTCGTGCAGATGGTGCAGGCCGGAGCCGTGCCGCAGTGGCAGCGCGAGCCAGCGGTTGGGCTTGCGTGGGTTGATGTCCCTGAGGAAAAAGACGGGCTTGTCCCTGGGCTGCGACTCGGCTTCCCGGCACAGGCTGCACTGTCGCGATTTGAAGGTCTCGGCGTCCGCGGGGTCGCAGGCACACTCGGTTGCGGCGCCCAGTGAGGCCGCGGCCAAAAGCAGCAGAAAGGCTGTCCGCATCAGTGGCCATTATACTTGAGGTTTGCGCATTCCCAGAAAATTGCTCCTGGCTCTGCCGGTTCTGTTTGCCCTGTATTTCTATGGGTTAACGAGCATGGGGGTGGTTGGTCCGGACGAGCCGCGGTATGCCGCGATTGGCAGGGAAATGGCGCAGTCGGGCGACTGGATCACGCCTCGCCTGTGGGGGCAGCCCTGGTTTGAGAAGCCTCCGCTTTTGTACTGGTTGACGGCCGCGGGATTTCGACTGGGGCTCGGGCCCGAGCTGGCGCCGAGGCTCCCGGTTGCCATCCTGTCCGCCTGGTTCCTGCTGTTCTATTTCTTCCGGCTGCGGCGGGAGTTCGGAGAACGGGCGGCCTGGTTTTCGTTCCTGATGCTGGCGACGTCGGGCGGATGGCTGGCTTACAGCCACGTGGCGGTGACGGAGATTCCGCTGGCGACGATGTTCTGCGGATCGATGCTGCTGGCGTTGCCATGGGTTCGTTCGGGTGGGCGCCGGGGGCTGGTGTTCGGTGGCGTGCTGCTGGGTCTGGCTGTGCTCGCCAAAGGTTTGGTGCCGCTGGTGCTGGCCCTGCCGCTGTTCTGGGTGGGCAGGCGAAGGTGGCGGGATTTGCTGACTTTTTGCCTGACCACCGGCGCCGTGGCCGCTCCCTGGTACGTCGCCTGCTACTGGCAAAATGGCTGGCCGTTTATCGACGTGCTGTTTATTCAGCACCATTTGGGTCGATTCGTCAGCGCTGAGCTCCAGCATGCGCAGCCGTGGTGGTTTTATCTGCCGGTGATCGCGGGGCTGTTGTGTCCGTGGGCGCCCATGCTGGTGGGAATCGGCAAGGTCGAGTGGCAGGAGCCTCGCCGATTGTTGCTGTTGCTGTGGTTTGCGTTCGGGCTGCTGTTCTTCTCGGCTTCCACAAACAAGCTGCCGGGCTATGTGCTGCCTCTGCTGCCGGCCGCCGCGGCGCTGATCGGCATTCGCATGGCGACTGCTCCCATCCGGTTCGTTCTGCCGCTTTCGGTGCTGCTGATGGCGCTGGGCCCGGTGGCCGCGGCTGTGTTGCCGGCTGCCATCGCTTCAGGGCTCAGCCGGGCAAGCGCGGCCGACGTTTGGTGGCCCGGCGTGGTCGCGGCGGTCCTTTGCGCTGCCGGGATCGCGTGGTGGGAGCGCCGGGACTTTGCCGCGGCGATGGATGGATCCGTGCTGGCGGTTGCGTGCGGGATGGTGTGGCTGATCGGAGTGTCATTCCCGGCCATCAACCAGGCGGCTTCGGCCCGGCCGCTCTGGGAATCGGGAGTGCGCTGCCAGAACGATCATTTGCGTGGGGTCCGATACGGTCTGAACTACTACGCGGGCAGAGAACTGCCCGCGTGCGGGGAGTCGGGCCGATGAATCATGGTATTGTCGATAGAGATAAGGGAATACGCCGTTGAAAGCCAGCAAGAACCTCTGGAAAACCCGTCTGCAGGACGAAATCGCACCCGCTCTGGGGCGTGAAATCGACATCTTCGAGAACGAGATCACGCTGAAACTAAACGGAAAGATCGACGATAAGATCTTCGCCGAGACGCGTCTTCGCCGGGGTGCCTACGGGCAGCGGTATGACAACGGGCAACGGTATGACGGCGTTCAGACGCGCCGTCTGGAGTACCCCACTCCGAACACCAAGGGGCCGGGAACGCTCTGGGATGCCCCCGGCATGCAGCGCATCAAGATTCCGTTCGGCGGGCTGAACGCGAAGCAACTCGAGGTGCTGGCGGAGTGTGCCGAGGAGTATTCCGACGGTATCGGGCACGTCACCACGCGCCAGGATTTTCAGCTCCACTTTATTCACATTGAAGACACCCCGGCGTTGATGCGCCGTCTGGCGGCGGTCGGGATTACGACGCGCGAGGCCTGCGGCAATACGGTCCGCAACGTGACCGCATGCCCCGTCGCTGGTGTGTGCCGGACACAGTCTTTCGACGTCACCCCGTACGCGAAGGCGTTGACATATTTCCTGCTGGGTCACCCGGACTGCCTCGACTTCGGGCGTAAATTCAAGGTTGCGTTCTCTGGTTGCAAGGATGAGGCTTGCGGACTTGTAAATCTGCATGACCTCGGCGCGGTCGGCGTGGTGCGCGACGGGAAGCGCGGGTTCGAGCTCTGGGTGGGCGGCGGGCTCGGCACTGTGCCGCAGCAGGCGAAGCTGTTGTCGGATTTCGTGCCGGAAGAAGAGTTATTGCCGCTGGCGCAGGCGATTTGCCGGGTATTTGCGCGACTCGGCGAGAAAAAGAACCGGAATACGGCTCGACTTAAGTTTGTTATCAGCAAAATCGGGATTGATGAGTTCCGGCGGATCGTGCTGGCCGAACGCGAGATCCTGGCGGCGGATGAGCGCTGGACCAACTGGATTGCGGACGCGCACAAGGCCGAAGAACTGCCGCTGCGCAAGCCCGAGTTC
>JAWXCM010000454.1:0-7889 GCA_034408745.1 Bryobacteraceae bacterium
TCAGGCTTCTTTTCTGGTGCTGTCCTCAGGCTTCTTTTCTGGTGCTGTCTTCAGGCTTTTTTTCTGGTGCTGTCCTCAGGCTTTTTTTCTGGTGCTGTCCTCAGGCTTTTTTTCTGGTGCTGTCCTCAGGCTTTTTTTCTGGTGCTGTCCTCAGGGCTTCTTTTCTGGTGCTGTCCTCAGGCTTCTTTTCTGGTGCTGTCTTCAGGCTTTTTTTCTGGTGCTGTCTTCAGACTTCTTTTCTGGTGCTGGCTTCAGGCTTTTTTACTGGTGTTGGATGGAGGCTGGGGTGTTTCCCAGCCTCTCTGGTTTGGGTTAGCGCTGGATGCGGGCGGAGCCGCCCTTTGCGAAGGCCTTTACCTGATCCGCGGTTGCCATGGTGGTGTCGCCGGGGAAGGTTGTTAGGAGGGCTCCGTGGGCCCAGCCGAGTTTTACGGCTTCTTCGGGTTCTACTCCGGAGAGCAGGCCGTAGATGAAGCCGGCTGCGTAGCCGTCGCCGCCGCCGACGCGGTCATGCACGTCGAGTTCGGCGGTGGGCGCCTGGTAGGTTTTGCCGTCGATCCATGCGACCGCGCTCCACGAGTGGCGGTTGGTGGAGTTCACCTCTCGCAACGTGGTGGCGACGATCTTCACGTGCGGGTATTTGGCGGTGACTGAATCGATCATGCCGAAGAAGACGCTGGGATCGAGCTTCGATTTGGCGTGGGCGTCGGGACCGGGGATTCCGAGGCCGAGCTGTAAATCCTCTTCATTTCCGACGAGGACGTCGACATTTTCGACAATGCGGGCGATAACTTCCACCGCTTTCTTTTCCCCGCCCCAGATATTCCAGAGTTTTGCGCGGTAATTCAGATCGAAAGAAGTCACCGCGCCAGCCGCTTTGGCCGCCTTCATGGCTTCAATGATGAGCTCGCCGGTGGTCTCAGACAGTGCGGCGAAGATGCCGCCGGAGTGGAACCAGCGCACGCCCTGTCCGAAGATTTCGGCCCAGTCGAAGTCACCGGGTTTGAGCATGGCGCCAGCTTCATTGGAGCGGTTATAGAACACGACTGGGGCTCGGACGCCGACGCCGCGGTCCGAGTAGACGGTCGCCATGTTGGGGCCGTTGACGCCGTTGTGTTTGAACTTCTTGTAGAAGGGCTTCACTCCCATGGCTTTGACGCGTTCGGCGATGAGATCGCCGACCGGGTAGTCGACCATGGCGGAAGCGACGCCGGTGTTGAGTCCGAAGCAGTCAGACAGATTGGCGGCGCAGTTGAACTCGCCGCCACTGACGTGGATGAGGCACTCGGTGGCCTTGCGGAACGGGATGATGCCGGTATCGAGGCGGTGGATGAGCGCGCCGAGGGAAAGAAAATCGAGCGCTCCGTCCTGACGAATATTCAAGCCATATTTCATTCGAAATTGCTCTCCATTAAACGTTGTAAGTGCCCGAGGACACGCGTCCGCCGCGGCCGGTCCAGTTGGTGTGGAAGAACTCGCCGCGAGGCTTGTCGACGCGCTCATAGGTATGTGCGCCGAAATAATCGCGCTGCGCCTGCAGAAGGTTGGCGGGGAGCCGTTCGCTGCGATAGCCGTCGAAGAATGCGAGCGCGGTTCCGAACGCCGGGGTGGGCACGCCGGCTTCGATGGCGCTGATGATGGCCTTGCGCCAGGATGCCTGGTACTTCTGGATGGTCTCGCTAAAGAAATCGTCGAGGAGCAGGTTGGAGAGGGTCGGGTCCTTGTCGAACGCGGCCTTGATCTTGTCGAGGAAGCGGCTGCGGATGATGCAGCCACCGCGCCACATGAGCGCGATGCCGCCGTAGTTGAGATTCCAGCCCTGATCCTTTGCGGCTTCGCGGAGCAGCATGTAGCCCTGGGTGTAGGAGACCATCTTGGAGCAGTAGAGGGCTCGGCGAACGTCTTCGATGAAAGCGGCGCGGTCGGCGCTGGCGGGGGCAGCGGGTCCGGAGAGCACTTTGGGGGCTTTGACGCGCTCCTCTTTCATGGCGGAGAGGCAGCGGGAGTAGACGGCTTCGCCGATGAGGGTGACGGGCACGCCGAGGTCGAGCGAGCTGATGCCGGTCCATTTCCCGGTGCCTTTCTGGCCGGCGGTGTCGAGGATTTTGTCGACGAGCGGGGATCCGTCTTCGTCTTTGACGGCGAAGATATCGCGGGTGATCTCAATGAGGTAGCTGTCGAGTTCGCCTTCGTTCCACTCTTTGAAGACGTCGTGCAGTTCATCGGCGGTGAGACCGATGCCGTCCTTGAGGAGCTGGTAGGCCTCGCAGATGAGCTGCATGTCGCCGTATTCGATGCCATTGTGAACCATCTTCACGTAGTGGCCTGCGCCGTTTTCGCCGACCCAGTCGCAGCACGGAGTTCCGTCGGCCACTTTGGCGGCGATGGACTGGAAGATGTCCTTGACGAGGGGCCATGCGGCGGGGTTGCCACCGGGCATGATGGAGGGTCCGCGGCGGGCGCCTTCTTCGCCGCCGGAGACGCCGGTTCCGATAAAGAGAATGCCTTTTGCCGCGAGGTCGGCAGTACGGCGGTTGCTGTCCGGGAAATGGGAATTGCCGCCGTCGATGATGACGTCGCCCGGTTCGAGGAACGGGAGCAGGAGTTCGATGGTGGCGTCGATGGTATCGCCGGCCTTCACCATGAGCATGACCTTGCGGGGACGCTTCAGCAGCCCGACGAGCTCCTCAATGGAGTGTGCGCCGACGACTTTCGTGCCCTTCGCTTCGTTGTTGATGAAGTCGTCGACTTTGGAAACGGTGCGGTTGAAAACCGCGACGCTGTACCCGTGGTCGTCCATATTGAGCACGAGATTCTGGCCCATGACGGCCAGGCCAATCAGCCCGATGTCACAGATTTCTTTTTGCATTCTCTTAATCTCCCGAAAGTAAATCGTTCACTCTACGCTGAAACCGGAAGAGTGGCGGGTCCGGCCCGCTGCGCGCGCCTTCCCTCAGGGACAGGCAAACGGAACGCGGTTGTTGGCTGGAGCACCTACATTCTATCGTGTCGGCTCCGGCGGGTCTGGCGCCGGGTCGGAGTTAGGGTGCAGGTCTTCGTCGAGGTCGACGAGGCCTCCCATTTTGCAGGCTCGCCAGATCAGCTCCGTGTGGATGTCGGGGTGGGCGAGTTTCAGCCACTCGGCCACGGCTCTTTCGATGTGAGACATTGTGTCGTCGTTCCCCGGGAGGACGAAGTGGTCTCTGGTTGGTATGCCCGGGTTCGCGGGTTGGTTGCCGGGCTGGCCGTTGTGCGCGCTGGATTTGTGGTGGCTGGACCATATGTGAAAGACGGGCGAGAGTGCCGCGGACTGGGCACACTTCTGGTGGACTCGCGTTCTGGGATCCCCGGACGGGGTTCGGAAAGCGGGTGCGGTGTGCCTGGTGTCCATGGGTTTTGGTGTTCTCAGGCGCAGAGGCGCAGGGTTTGGAGGCGGTGCTCGCCTGCGGAGGGGTTGGCGTGGGGTGCTGTGCCGGGTTTGGTCCGTTGATTTTCGATGCGTTTTGCGGTTGCGGTGGCGGCGGGCGCTTTGCTGCCGCTGCCGCTGTTGCTGGGTTTGGTCGTTGGATTTTCGATGCTCTTTGAGTGGGGCGCCGGTGCTTCTGCTTCCCGCGGGGGCGCTACGAGCCTCGGGCCTCTGTTGCTGCTGTTGTCGTCGTTGTTGTTCCCTGGGCGGATTTTCCGCAGGCGGAGGAGCTGGCTGGTGGCGCGGTCGATGATGCGGTGCTGGGCTCGGATGGAGGTCTGGAGGACCTCAAATGTGCGGTTCAGGGAAATGAGCGAGTTGAAGGCGAGCATGGTTCGGGATTCCTCATCGATGGTGTCGAGCGTGGCGTCGATTTCGGGGCGCATGCGCTCCATTTCGAAGTCGAGCGCGGCGGTTTCGAGGACGCGGAAGCGGCGGAGGCGCCAGCGGGATTCAGCGATGTCGAGAACGAGGTCGGTTTCCATTTCGGAGACCGGGGCGTAGTCACGGAGGTAGACTTCGCGGAATTCGGCGTACTGGGCCGGGTCTTCGTTGCGGAGGACGGTCTGTTTGGAGTAGAGGCCGTGTTTGCAGCCGTTCTGGGAGACTTTGGCTTTCCCTTCCGGGGTTACGGGGCCTTTGGAGCGGGCTCCGTTGATTTTCGACGCGTTTTTCTGATTCCAGGTGGCCATTTGGTGCCTCTTTCCTTCCTGAGGAAATTTAGCACAGGGTTGTCCAATTTCCGGGGGTGGGTGGTGGGGCTCTGGATGGGGTATGTGGTTTGGGATGTTGGGGTTAGGAATATTTTCGTGGGGGTAAACCGAGTTTGGCTGATGGTGTGACTTTCGCACAAGGATGCAATCTGGAACTCCCGGACTGACTCCGGCTCCAGATGCTCCGGGCTCCTGGTGAAGTACTTCGCGAATGCCGCGACGTAGTGGACGTACGGAGGCGAGGTTGCCGGCGCCATTTTGAGTGGTTGCATCGGCATTAACCAAAAACGACCACACGCTTTGCCTCTGAAACGTCGACCGTGATAACCTACACATTCTTCGCCCCATGCCATATGTGCCCGGCTTCAACTACGACATATTCATCAGCTACGCCAGCGAAGACAATGTCGACGGCTGGGTAGAAAAGTTCCAGAAGCACCTCACCGAGGAAGTCGGACGGCTGGTGGGACGGCCGTTCTCGGACAAATCAACTTTCTTTGACAAAATTCGCCTTCAGGCAGGACAGGAGTACCCCAACGAATTAGATACCGCAGCGCGCGAGACCGCGCTCCTGGTTGCATTAGTCTCCCCCAACTACTCTTCCTCCCCATGGTGTTTCCGGGAACGCCGTGAATTCCAGAAGCAGTTGGCGCCGGGAGCCTCATTCAGCGAATGCCTCGCAGCGGTCCGAGTGCGTCCGACGGATGCCCTTCCCGCGACGCTCGAGAACGCCCAATATTCTGACCTCGTCATCCCGGGATTCCAGGAGCCCTGGCCGGCGGGAACCGGTAAATGGACCGAGATCGTCAACAAATTGAGCTTTCAAATCGCAGGCATTCTCCGGAAACTGCGAAATCGAGCCGGGAGTATTTTTTTGGGCCATCCTCTTGCTCATCGGATGGAGCTCCGCGCGAATTTGGAAGACTATCTGGGCAAGCAGCATTTCCGAGCCACACCCGATCCTTTCTCATTGCTTGAAGATCGCGCGAAGAGCCAGCAGGCGCTGGCCGAAGCTGCCTGCGCTGTTCATTTCATCGGGGGCGCTTCTTCGGAAGCTCTCGACTGCATTCAGGACTCGCTGGACCATTGCCCTGGGCCCACCATCCTTTTCCAGCCCTTCGGCGCGGAGGTAAAGGCAGCGGAGGATTTCTTCTTAGACGAACTGCCTCCGGAACGCTCTCCTCATCGTCTCGGTGGCAACGAAGTAGAGTTGAAAAAGTTCCTTGAGGAACTTCTCACGCGCCGGCGTCAGATCGCGGTAACCTCAGCTTCACTGGGGCTTGTCTGCGACTTATCCGACCTTGGCTGGGCTCGGCAGTTTTCCGCCAAAGACCTCTCTGTGGACTATCCACGTTTTCTGCAGGACAAGATACCCTCAGCCGATAAGCTTCGCAGATGGCGCCAATTGCTCAAAGAGAGTCACGGACTGATCTTCTACCAGGGCAATTCTGCCGAGCCGTTTCTAAGCCGGCTGGAGCGCCTTGCCATTGAGGAGAAGTGCACTGCTCTGCGCCAATGGTATCTGGATGGGCCAGATCTCGACATCAAGCGGGCGAACCGCCCGTCGGATGCTGTTTATTCGGATGGGCTCGATGAGTTTCTCGATCAGGTGAGAAAAAGGGCGCGTGCCACGGGAGGGGCGGAATGAATCCGTATCCCGGGCTCAGGCATTTCGGCGAAGCAGATCAGAGTTTTTTCTTCGGACGCGAGGAGGAGATCGACGATCTGGTCGTTCGGCTCTCAGAGCGGCGCATGCTGGCCGTTTTGGGTGTATCGGGCTGCGGTAAGAGTTCGCTCATTTACGCGGGTCTGATTCCAGTCCTCCGCTCCGGACTCGCGGAACCGCTTGATGGAAACTGGCGAATCTATTCGCTGGCTCCGGGTGGTTCTCCACTCGACGAACTGGACCGCGCGCTTGGTACGCAGCTCGATCGCCGGAGTCACGCGCTTCAGAGTTGGGCGAAGGCCCAGAATCCCAGCGACAAGATCCTGATCTTCATAGATCAGTTCGAAGAAGTTTTTCCGTATCGCGATGCCACTCTGGCGTCGGACGGCGGCAACTCGGCCTCTCTCTTTGTCGACCTTCTCGTCTCGGCGATAACTGACCCGTCCGTGCCCCTCTATGTCATCCTCACGATGAGGACCGACTACCTCGGCGAATGTGCCCTTTTTCGCGGTCTCTCGGAAGCCCTCAACGACGGCAGTTATCTTGTTCCGAGGTTGACTCGATTGCGACAGCAGGACGCCATCGAACGTCCGGCTGATTCGATGAATGTTCCCGTTCAGAGCGGCCTGGTTCAACGCCTGCTGAACGACTCCGAGGGAGATCCGGACAAGTTGCCTGTCCTGCAGCATTTGCTCAGGCGCACCTGGGAATTGCGCAAAGACGGGCAGCTGGATCTGTCGTTATACGAGAGAGCTGGCGGATGGAAACATGCGCTTGAGCGCGATGCCGAGGAGATCTTATCGAAGTTCCCCCAGGAGCGGGATGGAATTCGTCGGATGCTCCAGTGGCTCTCTGAGCCGGGCGCAGGCGAAAAGCCGGTCCGAAGACGCCGGCCGATGTCAGAACTGCCGGAGGTAACTGGACTTTCCGCTGATCGAGTCAGTGAAATCGTGCGAGCCTTCTCAGCCCGTGATTTCCTCCGCTGTGAGGATGGAGCAAGCGGGCTGGTCGACTTCACGCACGAGAGTGTGATGTGGCAATGGCCCTTGCTTCAGACGTGGATCAGGGAAGAGAGCGAGGAAGCCTCGCGCATTCGGTTCCTTCAGGAGTCTGCTCGCAAGAAGCAGTTATTGACTGGCGCGACGCTGGAAGAGGCACAGGCCTTCCGGGATCGAAGTACCAGGTGCCCGATTTGGTCTGCTCGCTACGTGCCCGATCCGGGGAACCTTCAGCTAGTGCTGGACTGGATAGCGGAAAGCGAACGGCGCCAAAAGGATGAACTGGCTTCGCTCCGGCGTAGCCGCCAATGGCTGGCGATCGGTCTCGGCGGCGCAATCGCCGCACTTGCCTTGATCGCGTGGTTGGGATGGCGATCGTATGAAAATCAAAAGATCTCCGAACAGCGCCTGGCAAGAAACTACTGGGCTGAAAGTCGCTACGCGCAGGAAAAAGGGGATGATCTGGTTGCGCTCCACTTTGGCGCCGAAGCCATTCGGCTCGACCGGCAAAATGCGGGGAGCATTTTGTTGGATGTTCGCGCAATCTGGCCACAGAGAGCTGTTTTGGCTTTGTTCGAGCATCAGGGTGAGGTCGAGGGCGCGCAGTTCAGCCGGGACGAGAGCCGCATCCTCACCTGGAGTGCTGACAAGACGGCGCGGTTGTGGGATGCGCGGACGGGGCAGGCGATCGGTCCGGCGCTGCAGCATCAGGGTCCGGTCATTGGCGCGCAGTTCAGCCGGGACGAGAGCCGCATCCTGACCTGGAGTGCTGACAAGACGGCGCGGTTGTGGGATGCGCGGACGGGGCAGGCGATCGGTCCGGCGCTGCAGCATCAGGGTCGGGTCTATGGCGCGCAGTTCAGCCGGGACGAGAGCCGCATCCTGACCTGGAGCGCAGACAGGACGGCGCGGGCGTGGGCTGCGCGGACGGGGGAGGCGATCGGTCCGGCGCTCCAGCATCAGGGTCCGGTCGTTGGCGCGCAGTTCAGCCGGGACGAGAGCCGCATCCTCACCTGGAGTGTTGACAAGACGGCGCGGTTGTGGGA
>JAWXCM010000455.1:0-8170 GCA_034408745.1 Bryobacteraceae bacterium
CAGCGGCACGCAGATCGTGATCAATCCGGTGTTCGGCACGCCGGCGCACACATGGTCGGTGCAAGTAATTAATCCGAACGGGCAGGCATCGAACACGCTCAGTTTCCAGCTTCGAACAGTTGCTCCAAACGCCGGCGGCCAAATTACGATTGCTCCGAGCCCTTGCACGATCGCTTCACCGGGAGGAACCTGCGCCGTTAACGTCAGTTGGACGACAACTTCCGTACAAGCCGCCCAAATCTGGATGGAGGATACGCAACGGCCGGAGCAGCGCCTTTTCGACGGACCTACCGGTTCGCAGACGGTACCCGGCCTGTTGGCGCTGCCGCAGCGGTATGAGTTCCGGCTCTACGACTACAGCGGCGGGTCGCGTGGGAGGATGCTACACAGCGTCCGCGTGGAAGTGCCGGCGTCAAGGGAAAGCACGACCGACACGGCAGACCTCGCGCGAGAATTGCCACTAGACGGTACTGAAGTGAATGGAGGCACCAATCTCGTCAAGTCATGGACGCTGCTCAATAGTGGAACCAGCACATGGGGCGCCGGGTACACATTGAGATACGTCAGTGGGCAAGCTGGGTCTTCGCGAAATCCCATCGCGCTACCGACGAGCGTGCCGCCTGGTTCGTCCTATACGTTCCGGCTGCCACTGGTAACTTCTGCCCAAACTGGCGAGTACCGGGAAGACTGGCAATTCCTCTCCGCAAAAGGCTCCGTTATCCCCGTGGGCCGGTCCCAGACGGTGTGGATTAGCTATCGAGTCGCCGGGGCTGAAACCGCCGAATTAGGCGCTGAGCTCTTCGACGAGACAATCCCCAAAGGCACTGTCTTCCGGCCAGGTGAACGATTCCGTAAAGTATGGCGCGTCCGAAATAACGGCAGATCATCTTGGAGTCAGACGACCCTGCGGTGGGCGGCTGCCCCCCCTTCCGTGAATCTCATCGCGACCGGAACTATGACGCTGGCAGTTCCACCCACTGCTCCGGGGCAACTGGCCGAGTTGCAGTTGGAGATGCAGGCTCCGCAGCAGGCGGGTACGAAACAGAGCCTCTGGCAATTGCAGTCGGCCACTGGCCAAGCGTTTGGCCCCGTTCTTTCCGCAGTGATTGAGGTGCGGCAAGAAAGCCGGACGGCCACACTGATAACCTCGGAGAATTACGACAGCGGATCACGCCAGTTGCAACTCGAAGCGACGGTGCGCGACGACGCTGGACGCGTCCTGAATCAGGGACGGCTTGAGTGGCGGTTGCTGAACAGCGCCCGTGAATTGAAAGCCAATGGAGTCCTGCTGAATGACAGTGCGCGTTGGGTTGCGACCTACCGCCCTTCATCCCCGCTGGAGGCTGGAGTATACATTGTCGACTATCAATACTTCGGCGAATCCGGACAGACCGGTACGGCTCAGGGCCGGTTCTTAGTCAACCAGCGATTCCTGGTGAGCGGCAAGGTCACGGACGGGGCAACCAAAAAGGCCATCGGCGGAGTGCTCGTCAGCGCCAGCGGCCAAACGTCTCGCAGCGACGAGAATGGCGAGTATTCGCTTGGCGGGCTAGAGACGGCAGAAACACCGGTTTTGACTGCTGCGAGGGCGGGCTACCAGAGCTATTCTGAACAACTTGCCGGGCCCGGCACCGCCACGCGGCTCGTTAAAGATATCGTTCTGCAGCCCGCGGGTGGCGGGACCAAACCCGTCATCACGAAGATCGACACGGAGCCCGGATCTCTGTACATCATGGGCATTAGCACCCTCCGCCGCTATACGGTGATCGTCAATTGGAATGGTAGTCCCGGACACGTCGACTTCATGCTTAACGACGCAACCCCGAAGCGAGTTTCCGCCGATGAGAACGAAGTCAAGACCGAGCTAGCACTTGACTGGGCTGTTCGTGTCTCCCAGACCGTCAAGATCATTGCGGTGAATCGCGCGGGGGTGGCGTCGGATCCAGTCACCCGAACCTACCAGGCGACGCGCCTGCCCAAGTTTTTGCGTGGGTTCACCGGCGAGTTCCAGACCGAGACAAACGGATACGACACCTACTTCATTCACGATTTGGCCCTGGCGGTTCCACCCTGGCTTTCGAAAACGCTGGATGTTCCGATGATCGGGAAGTTGGGTGCGGAACTCGGAATAGACGCACATTTCGACTACCGGTTGTCGGACAGTTCATTCTTCGCCAGTGTCGGCGCTGGCCTCGACTGGGAAAGCGGCATCAAAAAGAGAATCCCCTTCGGACGCCGCTATCCGCAGCAAGGCCGCATGAAGATCTTCTTCGGCGACAAGTCCCTGAACGTCAACTTCAAGGCGAGCACCTCCGGCACTGCCCCCCCGATCACCTTCAACGAGGCTTCAGGCGAGTTATCGGCCGGGGGCGAGTTCTCTCTGCCAAAAGTGGGACTGCTTGACTTGAAAGCTCCCGGCTTGACCAACCAGTTGAACCGAATCCCAGCACTACGCCCGTTTGTGAACCAGATATCCCTTCAGCCTCGTGTCAACATCCTCGCAACTGGAAGTGGCGACGTTTCGTTCGATCCAGAGTTCCGGTTCAAACAGATCCGCTTGGATGCAGGTGCGGGCTTGAGCGTGTACTACAGTCCCCTCATTTTCGACTTCTGGATAAAAGGCACCACAACGCTCGGCTTCCAGTACCCTGGCGAGTTCTTCCGCGAACTCCGCTTCGAAGGAGAGGCGGGATGGAAGGCCAATGCCTGGATCCTGAAACTTGAGCCAGAAACTTTAAATATTGGGTGGACTTACACTCCCGGCGGAGGCATTAGGTGGAATTCCGTTCCTCCATCGCCGATGGCGTGGAGTTGGAAGGCGGATGATCGCGGCCAACGAATTCTCGGCGCGCCTCAGTTCGTGGCTTACTCCCCGAAGAGCACAGCCCGTTCGGCGAATACGTTCAACGGCTTCCGCGCCCTCGGACAGAGAGTCCGCGGCGCTAGGACGAACACTGCTCAGTCAGCGATGACCCTGGTAGAGAATCTCTATTCACAGGGTGGTTCCGCCATGGCCGGTCGTGGCAACGAACTCATGTTGGTGTACGGAAGTGACAGCGGTTCACCGAGCACACTGCAGTTTACGGACTTGTATTACACGCGGTTCGACGGAGAGAACTGGAGCGCACCGGAACCCATTTCTAACGACCCTCGCGGCGAGGCCGCACCGCAAGTCGCCTATGACGGGAACGGGGACGCCATCGTTATGTTTCAACGGTTTCGGGATGCCGCGTTCGAGACCGTCGATCTGAAGCAAATCGCAGCACAAATGGAGATCGCCTGGACGCGCTGGGACCACACGACGGGACGTTGGACCACTGCCCAGTCCTTAACGAACAACGCGGTCTTCGATGGCGACGTGAAGCTGGCCGGACCGCTCGCCGATGGCACTGTTGTCGCAACCTGGACGACGACGCCCTCCAATGACTGGTTCGGTATGGATGATCAGGGCCAGCCAGTGGAGCAAATCGTCATGACCGCGGCGTGGAACCCTGGACAAGCCCGCTGGACGCAACCGGTCCCGCTGGTCTCCATGCGTGGCCGGCTGTCTCAGCAGTTTGTTGCGCGAGGGAACCGCGTCGTTTATGCCTGGACTGAAGATCGGGACGGCAATTTCGACACCTCCTCAGATCGGGAGGTTATGTTAATGGGATGGAACGGCCAGTCCTGGAGCGCGGCCCGGCAGGTCACCGAACACACGAAGACCGACGAAGAGGTACGGATCGCTCTCGGGGAGAACGGCGAACTGTTTGTCTTTTGGCTCAAGGATGGGGACCTGGTCTTCTCTCGCGAGGGCCAGGGTGAACCGAGCATTGTCCGCCGGGATTCCGGCACTCTGGGATTCCGCGACTCCGCTCTCACTGCCGGACCCGGCAATCTGCTGGCGTTGATCTGGCAGGAGCAGACCGCCAAAGGGCCGAACGCGCTGGCGCGCGTCTTCGATCCTGCTTCCTCAACATGGAGCCAGGATCTGGCTCTCTTTGAGGACGACACGCTCAAGAGGCGATTCTCGCCCGTTTGGGATGAATCCGGCAACCTGACGATGGCTTATCAGCAAGTGGAACTGCTCCCGAATGGCGGGTTTGGCCGGGTCGATCTGGGCGTCCTCAAACGGGCTCTGGTGAAGGATCTGACGATATTGCCTGGCGACTTCCTCGCTTCGGCGGACCGCTTTCTGCCGGGCGCGCCATTGACGCTCAAAGCGACAATACGCAACCGAGGCGGCCTGGCCGTCGAGAATGCCGTCGTCGGCTTCGGAGTGCTTAGCCCGCAGGGTGATTATGTGGAACTCGGCCGGCAGGCGATTTCCGGTTGGCTGGAAGGCGGAGGAACGGCGACGGTTCAACTGCAAACATACGTTCCGGTTGTTGTTGGAGGCAGGCTTCTTGCCATCGCCGATCCGGACAAGTTGCAGGGAGAATTGGACGAGAGCAACAACTCCCAGCAGTTGAGCTTGGGCAGCCCCCAACTCGCGCTCTCTCTCCGTTCGGCCCAGGTAGCAGCCGATGGTTCAGCGAGGATTGTGGTGGAGGTACGCAACGACGGGATGCCGGAATCTGCGACGGCTAGCGTCCAGATACGTGCCGCGAACGGCACGGTGTCCGCGTCTACAACAGTCGATCCAGTGGCGCCAGGGTCTTCGGCGCAGTTGGCGCTCTCGATGGGCGTGGGAAACGTTCCTGCCACCGGGTCGTACTTTGACCTTCTCCTCGACGAGCCGTCCACTACGCAGGGCGGACTTCGCGAGAGTAACCGCCTGAAATTGTGGCTAGCTCCCGACACCGGGCTTCAGAACAAGGTCGGATCGCCAGTTCTCAGCCCGGACGGTGGGGCGTTCGATGGTGAGGTGTTTATTCGTGTCTCCTGCCCGACCGAAGGCGCGGTCATTCACTATACGACGACTGGGGATGAACCCGACGAATCGGCCCCGGTCATTGCTCCCGGCGCTGTCTTGCGCCTCGGGGCTACTGGAAAACTCCGAACCAAAGCCTGGAAAACCGGTTGGATTCCGAGCGAAGAAAAGTCTGCTGGTTTCGAGATTCTGAGCAAGTAACCACCCGCGTTCGCATCACAGAGTGAGAAGACAAACATGTACAAAGTCATCCCCTTCCAAAGTTACATTTCCTACCAGGGCAACGCCCAGCAGGTCTCCGGCGAACTCCAAAACATCATCAATACCGAAGCAGCAAACGGCTGGATGTTCATACAGATCCAGGAATTGACGACGTTCAAAGCGGGCACGGCGGGTTGCTTCGGCTTCGGCGCCGCACCGGACCGGCAGCTTGCCATGGCCGTGCTGGGCTTCAGGCACGTATGAAGTGGTCGCTGCTTGCCGCTATCTCACTGTATTGGCGCTTGACAAATCCGGATGGCCGCCGACATTGCCTTTTCCGCCAGAGTTGCTCCCGCCACGTTTTTGAAATGACCGCGGAGAACGGCGCCAGGGCCGGACTCCGCGCCCTTGTCCGACGCATTCGGCAATGCCGCCCCCGGGCCGGCGCTGCGGTAAGCGCCGGATCGCAATGCCTTCTTATGCTCGCCGATGGTTCGACGGCCTCACCAGCCGAACTCTCCGCCGTTGGCCTGACTATCCTGCAGCAGTGGTTGACCATTCCGCACCAGCCCCTTACTATCACCCTCCAACTTTCGGAGCGAAATCTATGATGCGATTCTTAAGTTTGATTGCCCTGTGCGGCACATTCTTTCCCGCCGCGTTTTCGCAAACGCTGATTTACGCTACCCTGACCTCGGAAACACCCGGGCCAAATTGCGCGGTGCCGGGTACCGGAGAAACCGTCCCTTCATTCCCAATTGATACGCCACGACTCTATACATGGTTCCGCTTCAACAACGTCGTCGAGGGAGATCGCTTCCGAGTGCAATGGGTCCAGCCCGATGGGGTGGTTTTCTCGACCACGGACTGGGAACCATCCCGGTCCGGGTCGTACTGTTTCTCCACGTTCATGGAGCCAGCGAAAGCGCAACTATCCCAGCGGACTGGGCGTTGGGGCGCTTTCATATTGCGCAACGCCAACGTCATCCACACGCTCTTTTTTAACTTCACATCAGCCGGAAACCGCGCTCCGGAAGTAACCGCCGACGGAATCGTCGAGCCGTGGACGTACCAAAAGGGAATTTCCCCTGGCGGTTGGGTCAGCATCTACGGCGCAAACCTCGCCCGCGCCGAAGAATCCTGGCGCCCGGCCCCGGACGCTCCCCTGCCCACTTCCCTTGGTGGGGTCTCGGTGCAGATCGGCGGTATTCCGGCGGCGATCGCGTATGTCAGCGGCGGCGTCATCAATGTCCTGGCTCCTGGCGGTACGCCAAACGGAACCGCGCCAGTGGCGATACAACGCGACGGTGTGCAGAGCCAGCCCATCGCAGTCGAAGTCCGCCGAATCCTGCCCTCTATTTACAGCCTTCCCGACACAACCAAATCGCCCATCTCCTATTTCGTAACCGGCGCCCTGGCAGGCACCGCCGATCTCATCGGTACCCGCCGCGTCGATAGCCGCGTTCTTCGCGCCGCCCGGCCGGGCGAGTCGATCGACCTCTACGTGACCGGACTCGGCCGGACCTCCGGCGGATTTCCGACCGATCGCATGTTCTCCGGCGCCTATCCGGTCGTCGAACCGCTGGAAGTCGACCTGGGAGGCACCCGTATCACACCCCAATTTGCAGGGCTCATTTCTCCCGGTCTCTATCTCCTGCGCTTTCCCGTCCCAGCAAACTCACCGCCCGGCGACACTTTAATCCGGATCGTATCCGACGAATTCGCGAGCAGTCCGAATGTCTATTTGACGGTCGACTCCGGGCAGCCGGAACTTACTCTCGAAAGCATCACACTCTCGCCCGCGACAATTACCGCCGGACAGTCAACCAGTGGAACGGTTACACTCTCCGGTCCCGCGCCGACCGGGGGTGTCGAAATAGCCGTGAGCATCGATTCAGGCGCACCCACACCGTTTCGGGTGCAGGCGGGGGCCCGTTCCGTACGCTTTTCATTCAGTACTATTGCGGGATCTTCCGCCAGAGTGCTGAAGTTCTTTGCGCGCTGGAACGGGATGGAACGTTCCGCTTCCCTCAATATCCTGGCAACTCCCGGAGGCTCCGCGCTCCGTGATTATGAGACGACGGTTACGGGTTCAGCCATGATCGAGGGCAAACGCGTGGCGATAAAGATTCTCCTCAGCATCCCTAACGTAATCTCCTATGCGCAAGTCGACACTTTCCAGGATTTGTCTTCGGGCATCATTCTGTACGCCTACTATTTGAATCCTGTCATCTCTGGAGATTCCGCCACCTTCTCCGTTGGGAACGGTCTTGGATCCTACACGAACAGTTCCGGTGGAGCAATTGGTCAAGCAATTACCGCAGGCAGGCTGACCGTAAATCTTTCGTCCGCCGCTCCAGGTTCTCCCGTAACTGGGACCATTCAGTTTCAAACGGCGACTAAGAATATCTCGACTCCATTCACTGGGACCGTTTCGTCCAGCGAGAAAGTGAAATAGGATATGACTCTGGTACTGCCGCCCTACTGGATCGAGAGCCTCCAGGAAAGAAGAGTCAACTACTCAAAAAGAAATCAAAGGCCGGGGGCCGTCGCCGTGCGTCTCGTGGTCTGAGGCCGGTTTCAGACGCTGGCTGGAAGCTGTCATGGCTGCTAGAACGGCGATAACGTCTAGTGCTGGATCGACCGTGATATCGCCGTTTGGAATCCGTTCGGCGGGACATACTCCACTTCAGAACGCTGACGAAGAAATCCTGGGAGGACCGAGATTGTTCAGACAACCAACTGGACGCGGTCCAAACTGAGATGGCGGTCTGTCGACCAACAGCAGCCGATCCAGAGCGTCTGAAGCGCAACAAAGCCTTGCCCGACGATCGCGGTATTTCTTTGGCGATTGTGGACGGCCACGAAAGCCATACCAGCTATCGCCGCCATTGCCAGGGGTGTATAGAACGGACCATCCATTTCGCGCAAGGAGAGCGCATTCAGTATTACCACCGGCAGGTGACGCTGATGCTGGTGACCGGCGCCCCGGCCGGACGCCCACCCCTGCGGATCCCGTTGGATCATGAACCGCAACGCCCCGGCGAAGATGAAGTTGCTACCGCTCGCCCGTTTGCTCCAGCGCGTGCTGATCGACTATCCGCGCGCGTTCTATTC
>JAWXCM010000456.1:0-19986 GCA_034408745.1 Bryobacteraceae bacterium
AGCCCTCCAATGGAGCGCGCCCACTCCGCTCCACGTTTACCAGTCCGGCACGATGTGTCGCTTCGAGTTCCTTATCGAGAACTTCCGTCGAGTCACCGGGGGGCGCAAAAAGATAACCATCCAGTCTTTCGAAGTCACAAGCGATGTTCTCTTTGACCACGATCGCCTCGATTCTGTCGATGGCCGCCGTATGACTTTCCGCCGCAAGCCTCGCCCCCTTCTCCCCATGCATGGTTTCGAGTTCGAAATAGCGGTCATCGAGTGCGTTGACCAGGTGCGCGGTTGTTCGGGATGTTTCACCACCTGCTATCGGTCCATCATCAAGAACAACGACTGACCGCCCTTCGTTCGCGAGGAGATAAGCAGTCATGAGCCCTGCTATGCCCGCACCGACCACGCATACGTCCACTGTAATGTCCCTGGTGAGCGCGGGTCGAGACTGTATTTCCGCTGTCGCCATCCAAACGGAAGTTGTCCTTTCGGAATCCCTCTTCATGCTTTGTTCTCCCATTTATTATTGATTTGGAAATGCCAGATGCACAAACCACTTACGGGTTCAATTGGTTCCGTACCCTGGCGCTCGGCATCTTTGCGCCGCTTAAAAGGAAACGGCCTAAAGGTAAGCCTCTGCTCAAGATACTACATCTTTCAACCGCCCTATATCTGACGACTGTTAAAAAAGTCCGGCTAGAATATTGTTATGAATGGTAAAGGACGTTATCATTCATAACAGGAGGCGCACCACATGGCGCAAGAGCTGGTCATAATCGGCAGCACCGGAATCCAGTCACGCGGGGCAATTCCCCTCCCTGCCCTATTCGCCTCCGACGCGGCGACCGCCAAGCGCGTCTTCGAGTTCTTCACGGCCAACATCCGCAACCCGCACACCCGCCGCGCCTATGCGAAGGCGGCAGCCGCTTTCGCGGCCTGGTGCGAGGATAACGGCCTCGACCAGCTCCGGGACGTACAGCCCGTCCACGTCGCCGCCTATGTCGAAGAGCTTCAGAGCCGCGTGACCGCGCCCACCGTCAAGCTACAGCTTGCCGCCATCCGAATGCTGTTCGACTGGCTTGTCGTCGGCCAGGTCATGCCCGCCAACCCCGCAAGCGTGGCAGGAAATGATCGCTGCAGGAAGGATAACAGTTCTTCGGGCGGCGCTGGCTTCGGCGTTCTAAGCCACGACCTGGCCAACTCCTTTGCACTCCTGTAGTCCTTCCAATGCCTGGTACCTTGTTTCGGCGGTGCCGTCGCAAACCAATCTTCAATGGATAGGATCTGCTCGCCGCTCTTACTGAAAATGCGCATCCCCCGCAGAGTTTAGCAGCCTGACGGAGGAATCTGCTGCCTCACAACGGCCCAGCGTAGTTTTGATGAGAGGCAACGGCTGGTTTGGAGCGAGTTGACATGGCACTCTCTGGGACAGGGGCGGCAGTCGCGCCCTTTCAAGTATCAGTGTGCTTCCGCGCGTGACGATTCAGCAGCCACGGCGTGAAATCCTGCTTCTGTCAGCGCATGCCGGGCGGTGACGCATCGCCCGCGAAACGAAGGATATTCAAGGCTGGCCGAGACCCGTTGGAAAGGCTTGAGCCGATTTGCTTTGGCCTGGCAACCACGTGATTTCGATGAGTGATTCAAAGAGATCCGGCGGTGACAAAGTCGACCCCGGCCTCCGTTCCGCATGAAACGCACCGCCCTTTCGGGCGCCGCCATTGCCCCACTCCCCGCCGAGGCCACCTTGTGCATCTCCCGTGAAAATGGGGCAAACTATAACCTGCTCCGGTGGGACCAAAGTAAGCGGTAAATGAGGTCGCGCCGGAGCATCGAAATCAACAGGACTGCATGGCTTCAATCACTGGTTTTGGCGGTGCCTTTGTCCGATCGAATGATCCGGAGGCCCTTTATAGCTGGTACGAGAGGCATCTCGGTCTAACGAGGTCCAAAGGGTTTTTCGCGTTTCCCGCCTCGGCGCAACGCGCTCAGGTCGTATTCGCCTTCTTTGGGCGGGATAATGACTACTTTCCTCCGGCACAGAAAGCTATGATCAACCTCCAGGTGGATGACCTCGATGGAGTGCTGGACCGTCTTATTGACGAAGGCGTCACGGTCGATCCCAAACGCGACAGCTACAGTTTTGGAAAGTTCGGCTGGTTCACCGCCCCGGAAGGAAATCGTGTCGAGCTTTGGCAGCCTGTCACAGCGGGCTGATGCAGGGCTGGCCAGTCCCCATTCCGGTCCGGGGTTGCAAGGAACGTGCCGGGCCGATATTTGGCGTGGCTTGGATTACCCGCGTCCGGGCTGAAGCACCGCAATCGATTCTCTGCCGGATCGCCCGGCCGAACGCGCTGCGCCTCCGGGATTAAATTCGGGATATCCAGCCGGCAGACGCCGCTCCGCCCACCCCTTCCGAGCCCCAACTCAACACGCCGACCCAGCCCATGACAAAATACCCGGCATGCACCGGATTCTGTGGCTCGCCACCGCACTCGCCTTCTCGCAGTCAACCCCGTGGGAGCAGATGCTGGACTCGCAAAAGAACGTCCAGCAATACCTGATCCGCTGCGCTCGCCGCATCACCGACAACGCGGCCAGAGAACTAAGCTCCAAAGACACGTGGGAAGCCGTGCGCGCAAAGCGTCTCGAAGAAATGCGAGACATGCTCGGCCTGCTGCCGTGGCCTGCCCGCACACCGCTCAACATAAAGGTCACGCGCGTACTCGATAAAGGTTCATACACAATCGAAAACATCGCCTTTGAGAGCATGCCAAAGGTATACGTCACCGGCAACCTCTACCTCCCAAAGCAGCGGCAGGGACGCGTGCCAGCCATCGTGTACGTCTGCGGGCACTCCTACTCGCCGCAGGGGGACAAGGTGCAGTACCAGCGGCACGGCATCTCGCTCGCCAGGAACGGCTACGCGGCCTTTATCCTCGACTCCATCCAGATCGCCGAGACCTTCGCCCTCCACCACGGCGTGCACTCTCAGAACCTTTACGACTGGTACGCCCGAGGCTATACGCCCGCCGGGGTCGAGGTGTGGAACGCCATGCGTGCCATTGACTATCTCGTCACACGGCCCGAGGTGGACGCCGCACGCATCGGCATGACTGGACGCTCCGGCGGCGCGGCAATGAGCTGGTTTACAGCCGCCGTAGATCCGCGCGTGAAGGTGGTTGCGCCTGTCATGGGCATCAGCACCTACGCCGCAAACGTCGAGGACAACACCCAGAAGGGCCACTGCGACTGCATGTTCGCCATCAACTCCGAACTGCACGACATGATGCATCAGGGCGCCCTCATAGCGCCACGCCCCCTGCTGATGATGCATGGCAAGAAGGACACTCTCTTTCCTGTCAAAGGCTACGAAGAGTTCGAGCGCACCGTCGGCAACCTCTACAACAGCTACGGCGCGCGCGAGAGCTTCGGAAATATCGTCGTCGACACGGGCCATGAGGACTCGGACTTCCTCCGCGAAAAAGCGATCCGCTGGTTCGACAAACACCTCATGCACGTCGAAAATCGAAAGCTCGACATGGACTACAGCAACGCTCCGCCCGAACAACTCGCCGTCTTCGCTGACAACCCGCCCAAAGATGCGTTGAACTATCGGGTGCACGAGACCTTTACGGCTCACGCGCCCTCATCGACATACAAATCGGCAGCCGACTGGGAACGCCGCCGCGCCGAACTGCTCCCCGCCATCCGCAAGATTCTCCGCGATACCGGCGAACCATTCCCGATTCGGCTCGAAGTCCAGAAACCGAAAGAGATCACTGGCAAACTACCCGCGGTCGTGTATGTCGCCTCCGATGGCGAGGACGCCGCCTACATCGCCCAGACGCTCGCTCCGGTGCAGCGGCGCGGTGCGGCAGTGCGGGCCACCGTATGGCCCCGAGGCGTCGGCGAGGCTCCATGGCCGAAGACCACGTGGACCCACATGCTCCGCAACGCAATGCACACGGGACAGACCGTCGACTCAATGCGGCTGCAGGATGTGCTCGCCGCCGTTCGCCAGGTTCGCGAGATGCCGGACGTCGATCCGGCACGGATCACCGTAATGGGACGTGGAATCTCCGCGGCACTGGCGCTGTATGCGGCCATAGTAGATCCGGCAATCGCCCAGGTCCTGTTGCAGGATCCACCCTCCAGTCACACAGAGGGACCGCTGTTCCTCAACATCCTGCGCTACACGGACCTGCCCGAAGCAGCCGCCCTCCTCGCCCCCCGCCGCCTGAACTTCTACGGCCACATCCCAGCCGCATACGAATACACCAAAAACGTTTACTCGCTCCTCGGAAAGACAGACCACGTATTCCTGACGCTGGACATCGGCGCCACCGTCTTTGGTCGCTACGACCACAATTTCGCATCTGGCCAGTAGAGATCGAACCGGCACTCGCACAAGCTCATGTGCGGGCACAGGTGTTCTGTACTCCGCAACGTGTCAACGAGTCTGAGACAGTTCAGGGGATAATTTACGGAGTATTAGTCCGCGGTTCGGGTGGTTTGTTGATCCAGACGTGTTGAGGCGCCGGACGAGACGAAGGCGGCTTCTTGACAAAGCGTTCTGGGTGCAGGGCATAGGCCCGGTCGAGCACGGTCTGCCGATGTTCGAAGACGGCGGCGGCCTCTCCATGATGGAGCATTGACGACGCCGAAGCTACGAGCACATCATGCCGATGTTAACGAGATTGTGGAGTGATGCAGGGGGACGGGTTGCGCCCCTGGCAGCATCAGTCGCAGCAAGTGGGCGAGCTGATCGTGTGGTTCGCCGCGGTGCCGTTGGTTGCATGCCCGTATTTGGCTCGATGCCAGGTCTCAGCAGCGCTGACAGCGGCGACCGGCTGCGGCCCTGTTTTACATTCAGCCATGGATTTGGAGCGACCTTGGTCTGAGTGTGCGCGTTCCGCGTACAGCAGGACATCTTAGGCATAGGGCAGTCGCGATTCTCTGCGTTATTGGCGATACTCATCCTGCGAGCTTCTTCCGGCGGAGTATAGAGGCCGGTCTTCGCCCGGAATCTTTCTTCGAACGCGGCATCCGTGGCGGTGGCAAGCGTCCAGGTTGCAAGCAAGGCTCTGTCAACGATAACAGTCAGTAAAGTTTTCATTTGAGTCTACTGATGGGTTATGCGTGCGTGAACGCATACCACGCACAGAAAAGGGGCTCCGATTCCCGTTCGGAGTGTCTCGCACAGACAGGCCGCGACCACTGAAGGGAGCGGGTGCTGCGTGTCAGATCAGGAGTTGGTGGAAACGAACCACGAGGTCGCTCGCTGGACGATCCGAGAGGCGTCCGGCCAGATGAACCGTACGGCTGGGAGGAACACCATTCGCCTTTGGTGACGTGGTAAAAAGCTCGGCGTCAATGGCACAGGACTTGTTGACCGACGCCGTACAGAGACAATCGTGTCCACCCCGAATCAAAACTCCGAAAGCGGGATCCTTTGGCATACGCTCACACAGTCAGAGGCCTTTGGCCCTGCTAAGGTGCGGTGGTTAGCAGGTAGCGCCGGCCCGCACGACAGACGGCGTGAACAAGACGGAACTCGTCCTCATGCGTCCCTTTGTCGAAGGGTTCGCCGGACTGGTCAACGGCGTTAGTCACCTGAGCGATAACGCCCACTGGTACACAGCGGGCCTCCGCGAAGGCGAAGAGTGATGCTGCCTGCATTTCGACCGCAAGAATCCCCGCGTCCGCATGACGCTGAAGCTGGGACCAGGTTTCCCGATACGGGGCGTCCGTAGTCCACACAACGCCTTCCTGCACAGCCCGCCCGAGCGTCTTGAGCTCCTCGAGCAGAGGGGCAGAGACGCCTGCCGGCGCGGCAACCAGCCGGGTCGGCGGCAGATAGTGGTAGGAAGTGCCTTCGTCACGAAGGGCGGCCGTTGCAATCACAAAGCTGGGCAGGGGCAATCGAGGGCTGACGCGACCGGCAGAGGTAAGGCCTAAAATCAACTGAACCCCTGAGGCGGCGAGCTGCTCGGCAACCAGTACCGCATAGGGACCGCCAATCGTTCGCGGCACGATTCCGAAGGTGCCTCCGTCGACGTGCAGGGAGTACATAGGAGTGTGAAAGCAGGCCCACGGCGTGTACCGGACTGCCTTGCCTGAGGCGACGAGCCAGTCCGTGATGTCACCGTCGAAATCGAGAATGCACACGGGCGGGACTGGATGAGCCGGAAGACCCTTGTCCATCCGTACGGCCTCAAGCAGGGCTTCCGGTGTAAAGGCAGTTGGCTCCCTGAGCGCATGCTCCAGAAGAGGCAGTGTGTCATTCATTCCAACCTTTTATAGCAGGCTCTTGACGTGTTATTCAACTACTTGCTTAAATAGTTGATTATGGACCGCCTCATCAAGCGCCAGTTCAAGGACGAACTGTTCGGGCAGTTTGCCCGGATCGGCAAGGCTCTGTCCAGCGGGCGGAGGCTGGAGCTAATCGAACTTCTGGCTCAGCGAGAGCGTACGGTTGAGGAACTTGCGCGGGCGACCGGAATGTCGGTTGCGAACTGCTCACAGCACCTCCAGGTCTTGCGGAACGCGGCGCTCGTGAGCGTCCGACGAGAGGGACTTTACGCGCACTACGGCCTCTCTGATGAAAGCGTCCTCCGATTATGGTTGTCCATGCGAAGCGTAGGCGAGTCCCGGCTGGCTGATATCACGCGCGTAGTCGACACGTTCCTTACCGACCGGAAATCGTTAGAGGCAATTTCGTGTGCCGAGCTGAATCAAAGACTCAGGAAGGGTACGGTCACGGTTCTGGACGTCAGACCGGTCGAAGAGTACGAGGCTGGCCACATCGCAGGGGCTCGGTCAATACCGGTGGCTGAGTTGAAGCGCCGACTGAAGGAGATCCCGAAGGGAAAGATGATTGTCGCCTATTGTCGCGGACCGTATTGCGTACTGACGGATGAGGCAGTGAAACTGCTTTCCGCTCAGGGCTACAAGGTGGTTCGCCTCGAGGAAGGGTTCCCCGACTGGAAGATCATGGGCCTGCCGATGGCATCAGGGGCCCGGGCGTAAAGCGTCGAGGGTCGTGCGGCATGGTTTATTCCCTCTGGCTCTTTGGATTCTCAGTCCTGTTTCTTGTGGCCGAGCGGTTCTGGCCGCAGCGGGCTCAACGAACGCTTCGCGCGGGAATCGGCACTGACGTGTTCTACCTCATCTTCAACAGCGAGTACCTGGGAGTTCTCCTCGGCGTTGTTGCAGCTCACACCATTGCGGTGCTGGACCGTTCGCTTGACCTGACAAACCTCCGCGATTATTTCTGTCTCGGCGCAATTTCGGGACAGCCACTCTGGCTACAGTTACCGGCACTTATTCTCATCTTTGATTTTGCTCAGTGGCTTATCCACAATGCCTTGCACCGCGTTCCGTGGCTGTGGGAGTTCCACAAAGTTCATCACAGCATACAGGAGATGGACTGGGTAGGGAACTGGCGCTTCCATTGGTTTGAGGTCGTCTTTTATCGCACGCTTCTGTATGTGCCGGCTGCGTTCTTTGGATTCAGCCCCGTTGCGATGTTTTGGTACGGCGTTCTGAACACGGTGGTGGGACATTTTGCGCACGCGAATCTTAGCCTCCGGCTGGGGCCGCTGAAGTATTTTGTGAACAGTCCGGAAATGCACATTTGGCACCATGCGCATCCGTTGTCTGGTCCCGCAGACCGTAACTTTGGCATCATGCTGAGCGTTTGGGACTGGCTGTTCGGAACCGCGTATTGCCCTCAGGGGGATCCCGCAAGACTGGGCTTCACAGGAGTGGAGTGGTATCCAAAGAATCCGATCAGTCAGGCCGTCGCACCGTTCCTGCCCCAGCGAGGTGAGAAGCCGTGAGCGCGACATTAACTGCGGTCTGTGTAAGAAATCAGCGCATTGTTTGAAAAGCCGAGGCGCACAGGAGGATGGGGATTTTGGTGCGGCTGCCGAAAACCCTGTCCAGCCGTCAACGCGAAGTACTTGAGAAAGCCGCGCAGGATTGTCCGGTGCGCCGTTCACTCCACGCTGACATTGCCTTGTCATTTGAATTTAAGGACGACCTGTGAGCAGCAGTCCCCCGGAGGGCCATTGTATGAGGCAGCCGTCTGCAACCGATTCTCTCTTCCCAAAGCCGGAAAATCGCGCGCACTGGGAACGAATCTACAGAACGAAACAAGAGTCTGAGGTGAGTTGGCATCAGGATGAGCCTGAGCTTTCGCTCGCGCTCGTTTGCGCCTTCAGTCGTCCGGGTGCAAGCGTCATCGATATTGGAGGCGGATCATCGGTTCTGATCGGACGTCTTGTGGAACGAGGGTTCAGGGGATGTGCTGTCCTCGACATCTCTGAGGCGGCGCTAGGTCGTGCCAGGGCGCGCATTGGAAGTAATGCATGCCAAATCAAGTGGATTCTCGCTGATATTACTAACGCCCCGGACGATCTGGGAACGTTCGACGTTTGGCACGACCGCGCTGTGTTTCATTTTTTGGTCACTCCTGAGGCGCGGGATGCCTATGCCGGTCTTGCCCGGCGAACTGTGCCCGTAGGTGGTGAGCTCATTATCGGGACCTTCGCCCTCAATGGCCCAGAGAAGTGCAGCGGACTGGAGATTGAGCGGTATGACGGCTGCAAGCTCAGCACGGTTCTCGGTTCGGGGTTCGCCCTCAGGCGCGAGATACAGGAAACGCACGTGACGCCCTGGGGAACTCCGCAGCAGTTCACTTATGCCATTTTTGACCGCGTTGCCGACTGCACGGAAGGGTGAGCATTGCGCCGCACCCAGGGTAGCTGGCAGTTTAGTTGGTGATGCGCAGCGTGCCCATCATTCCCATGTCCTCGTGATCGAGGATGTGGCAGTGATAGACGGCGAGTCCGGTGAAGTCGTCGAAGCGCGTGCGGACTCGCACACGTTGACCGGCCTTCACCAGTACCGTGTCCTTCCACGCGGGCAGCGGGCTGCCGTTCGAGCCGATTACCTGGAAGGCATTTGTGTGGATATGCATCGGGTGGTCCATTGACGTGTTGTTGACGAACTCCCAGTCCTCAACAGTTCCGAGCCTGACATCCGTATCCACGCGTCGCATGTCAAACGTTCGACCGTTAATGGTGAAGGCCATGGCTTGCTGAGACCCCATGCCCATGCCCATTCGACCCGTGCCCTCACCGAGGACGAACGTCCGGAGTCGCGCGGCGGCCGGCAAGGGGCTGACGTCAGCCAGTTTAGTCGGCATTGTCCACCCTGCACCTTCGCCTGCTGTCGGAATGATGTGCGCAATCACAGCGTTTCCGGCCGCTTGTCGTTGTCCGCCCATCATTCCGCCCATCATGGCGAACGTCCTCTGATAAGAAAGGTTCCAGAGCAGGTCTGGACCCTCAGCCAGAGCGGCACCCGAAACAATCGTGTCGATGCGTTCGCCGGGCGCGAGCAGTGTACTCCGCGCCGCGTTCGGAGCGGCGATCAGACCGCCGTCAACTCCGATTACCACGAGCGCTTGCTTTCCGAGGGCGAGATTGAAGAAACGAGAACTGCAGGCGTTGATGAATCGCAGCCGGGCGACACCCGACGCAGAGACGGGGAGGTTGGGCACCACCTCGCCGGATACTGTGATCAGAGCTCCTTCACGGCCGATCATCCGGTCCATCTGTGTCGGACGGGCGAGCGTGCCGTCCGCCAGCAGGTCGAAGTCCTGCAGGATCAGTACTCGTTCGGGCACTCTGGTCAGTTCCAGTCGTTCCTCGAACTCCGCGCGGACAATGATCGCGCCCGCCAGACCACCGCCGACCTGATTCGCCGTCATGCCATGAACATGTGGGTGATACCAGAACGTTCCCGCCGGATGGTCCGCAGGAAGCGTAAACCGATACTCGTGCTGCTCACCAGGCGGGATCTGGAGGAGAGCATCGTCAACGCCGGGGCTCGGAGGAAGGTGCAGCCCGTGGAAATGGAGGTTGGTCGGTTCCGGGAGATCGTTGATGAGCCGGATCGTCACATCCTGTCCGGGCCGCAACTCCAGTTGCGGTCCCGGAAGTTGGCCGTTGTAGGTCAGGAGTTCTACTGACCGTCCTGCGACTGTAACCCAACGCTTGCCCGCTACAAGCACTATGGCGGCAGCTTCAGACTCCGCCCGCACTCTCTGTGCGGTCAGTGCCGCACAACCGGTCCACACAAAGTTCCGTCTGTTCATTGCAGAATCTCCTGTTTCAGTTGCGCGTGCACGTTGGTTGTTCTGGAGCGGGATCAGTCACAGCAGGTGGCGGATCCGGCCGTGTTGACCGCCGTGGCGGCGTTGGTTGCATGCCCGTATTTGGCGCGATGCCAGGTCTCCGCTTCGCTGACAGCGGCGGCCGCTTTGTTGTTGTCACGAGTGCAGGTGGCCGGAGTCGTCGACGTGCGGCCCTGTTTTACATTCAGCCATGGCGGATTTGGAGCCACCGTGTTCTGGGTGTGCGCGTTCCGCGTACAGCAGGAGATCGTGGGCATGGCGCACTCGCGATTCTCTGAGGTATCGGCAATTCTCTGCCGGCGAGCCTCTTCCGCCTGCGTGTAGCGGCCGGTCTTCGCCCGGAATCTCTCTTCGAACGCGGCATCCGTGGCGGTGGCAAGCGTCCCGGTTGCAAGCAAGGCTCCGGCAACGATAACAGTCAGTAAAGTTGTCATTTGAGTTCTCCTGATGGGTGATGCGTGCGTGAACGCGTTCTACGCACAGGCAAGGGGGCTCCGATTCGCGTTCGGAGTGTCTCTCAGACACGGCCGCGACCACTGGAGGGGGCGGGTGTCGAGTGTCAGATCAGGAGTTGGTGGAAACGAACTACGAGGTCGCCTGTGGGACGATCCGAAAGGTGTCGGGCCAGATCGACCGGACGGATGGGAGCGACAACATTCGCCTTGGGTGAGGTGGCAAGAAGCTCCGCGTCAACGGCAGAGGACGTGGCGAGCGACACCGGGCCGGCTGGAACGCCAGAGATTGAACAACATTGCGGAACAGAGGCGTTCTGCGTCCGGACTGGCTCCGTGGGACAGCATTTGTGGTGCGCAACCAGGGGTGCCTGCCATGTCGCGCAGAGGCCGGAGGCATTCAACAGAAGCAGGGCGACGAGTGCCAGCGAAGAGCCGAGATGGAGCCGTGTATTCATCGCGCTTCCATTCACTCCACGTGCATGTCGACAACCAAACGATAAGGCCTTTAGATTCGACCCTCTCACCCCGGGATCGCTCTAGCCCCTGGGTGACAACACGCACAACTGGCTGCGCCCGAGACCTGGGGGGAGTAAAATGACGCTGTGCCCGATCAAAACTGGACAAGACGTAAGGCCGTGTTGGCCGGAGCAGGCCTGGCAGGCTTGATCCCGCGGTTTGCTTCGGCGTTTCAGCCGACGAACTCCGACCGGGTCAAGCCAGTTCGCGTTCCTGAAGGTGGCATTCAGCCACAGGTGGTTCGAGACGAGGCAGGAACTCTCCATCTTGTCTACTACACCGGCGATCCGCGAGCGGGCAGTCTGTTTTACACGCGCTCCAAAGACAACGGCGCGACGTTTGCACCTCACATGCCGGTCAACCACTCCGGCAGCGCCATCGCGGCAGGGACAATCCGCGGCGCCCAACTTGCGGTCGACGGCAATCACCGTCCGCATGTCGCGTGGAACGGATCACCTGGCGCGCAGCCTCGAGGACCGATAAACCCGGACTCGGGTAAGCCGGGTGAGCCGATGCTGTATTCGAGGCTGAAGGATGATGGCAGCGGCTTCGAAGCGGAGCGTAATGTAATGGGGGCGTCCTTCGGGCTCGACGGTGGTGGCTCACTCACGGCAGACGGGCGCGGCAACGTTCACGTGCTGTGGCATGGGATCGGAGTAAAAGAAGCGGCGGGGCCGGCGAAGGGAGAGGCGCGCCGGCAGGTTTGGACAGCGACGTCCCATGACCACGGCAAGACGTTCTCGACGGAATCAAAGGCATGGACGAAACCCACTGGCGCCTGCGGCTGCTGTGGAATGAAGGCCTTCACCACGCGAAAGGGCGATGTGCTGGCTATGTACCGGTCGGCGACAGAAGAGATTCATCGAGACATCTACCTGCTTCATTCCGCCGATCAGGGTGCGTCGTTCACAGGGCGTCTCTTACACAAGTGGGACATCAACGCGTGTCCGATGAGCAGTATGGATTTCTCCGAGGGCCCGGACGGCGTCATCGCGGCGTGGGAAACCGGTGGACAGATCTACTGGGCTGAGGTCTCCGGCAAGGGCGGCCATTCCACCGAGCCGGCTGGCGCGCCCGGTGACGGAAAAGGGAGAAAGCACCCGCGAGTGGCCATTAACTCCAGAGGGGAATTGCTCCTGGTGTGGACCGAGGGAACCGCATGGCAGCGCGGCGGTTCCCTGGCCTGGCAGGTTTATGACCGCTCCGGCAAAGTCACCAACGACTCCGGGACTGTTCCGGGAGTTCCCGTGTGGAGCTTTGCCGCACCATTTGTAAACCGCAACGAGACTTTCTCGATTCTTTACTGACGTGAACTACTTTGGCGCCGCTGCCATCTGCCCGTGCATTTTAGCCATGGCGCGCATTTCTTCCGCCGCCTTGCGGCAATGCTGAGCGAAGTACTTGCAATGCTCGGCGGTGTTGCCGGCCATGGGTGTCTTCATGGAAGCGGCCTGTAAATCGGGCGGCTGAAACGGGCTTGGTTACTTATGAGTTCTTCCTCGGATCCGGCGCCGCCGCGTATCCCACGCTGTCAGCACGGAATCACTACGACTTACCCTCGCGGATCGCCCCGAAGTGTTACACCGTCGACTGAACAAAGGACCAATACCGCCCGAGCCGACATAGTTCACGCCAAGCAGCAGCCTGCTCAACCTGGCGGATAGAGTTGTGAGCGACTGAATGATGGTCGATCTAAGCTGGCGGATGCAGCCTGGCCGCCGAACTGCACCACGGCCGGAGATTGTCTACCCGGCGCCTGTCGGGATCGGTCTTTACCCGCAGCAACCGCAGCCCTTCGGCTGCTTCGATCCCGCGAACTCAGTCGGGTTCTTATCGAACTTCGCCTTGCATCCCGGCGAGCAGAAGTAGTACGTCTTCCCGGTGTGTTCCGAAGAGCCGACAGCCCGGCTGGGGTCTACCTGCATTCCGCAGACCGGATCAATTTGCGTTGTGGTTGTTGGTGCAGTCATTTTGAAAATTACCGACCCGATGTTGTAGCGACATTGACACTGCAACGTCCAACATACTGCGGAGTGCCTTCGGATGCACCTGGATAACATTTTCGGCGCGTGGCGCAGCGTATCGACCAGTCTTATGCCCCCGCAACCGGAGGTGGTTTCACCGGGCGAACTCGACCCTGGTGACGAGACTGCGGCGAAACCGCCGAACTCTAGACGGCGGCGAGTCAGGCGGGTAATCCTGGTTTGCCTTCTTGTTGCCTCTGCAGGCGTCTGGGTGGGAACGTGGCTGACGCCCGAACCACTCCATGCCACGCAGGTTGCGCTGTTCCCACGGCCGGTTTGGGTGAATGGGCGTGTGGCTCTGATCACACCCGGGTACACACTGACGGCTGACTTGATTTCCTATCACGACGAGTTATTTGCGTATCTCATGTTCGATTATCTTCGTCACAGCCCCGCGCTCGGAGGAGCGGAGTTGCTGTTGACGTTTGATCCTCAAGCGGTTGATGCACCGTACACACTGGTGGTAACAGGACAGCCTGATCTGCTGCTGGCATTTCCCGACGTGGCTGCACTTGCGATACCGACAGGCGAGGCTCCGCGCAGGTGGGCGCTTGCGCCGGCGAGCCGGGTGGCTGGGTTCGAGAAACAGACTCACCTGTTCGACGCAGCGTACACTCTGCCCGTCAAACAGAAACTGGAGGAACTGCCCCAGCCAGCGCTCAGGTCTTACCTGCGGCGATTCATTCAATTCAAATCCAACACCGATCCCCGCGTCCGCAGGCGTATAGAGCCAGTGCCGACCCCGCTGTCGAGCAAGGAAGCGCTGCAACTGGCCGGTGACATTATCACCATTGCTGAATTCTATTCCCTTCCACTGGAGTTTCTCCTCGGAATTGGCGCGATGGAAAACAACTACATGGACGTACGGGGAGACCTGAAGCACTCGGTGTGGAAACGTCGTCCTGCGCCGGACGATGTAGTTCTGGAGAAGCGAGGCGGCCGCGTGCGAATCCTCAACGATTCGGCGGGAGTGTGGCAAATCACTCGCGAGACTCTCCGCTTCGCCCACACCCTTGTGCAGCGAGACGGGCGCGACTACACAACTCTGCCGGAACATCTGAGGCCACCCAAACAACTACGCATTAATGAGGTCAGTCCGCAGGTTCTCACCACTTATGCCGGCGCGTTGTTGCGTGATCTGCTCGATCGTTTCGACGGTGATGTGACGCTTGCTGTTTCGGCCTACAACGGCGGGCCCGCTCGCCCGAACCTGCGGTATGGCGCGGGCGTAAACAGAGCAGCGGCTCACGCACGCCGGATCCTCGAGCAGGCGGCCGTACTGAACGGCGAATCTGTGGTGCGAATGACGTGGCTCCGGCGTCCCTGATGTATGGAGACAACTGCTCCACGGTTGCCCGGCAAGTGGCGAGCCGAAATGAACTGGGTTTGGCACCTCGGCGGGCTCTCCGTCCGCACTCTCGCGGCAAATGCCTGGGACGAGATCGGCAAGGATGATATTCCCGGAAGGGCCGCTCAGCTTTCCTATTATTTCCTGCTGTCGTTGTTTTCCCCTTTTGATATTCGTATCGGCACTGCTCGGTCGGATGTTCGCCGGAAATTCGGAGTTGTATCGGGATTTCCTCACGTACCTCGGCAGCGTCATGCCCGAGTCTGCATTCAACGTTGTTCGTAGTCTGGCCGATGGTGTCGGTGGGCAGGATGATGGCCATGGCTCGGGCGAGTGAGTTGACGCCGAACTGCTCAGCCGCCATGAGCGTCATTCCCGCCCGTATGTTCAGAATCGTCGTACCGACGGGACATACACGTAGTCGAACACTCCGCCTTCGTTCCCACGATATCCGACGCGTCCGTTGATTGCGGACGCCATTGTTAACCCCTGCTGAGTTCTCGTCGATCTCGGTGCGCTGGCTTTGCGAGTACCGGAAGAACATCCGGTTGCGCCCATTGAGGTAGTGGTTAACCCGCGCCAGAAGAGACCTTGCGAGTCAGGCTCCGTGAGCCAGTTCGGGGACGTGTAAGTCCGCCATTCGCGTACTGACGTCATAGTTTCGCGTTGCGGAGTCTGAGGGCGTTCGCAATCACTGAAACCGAGCTAAACGTCATGGCTGCGCTGGCGATCATCGGGCTTAGCAACACTCCGAAGAACGGATACAGAATGCCTGCGGCGACCGGCACGCCCAGTACGTTATAGCCGAAAGCGAACACCAGGTTCTGTCTGATATTGCCCATGGTCAGGCGACTCAGGTTTCGTGCACGTACCAACGCCCGAAGATCGCCATGCACAAGGGTGATGCCGGCGCTTTCCATGGCCACGTCGGTCCCTGTCCCCATCGCGATGCCGACGTCCGCCTGCGCCAGAGCCGGCGCATCATTCACGCCGTCACCCGCCATTCCAACTTTCTGGTGCGCCGCCTGCAGTTGCTGAACGATCCGCGCCTTATCCTCCGGAAGGACATCGGCATGCACCTCTTCGATACCAAGTTTGCGGGCGACGGCTTCAGCCGTTGTCTTGTTATCACCGGTCAGCATCACCACTCGAATGCCCGCGGCGTGCAGAGCATGGATGGCCTCCGGTGTGGTCTCCCTGATTGGGTCGGCAACTCCGATCAGGCCGGCGATTTCCCCATCGACCGCCACGAACATGACCGTTTGGCCTTCCCTCCGAAGTGAATCCGCCTCGCTTGCGAGGGTACCGGGTGTTTTCGCCACCTCTTCCATCAACCGGAGATTGCCGATTGCCACACTGCGCCCGTCCACCGTGGCTGTCGCGCCCTTGCCGGTGACGGACTGAAAGTCCTTAGCCGGGGCGAGCGTCAGTCCACGTTCCTTCGTACCTTTAACGATGGCTGCCGCAAGCGGATGTTCGCTGCTCTGTTCGAGGCTGGCTGCCAGACGGAGCAACTCGTTTTCCGTGAACCCTTCGACCGGGCGCACAGTGGTCAGTTTGGGCTTGCCCTCGGTAAGTGTGCCGGTTTTGTCCACCACAAGCGTCTTGACCTGCTCCAGCATTTCCAGCGCCTCAGCTTTTCGGACGAGTACGCCGGCCTGAGCACCACGTCCAGTGCCGACCATGATCGACATTGGCGTGGCGAGACCCAACGCACAGGGACATGCAATGATCAGAACCGCAACAGCATTGACCAGCGCGTACGCCATCCGCGGCTCCGGGCCGAACACAGCCCACAAGACGAACGTGATGACCGCAACCGCAATCACGGCCGGAACGAACCATCCCGCGACGCTGTCAGCAAGCCGTTGAATCGGAGCACGGGAGCGTTGCGCTTCACCAACGAGTCGCACGATCTGCGACAAGAGAGTGTCGGCTCCAACTCGCTCGGCCTGCATAACCAGACTTCCGGTGCCGTTTACCGTACCGCCGGTCACTTGACTGCCGGGCTCTTTGCTGACAGGAATGCTCTCGCCCGTGACCATCGACTCGTCCAGCGAACTGATGCCCTCTTTGACGAGACCATCGACAGGCACCTTTTCGCCGGGGCGCACCCGCAGCAGGTCTCCGGGCTTGACCTGATCGATGCCGATGTCCTCTTCGCTGCCTTCGGACCTGATGATGCGCGCTGTTTTCGGCGCCAAACCAAGGAGCGACTTTAAAGCACTCGACGTGCGGCTGCGAGCTCGCAGCTCCAGCACCTGCCCCAGCAGGACCAGGGTAATGATTACTGCCGCGGGCTCGAAGTACACCGCAATGGCACCGGTGTGGTGGTCCCTGAACGACTCGGGGAAGAGCTGCGGAAACAGCGCTGCTGCAATGCTGTACAAGAATGCGGCGCCAGTTCCAAGGCTGATCAGCGTGAACATGTTCAGGTGCCGGTTCAACACCGACTGCCACCCTCGCTGAAAGAACGGCCATCCACACCACAGCACAACAGGGGCGGCGAGCAGGAGTTGGACCCAGATCACCAGCGTTGGACCGAGCAGCAACTGCAGCGGCTTTCCGGGCAGCATCTCCGACGCCATGAAGGCGAGCATCGGCGCGGTCAGAATCGAGGATATGACGAGTCGCCTCGTCATATCCCGCAACTCCGGATTGTTCTCTTCGAGCACCACAGTTGTGGGTTCCAGCGCCATGCCGCAGATGGGGCAGTTTCCCGGTTCATCACGTACGATCTCGGGATGCATCGGGCAGGTGAAGGTGGTGCGCGTCTGAGGCAGCGTAATGGTCGCTGGCTCGAGCGCCATTCCACACTTTGGACAGGCGCCCGGTCCCATCTGGCGCACTTCCGGATCCATAGGACACGTGTACTCGACGTTCGCCGACCCTGCGTCTGTGCGACCGGGAGTGGGCGCCAGATAACGGCCGGGATCCGCCTTGAACTTGTCCAGGCAGGACTGATTGCAGAAGTGATACGTGATGCCTTTGTGTTCGAGGTGACCGACGGCGTCCTCAGGCGCGATGGTCATGCCGCAAACGGGGTCGACAACTTCGGTCACAGTGTGGTGCTCGTGTTTCATCTGACTGCCTCGTGAGATACGGCGGGCGGCGAACCGCCCGCTTCTGGCCTACTGTTTGGATATGTACTGTTCAGGGTTCTGGTCGAACTTGCGTTTGCAGCCAGGATTGCAGAAGTAGAAGGTCTTGCCCTTGTACTCCGATTTGCCGGCCGCTGTGGCGGGATCAACTTGCATGCCGCATACGGGATCTGTTTCCATTGTTTTTCACCTCCTCTCGTTGTTACTCTCCGGGTTTTAGGCGGAACCGAATGAATACGTTCACTCCCCACGGACGCGAGCCATAGTAAGGCTTTAGTGCGGAGTCAATGGCGTAGGCACTAACGTTCAGACCGACGCCAGACTGCAGGTTCTTCACCAGCTCGACGTCACGGGTATAGCCGGCGGTGAAGGCAGACACGTTGAACGCGTTCTTGCCCGTGCGTTCTTCCACCTCATGTGCCAGCCGGTGGTCGTTCTCAAAGAGCTCATCGCGCTGCGACCACTCGAACCGGCCGGTGACGAAGTTCTTTCGTCCGACTGGGACCACGCTTTCTGCGACGATTGCGTTCGTTGCCTGCTGCTCGACCGTCTTGTAATTGCGGGCCCAGATCAGGCTGGTCGCCCAATAATTGCCGTTGGTTCTCGGTCGAATGTGATGGATGGAGGCGGTGATGCGGTCCACGTCATCCGGGTGAAACTCCTCCGGGCGTTTGAGCCGGCCGCCGGATACCTGCGCCATCCAATTTTTTGTTGGGAAGACCGACAGTCGCGAAGACCACGAGTCCATGGCGGCCATATCGATGTTCCAGCGGTTCTCATTCGGTTCCTTACCACGAAACCCTGAGGCTTCCAGCCGCACCTTGTCCCACGACACACCCGCGGTCAGCACATTGTTGGCGATATGCGTTGAGTCCTGCCAGTGGTGGGCCAGCGTCGCCTGCGGCAGTTCCATCGCGCTTGCCCGATGCGGGAAAGCGACCGGGCCCAGTGCGGCATCGCCGGCCGGAGCGTAATACACATTGAACATGCCGCGCTCACCAATCGGCCGCGCATACTGGACGGACAGTTCCATCAGCAGTTCGTGAGGATGCTGGCCATCGACGATGGGCCGGCCGAACGCACTTTCTCCCGTCTGGAACAGGAGCGGATACTGGCGGTCCGTAACTGTCAGGGGGTCGAGACTCACCATGGACCGCAGCATGATGGATCCGCGCCCCAGCGTGTGAACGGCCCCGAGCATGCCCCAGTTGGCGGAGTAAACCTTGTCCCCACCGCGCGGCCCGCTTTGCTGCGTCGCTACTACGAAGGCCTGTCCCATCCACAGGAGGTTCCAGCCGCCCGCCTTGTTCATCAGCATTGGCATGGGCCAGGCTGCCGGCTGCAGCGCAGTGCCAGAACTCTGAAGCATGAGGAAACGGCCAGCCGGGTTCAACCCTGAGTGATCCATTGACTCATGGTCCGGTCCTTCCATCGCATGCCCTTCCTGTGGATGCTGGGCGTGTTGGTCCTCTTGCTGAGCGACTGCGGGTATCCCGAGCGCGGCCACAAGAAATGTTGAGATTAGAAAAGTACTTCCGGACATCGCTTTCCTCTGCTGAATGGAACAACTCCCCCGTCGCTCGGTTTGAGCGGAGCAAATGGTCCCTGGTTACTGGACTCCGCCGGCGCCAACAGCGCTACGGTATTTCGATCTTTAACGCGAGTGTTTGTACATGAGCTCGATCAGCTCGTCATACACGGCTTCGGTCTGCTCGGGCGTGCCGTGGGCTACGGCATGACTGGTACAGTGCTTGAGATGGTTGCGCAATAACCCTCTCCCGACTGTGCGGAGGGCCTCGTGGACGGCAGACAACTGCACCATGATGTCGGGGCAGTACCTGTCTTCCTCAACCATTTTTTGCAACCCGCGCACCTGACCTTCAATGCGCCGCAGGCGCCTGACATTGGCAGCCTTGATTTCGGGATCGACAGCCACGGCCTTTCGGTCGGATGCATCTGTCGTCGGGACATCGCAGCCACGAGCGTGGTCATCCTTGTGTTTCGGGTTGGGAACCGGGGTGGTCTTTTTCATACCCTCCAGGGGTATTATAATACGGGGAGGGGGTATCGTCAAGCGTTTTTTTAGCTGCTGCGAGACCGGCGTAGCTCACGACTCGCGCGAGGCCATGCTTCCGCCGGCAGGTGATGTTTCAGGTACCCACGCGTTGCGTTATGTACGCCATGGCGGCAGCAACTGAGGAAACAGCTCTCGGCTGAGATCGTGCACCTCAGGGCGTGAATCACCGAGGGTTATGCGGCTGCCGGGGAGCCGCTCTCTGAAAGCGCTGCGCGGGATCCGTACACACGCATGAAACGGGTAGGTTCAGGAACCGCGGCTACCCTTGAC